>NZ_SJXI01000001.1:0-517284 GCF_004337455.1 Parafrankia sp. BMG5.11 | reverse complement strand
GCGCGGCGACGATCGGCCCCGACCCTTGTGGATCGGCGGCTTGCGCGAACGCGGCGGTGGGGCTCATCAACAGGGCAATGGGCAGGAGGCGGGTCAAACGCAGCATGGTCTAGTTCGGCTCTCGTGATGAGGAAGGGCGTGAATGGATGGGCCGGGAGTGGTTGGACAGGCGCCCCATGATCGAAGCGACGTAGCCTTGCGTTTCGCGGATTCGGGGAATGCCCCCGGCGGCGATCACCCGGCCAGGTCCCGCGTTGTAGGCGGCGAGCGCCTTTTCGATATCGCCACCGAACCGGTCGAGCTGTTCCCGCAGATACCGCGCGCCGCCTTCCAGATTGGCGAACGGATCGTTGGCATCGACCCCCAGATAACGCGCGGTCCCGGGCATGAGCTGGGCAAGTCCGCGCGCGCCCACCGGCGACACCGCGTTCGCGCGCCAGCGGCTTTCCTGCCAGACGAGCGCCTCGATCAGGGTCGGACTGAGATCGAACCGGCGCGCAAGCTCGCCCACCTTTGCGGCATAAAGCGACGGCACCACTCCCGCCTGCCGGGCGGCATCGGCGATAGCATGCTGCGGCACCGGGAAGTCCGCCGACAGTTCGACTTGTTCCACGGCGCTGTCGGGCACCTGGGGGGACGCCGCGAGCGCTCCGGCGATCCATTGCGCGCCGTTCGGTCCGATCTCCAGCACATCAGCGCGTGCGGCGACCGGTGCGCAGGCGAGCGCAACCATAGCCATGCCGCATAGTCTGCCGAGAATCATCGCGAGCCCTCCGTCCCGGACCCTCTGCATACACTAAGTGACAATGCGGTGACAGGCTCGTGAAGCCGATGAGAGAAGCTCACGTTGTAGGGTGCGCATCGTTGAGCGTCCTCGAAGTATGACGAACAAGACACGCAACCGTCATAGTTAAGTCACGTTTCGATAAGCCGGCTTTTGAAAATAAACTGTCACGTACGGCCCCTAGCGCTCCTCTTGCGACCTGCGTTCAACGCAATCGATTCTTCGGCTTATGAGGGGGACGTTCACGTGAATACCATTCAGCGGACCATCGTGCTTGGCTGCGGCCTGGCAATTCTGACCGGGTGCGGTCCGGATGACATTTCCTCACCCGGCACGACCGGCGGTGTCGACGTCGTCATCAATAACCCCGCGCCTCCCCCACCGCCGCCGCCGCCGACCAGCGCGACGATCACCCCGGCCGGCGCCTGCCCGACGCTGACTAACGACGGCACCGTCGGCCTGACTGATCGCGGCACGATCAGCGGCCCCACCGGCAGCTACCGCGTGTGCGAACTGCCCAGCCGCATCGCCCGCAGCGTGACCCTGCCCCGCATCTCGGGCCTGCTCTACGCGATGAACGGCCGCGTCGATGTCGGCTGCGATGGTGGCTTCAGCGCACCCTCCGCCGCCGCACCCTACACCTCCACCACCGTCGGCTGCACCGCGCCGCTGACCGCCGACACCAACGTGACGCTCACGGTCGAGCCGGGCGTGATCTTCTACGCCCGGACCGGCCAGTCCTGGCTGGCGGTCAACCGCGGCAACAAGATCAACGCGGTCGGCACCGCCACCGCGCCGATCATCTTCACCAGCCAGGACAATGTCGCCGGGCTCAACACCGACAATTCGATCGGCCAGTGGGGCGGCGTCGTGCTGCTTGGCCGCGGCCGGGTGACCGACTGCGTCACGGGCTCGGTCGCTGCGGGCAACTGCGAGCGCGACACCGAAGGCGCGGTCAACAAGGCGTCTTATGGCGGCAACAACGACGCCGACAGTTCCGGCACGATGAGCTACGTCCAGATCCGCTATTCCGGTTTCGTGCTCAGCGCTGACAAGGAGCTGCAGGCGCTGACCACCAGCGCGATCGGTTCGGGCACCACGCTCGATCACATCCAGTCGCACAACAGCTCGGACGACGGTTCCGAACTGTTCGGCGGCGTGGTCCGCATGAAGCACTATGTCGCCACCGGCGCGGACGACGACAGCCTGGATGTGGATACCGGCGCGCGGGTCAGCCTGCAGCATGCGCTGCTGATCCAGCGTCCCGGCGAAGGCGACGCGCTGATGGAGATCGATTCCAACGGCAACGAGCTCGATCAGCCGCGCTCCAACCTCAAGGTGGTCAACTTCACCGCCATCCAGCCGCTGGCGAGCAACCAGAACAACACGACCGGAGACCGGGCTTCCGCGCTGTTCCGCGGCAACGCCGACGTCACGCTCTACAACGGCCTGATCATCTCGCCGAACAACGAGTGCATCCGGATGACGTCGAACACCGATGCCGCCAACCGCGCGACGCTGACTGCCCGCTCGGTCGCGCTCCAGTGCTCGGGTACCGGAAACGCCAAGTTCATCGGCGACGGGTCGGGCTCCGCACCGTTCACCGCCGCCCAGGTGCGCGGGTTCATCACCGGGGATGCATCGAACAACGAAGCGTTCGTCAACTCGCTGACGATGACCTTCGTGAACGGCGCCAACGAAAACGCGGTCAACCCGACCGACCCCAGCGGCCTGTCGACCGGCACCGTGATCCCGGCCGGCTTCTTCACCGCCTCGCCCACCCCGTACAAGATCGGCGCGGCGTTCCCGGGCAACACGGCCTGGTACGCCGGCTGGACCTGCAACAGCGCGTTCGCCCCGCTCGGCGGAGCAAGCGCCTGCACCTCGCTGCCGACCACGTAAGCGGCGGCAACCCGAACTTGAGGGGGCAGCCGCCGCTTGGGGCGCTGCCCCCTCTTCGTATCGACCTTCCAGGGGAAACGAGATGTCCACCAATCTGAGGCTGGCGAGCGCGCTGCTTCTGACCAGTGCGCTGGTCGCGCCCGGTACCGTCCATGCGCAATCCGTAACCGACATGGGCACTGCGGTGACCCCGCCCACTGGCGATGCCGTAGCCGAACCCGCGGTCGCGGCAGCGGCAGAGGATGTCGAGGTCTCGATCCCCGGCGGTAGCGGCGAAATTGTCGTGTCCGGGCGGCGCGAGAGCAACGTCGCGCGCACGTCGGCGCAGGTCGTGTCGGTGCTCGGCACCGCCGAAATCGCGCGCACCGGTGAAGGCAACATTGCCGGCGCCCTCGGCCGCGTCACCGGACTCAGCGTGGTCGGCAGCGGGTTTGTCTATGTGCGCGGTCTGGGTGACCGCTATAGCCTGGCGCTGCTCAATGGCTCGCCCCTGCCGAGCCCCGAGCCGTTGAAGCGGGTGGTGCCGCTGGACCTGTTCCCTACCGGCGTGATCGCCTCGTCGCTCGTGCAGAAAAGCTACTCGGTCAACTACCCCGGCGAGTTCGGCGGCGGCGTGATCAACCTCACCACCAGGTCCACGCCGAACGAACCGTTCCTGTCGCTCGGCTTCGGAGTGTCGGGCGATACCGAGACGACCTTCAACACCGGCTACACATATTACGGCAGCAGCAGCGACTGGACCGGGTACGACAACGGCAACCGGGACGTTCCCCCGCTGCTGCAGGATTATTTCGACAGCCGCGCGCTGATCGGCACCGATCCGGTCGACACCACCGCGATCGCGCGCCAGCTCGTCACCGCGCGTAACGCCGTGATCCAGCGCGACAGGAACACGATGCCCAACTTCTCGGCCTCGTTGTCAGCGGGCAAGACCTTTCCGGTGGGCGATGCCGATCTGGGCGTGATCGCCGCTGCCGGCTACAGCAACAAGTGGCTGACGCGCGACATCACGCAGCAGCGCTCGTCCAGCTTCGACCTGACCTCGATCGAGCGGGATTTCCGCACGGTCAACACTGACCAGCGGATCCTGGTCAACGGACTGCTCGGCTTCGGGTTCGAAGCGGGCGACAGCAAGCTGCGCTGGACCAACGTCTACATCCACGACACCGTCAAGAAAGCCGCGCTGTCGCTGGGTCAGAAGCCTGCGCAGAGCGGCGCCGACACCGACTTCATGGGTCAGCGGACATCGTGGTTCGAACGCCAGTTGTTCGACAGCCAGGTAGTAGCCGAACTCAAGCCGAGCGACCGTCTCGCGATCGACCTCAGGGCAGCGTACGCGAACACCAAACGCGACGCGCCGTCCGATCTGTTCTTCGAGTACGTCCGTTCAAACAGCGGCCCCTTCGCCGGCCAGTTCGTCAACCGCCTCAACAACGGCAACGGCGGCGATGGCGAGGTGACTTTCTCCAACCTCAGCGAAGACCTGTATGCCGCCAGCGGCGACATCACCTGGCGTGCCCTGGACGGTTTTTCGCTCACGACGGGCGCCGCTTACAGCGACACGCTGCGCACCAGCACGCGCCGCGCATTCCTGTTCCTGGCCCCCAACAACTTCCGCGGCAACAGCGACGTGATCAGCGCCTTCGGCCTGCAACGGATCGACGACCTGATCGCGACGCTGACCGATCCCAAGTTCGTCGCGGCCAACACACCCGGCGCGGGCGGGCTGACGCTGATCGAATCCGATCCAGGCACGCCTGCATTCGATGCCGGGCTGGAGATCAAGGCCGCCTATCTCAAGGGGAACACCGCCTTCGGCCCGGTCTCGCTCGACGCGGGCGTCCGATACGAGGATGCGGTTCAGTTCACCAGGCCGCTAGCGGTGTTCGCCTCCGTCCCGCCGTCGGTCGCGGGCACGGAGTTGAAGCGCGGGAACTGGCTGCCCGCGGCGACGCTGACCTTCGACCTGGCGGATGGGATGCAGGCGCGGCTCAACGCATCCAAGACCATCGCCCGCCCGCAGTTCCGCGAGCTGATCGCCCAGCCGTATTACGATCCCGACGACAACCGGTCGTACCGCGGCAACCCGCTGCTGGTCGACAGCCAGTTGTTCAACGCCGAAGCCCGGCTCGAATACTACTTCGCGCCCGAGCAGCGGATTTCCGCATCCGCGTTCTACAAGAAGATCGACCGTCCGATCGAAGCCTATGTGGTGAACTTCAGCGGCGACTTCACGACCTCGTACGCCAACGCGCCTGAGGCGCAGCTATACGGCGGAGAGCTTGAGGCAGTGAAGTACTGGCCGCTGGACGGGCTCGGCGGCGGGTTCTTCGCTCCGCGCCGGCTGGTGACGATCGCCAACTACACGTTCAGCCAGTCCAAGCTGAAGGTCAGCGCCGACGATACCGTCGCGGTGTTCGGTGCGGCGGCATCGGACGCAGCCAGCTACTTCCGCAACGGCGCGCCGCTGACGGGGCAGTCGGACCACATCGTCAACCTGCAGCTTGGTCTGGAAGACACTGACCGCCTGTCTCAGCAGACGATCCTGCTGAGTTATGCCAGCGACCGGGTGGTCAGCCGTGGGCTTAATGGTACGCCGCCACAACCGGATGTGATCGAGAGCCCCGGCATGCAGCTCGATTTCGTGTGGCGTGAAGGCGTGGACGTGTTCGGGACCGAGATCGAAGCCAAGTTCGAAGCGCGGAACATCCTGGGCCGCGGGCACCGTGAATTCCAGGAGTTCGGCGACCGGCGGATCGACATCAACAGCTATGATGTGGGCACCACGCTGGCGTTCTCCATCGGGGTGAAGCTTTAGTCCGCCGCGCCCTGATCGCCTGCGCACGCGCGGCGATCAGGGCGTGTCAAACACATACCCGGCAGATCGCACGGTTCGCAGCGGATTGCCCGCACCCGCCGCGCGGAATGCCCGGCGCAGGCGACCGATCCAGACGTCTACCGTGCGCGCATCCAGCGGCGGATCGTGCTTGCCGAGCCCTTCGATCAGTTCCGGACGGGTGAGCACCCGGTCGGGGTTGTCGGCGAGGAAGCGCAGCAGACGAAACTCGTTGGGCGGCAGGGTCAGCGGACGCCCCGCCCAGCGGGCCTGCAACGCGTTGAGATCGATCGTCAGCGCGCCGACCACCACCTGTTGCGCGCCGCGCCGCCGGTGAAGCTGCGGATCGATCGCGAGCACCCGCTCCAACACCTTGTCCCGGTCTGCCGGCCCGACCATGTAATCGTCCGCCCCCGCGGCGAGTGCCCGGCGGCTGTCCTCGCTGCTGTGGCCTTCAAGGATCATGGTGATGTGTGCCGCTGCGGTGCGGGCATCGGCCCGTAGCCGGCGGCACATTTCCAGGCCTGACATCTCGGGCATGACCCAGTCGACGAATGCCCACACCGGGCGCCTGCCGGCGTCCACTTCACTCGCGCCCGCCAGCGACGCGAACGCGAACGTGCGGCCGCCCTCCACCCACGGCTCCATGACCGCCGCCGCGGGATCGCTCAGGAGAATTTCGACCACGTCCATGCGTGCAGCCCCCGGCCCTGCAAGACACCTTGCAAAACCGGAATGCCGCGCGGATGTGACGGGCTTGTTACGCTTCCGCCGTCGCTGCCGTTTCGGCCGGCGAGGCGCGAAGTTGCCGCGAATAGAACCAGCCGATGCCGATCAGGCTGAACCCCAGCGCCATGAACGACGCAATCCGCGCCAGCCCTGCCAGACCCGCCGCGTCGACCAGGAACACCTTCAGCACCGCGATCACCATCAATACCAGGCTGCCGATGCGCCAGCTGCGCTCATGCGTATGCGCGCCCCACGCCAAGAATCCGGCGGCGAGCGCGATGCCAAGCAGCGAGCGCAGCAAGTCCTCGGTCGGACTGACCGGCGTC
Source organism: Parafrankia sp. BMG5.11 (assembly GCF_004337455.1). Classification (NCBI taxonomy): domain Bacteria; kingdom Bacillati; phylum Actinomycetota; class Actinomycetes; order Frankiales; family Frankiaceae; genus Parafrankia; species Parafrankia sp. BMG5.11. The sequence goes on along the minus strand of NZ_SJXI01000001.1, from coordinate 510,707 downwards.
GCCACCATAAGCGAGCCGGCGAACATCTGGCGCAGCTCGCTGAGCGCAAACAGCGCGATCACCATCATCAGCGCCGCATCGACGAGCCAGCGCATGAAGGCCGTTTCGCCCAGCCAGCGGCGGAGCAGCAGCAGCCCCGCGCAGCCCACCGCGTAAGCCGGCAGCAGCGCGTTCGCGAGCGGCAGCGGTCCGACCGCCTGCGCGCTCCACAGCGGATTATGCAGCGTCAGGGAAAACCAGGCGAAGTGCGTCAGCGCAGACGCGGCGAGGCCCACCGCGGCCCGGCGCCACCCGCGCCGGGCGGCCAGCCATGCGGAAGCGAGCAGCAGCGCTTCCCACACCATGCGCTCGGCCACTCCGGTAGCGACGAAATCGGTCCCTGCCACGGACGCAAAAACATGACGGAAAACCACATGCCCGGCCACCGCGGCGAGCCCGATTGCGATCGCGGCGATGCCCTTGCGCAGTTCCGCCTTATCAGACGGTAGCACCACCCACCACGCGGCCCAGGCCGCCGCGGCCGGCACGATATGCAGAAGCATCGCGCGCAGCGCGGGAAGCGCTCCGGTCTGCATCGGCTCCCCGACCAGCGCCATCCAGCCAACCTGCAGCCACTGCGACAGCGGCGCGAGCGCCCAACCGAGGGCAATCAGCGCCAGCGTGGCGATCGCTCCCCGCAGACCGGGCAGCCGCCAGGCCAGCAGCGCGGCGGCAAGCGCGCCCGTAAAGGCGAGCGCGTCCTGGGGCAGCACCTGCGCCAGCGCGCCGAAGCCGAGCAATGCCGCGACCGCCTGCGCCGTCAGCAGCGCGTGCCCGCCCTGCGTCCCGGGCAAACGCGGTGCGAGAGCCACCGCCAGTGCGGCAATTCCCGCGAGCGATAGCGATACGAGCGCAATCAGCGGCTGCGGATCGTCCGGCAGGACCGTGCCGAAGTGCCACAGCACCGCAAGCGCGACGGCAAGCGCGAACAGCGCCGCTTGCGCCAGGTCCAGCGGCCGCCCCTGTCCGCGGGCCACTTGCGCGAGCGGGACGCCGGCGAAGATAATCGCCAGTGCTGCGGCGACGAACGCAAAGCCCCATGGGTCCGGCGTGGGCCAGAAGAGCAGCAACGCCGCCCCGACCCCGGCGGCGGCGGCGTTGGCCTCGCGCATCGCCGGTTGCCGCCAGCCGAACCACGCGAGGGCACCGCCGAGCAGCAGATACAGCGACCACTCGAGCGCCCCGAACCCGCTCTGCTGCACCAGAAAGGCGAGCTGCAGCGCCGCCAGCGCGGCCGCCCCCACCCGCACCAGCCAATGCGGCCGAGCGGCGGCGACGCCGGTAAGGCCCGGCACGATGGCTCCCAGCAGCACAAGATAGGCGCCCAGCACCGCCGCATCGGGCGGCTGCCGGATGCCGCCCGCCATCAGCAGCGCACCCCAGCCGAGCCCTCCGGCGAGGGCCGCCACGCCCAGCCACGCCCGGTCCTGCCGCTTGCCGGTCAAGGCCAGGCCGGCGGTCACGAGCGCAAGGTACAGCGTCAGCAGCGGCACATTGGCCTGGTCGCTGCCAACCAGCGCCGGGGCGGCGAACCCGCCGACCAGGCCCAGCACCGCACTGGGCAATCCGAAGCGATATGACAGCGCGATCGCCGCCCCGGTCACCGCCGCCAGGCCCAGGAACGCGAGGGTCGATCCGATCAGGCCATAAGCGCTGCCTGCGAGATAGCACGCCGCATACAGCGTCGCCAGCCCCGCGCCGGCGAGCGTCTGGGCGACGCGTGGATCGGCCACCCGCTCGCGCCAGCGATAGGCGACCTCCGCTCCGGCGATCAGCGCCGCGCCGAAGAGCCCAGCCAGCAGCACGCGCACGGCGGGGGTCAACAATCCGGCGTCGATCGACCAGCGCACCAGGAAGAAGCCCGCGACTGCCAGCGTCACCCCGCCCGCCCAGATCGGCAGACGGCGTCCGAACAGATCCTCCAGGTCGAGGCTGGGCCGCCAGGCGAGCGCATCGCCTGCGCGGCTGCCCAGGCTCGTCTGCACAGGCTTCTGCGCCTGCGCAGCGGGCAGCGGCGTTGGCTCCAGACCCAGCCGGGGTGCGGCATCCACAGACGGAGAGGGTGTGAAAGCCGGCGTGGAAGGCACCGCCGCCACTCCGTCGCGCAAGCGGGCGACCTCCCGCTCTAGGATCACAACCCGCCGCCACAGCCAGGCTACAAACCCGATCGCCAGGAGATAGAACAACCAGGACACGCCCTACGCTCGGCGCTCGTTGCAGAATTTTCAAGTCTGCGCGGAACCGAATCCCCACTCCAGGCACTAGTGGTGACATGGTGGAGGAGGCACAACGTTACCCGCTCACGGGCCGCTTTCTCATGGGGCGGTCGCGTCACGCCATGAGCGAGGCGGACAAGCAGCTTCTCGAGGATTCGGTTTGCGAGCTCGGCGAGTACGACCGGCCGCATCGAATCCTGGCGCGCGGCGAATTAGCGCACCGCAGCGCCATCCTGATCGAAGGGTTCATGCTCCGGACGATCTACGAAGGGGACCGGCGCCATATCGTCGGCATCCATGTTCCGGGGGATTTCGTCGATCTGCACGCGTACGCGCTCAAGCGGCTCGATCATGACGTGATCTCGGTGGGCCCGTCCAAAATCGGCTATGTCACGCACGAACGGATCGGCCTGATCCTGGAAAATGAGGCGCATCTGGCGCGCCTGTTTTGGTTCTCCACCCTGCTGGACGCGGCGATCCACCGGCAATGGACGCTGAAGCTGGAGCAGCTCAAGGCCAGTCGCCGGGTGGCGCACCGGCTCTCGGAAATCTGGAGCCGGCTCGAGATGGTCGGGCTCGGCCGGGCGAACGGCTTCCGTTCCCCGCTTACCCAGACCGATCTTGCCGACATGTGCGGGACCACCCCCATCCACATGAACCGCGCGCTGTCGGAGCTGCGGCGCGAGGAGGTGGTGGAATTCCGCCGCGGGCTGGTGGTCGTGCGCGACCGGACCCGCCTGGAAAAGTTCGGCGACTTCGATCCGGCGTACCTGTACGGCGAAGGTCCGCTGCACCTGCAAAGCGAGCACGACGTCCTCGCTTAAGATCCCGCGCAGCCTAACGCAGCATCCGCCGTCCCAGCTCGATCGCGCCGCGAATACCCGCATCGTCGCCGAGCGCGGGCGTGACGATATAACTCTCGAGCCCCGGATCGAACGCCGGGTGAACGACGTAGCCTTTTAGCAACCGCTCTGTATGACGCCGCAGCGCCGGGATCAGCCCGGGCGTCTTGCACACCCCGCCGCCGAAGATCAGCCGCTCCGGCATGTGCAGCAGCACCAGCGAGGTGGCGAACTCCGCCAGGTAGCGCGCGATCAGATCGACCTCGAACCCGCCCAGCCGATCGAGGCTGGCACCCCACCGCGCCTGGATCGCAGGACCGGAGGCCAGGCCTTCGACACAGTCGCGGTGCCGCGCGCAGACGCCTGGGAAGTCATCGCCGTCCACCCGCCGCGGACGGATGTGACCGCCTTCGTAATGGGTGATCCCGCCAAGCGGCTCTCCGCCCCTCAGCACGCCCACGCCGATCCCGGTGCCCACGGTGGTATAGGCGAGCGTCTCCGCGCCCTGCCCGGCCCCCGTCAGCCACTCCCCCAGGGCCGCGGCGTTGACGTCGGTGTCCAGCGCCACCGGCACGCCGAACTCCGCCAGCGCCTCTGGCAGCGACGCCCCGCCCCAGCCCGGCTTGGGAGTGGTGGTGAACCGCCCCCAGTCGGGCGCGCGACGATCGAGCGAAATCGGCCCGAAGGTGCCCACCCCGAACGCGGCAATCGGCCCGTGCTCCTGCGCGGCGGCGCGGAAGAACTGCATCATCGGCGACAAGGTTTCCTCGGGCCGGCCGGTGGGTATCCGCGCGTGCGTCAGAATCGCACCGCGCCTGTCCGCTACGGCCAGCACGAATTTGGTCCCGCCAGCCTCGACTGCGCCGACCAGGGAAGCAGGCCGGCCGCTCATTCGCCGATGGCCGTCAGCACCACCTCACGCGAGTGGCCGCGCGCGCGGTGTTCGGCGAGAAAGATGCCCTGCCAGGTGCCCAGCAGCAGCCGGTTGGAGGAGAACGGGATCGTCAACGCGCTGCCGGTAAGCAGCGTCTTGATGTGCGCCGGCATATCGTCCGGTCCCTCGTCATTATGTTCGTAAACGGTGCTTTCGGGCGCGAGCCGGTCGAGCCAGCGCAACAGATCGCGCTGCACTGCCACGCTGGCGTTCTCGGTGATCAGCAGTCCGGCGCTGGTGTGGCGGCAGAAGACGGTCAGTACGCCCGTGCGCATGCCCGACTGGGCAAGCCACCCGGCCACCTCGCCGGTGATGTCGGTCAGCCCTTGTCCGCCGGTCTCAAACCGCAGCAGGCCTTGTGCAACCGACACGCGGCGCTCACCCCTCGCCCGCGGCGGCCAGGGTGCGGCGGGCGGACTTGAGGTGCGGGATGTCGAACATCTTGCCGTCTATCCCCACCGTTCCCGCGTCCGGCTCAGCCGCGAACGCCGCGAGCACGCGCCGGGCGAATGCCACCTCCTCGGCACTGGGGGTGAAGCCGTCGTTTATCGGCTCAACCTGCGCGGGGTGGATCGCCAGGCGGCCAGAGAACCCTTCGGCGCGGGCTTGCCGGCTCGACGCAAGCAGCCCTGCCTCGTCGCGGAAATCGGCATGCAGCGTCTCGATCGCCGGCACGCCCGCTGCATGGGCCGCCATCAGCGTCAGCGAGCGGACCAGGCGGTAGGTGAACAGCCACTCGCCATCCGCGCTGCGATTGCCGGTCGCGCCCAGCGCTGCGGCCAGATCCTCCGCCCCCCAGGTCAGTCCGCGCAGCCGCGTCAGTCCGGCAGTGGCGTACTCGCCCAGCCGGAACGGCGCGAGCGCGGTCTCGGTGGCCACGGGGATGATCCCGATGGAGCCGGGCGTAATCCCGTGCGCCAGTTCCATGTGATCGAGCAGGCTGGAAACCTTGGCGACGTCATCCGGGCCATCGGGCTTGGGCTGCATGATACCGTCGGGGCGTGCCGGGATGATCGCCGCCAGGTCACGCTCGGCAAGCCCGCTGTCGAGCGGGTTGATCCGCACCCAGAGTTCGGGCGCGCCTTCCGCCGTGCGGTCAAACCCGCGGAGAAATTCCGCCACTTTGTCCCGAGCGATGAGCTTGTTCGCCGGCGCCACGGCGTCTTCCAGATCCAGGATCACCGCATCGGCGCCGCAGCCGGCAACCTTGGCCAGCTTCCTGTCGCTGTCGCCAGGGATGAACAGCAGCGATCGGAGAGCGCGGCTCACGATGGTTTCCGCCGCTGCAGACCGCTCCGCTTGCAAGTCGCCACCAGAACTCCGTCCTGATTGAACGCCCGGTGCGCGAAGGTGACGATGCCGGCTTCGGGGCGCGACTTGCTTTCGCGCAGTTCCAGCACCTCGGTCTCGATCCGCAGCGTATCGCCGATGAACACCGGCGCTGGAAAACGCACCTCGTCCCAGCCGAGATTGGCGACCGCGGTGCCCAGCGTGGTGTCCCCCACCGACACGCCGACCATCAGCGACAGCGTGAAGCACGAATTGACCAGCACCCGGCCATATTCGCTGTCTTTCATGTACTCTGCATCGAGATGCAGCGCGGCCGGATTGTGGCTCAGCGTCGTGAACAGCAGGTTGTCGGTTTCCGTCACCGTTCGGCGGATCGGGTGATCGAACACCCGGCCCACGGCCAATTCATCGAACCACAAACCCGGCATCGGCGTCTCCTTTGCCGATGCGACTAGCGCGGGGCTGCGACGAATGACAGAGGGAGCGAAACCCGCGCCGCCGTTGCGCGTTGGAGCCCACCATGACGATCGCCATCAACGCCCGGTTCGACTTCCAGCTCGACCAGCCCACCGACATTATCCTGCAGTTCGAAGCGGCGGATATTCCCGAACAGAAGATCATCTCGGCCAACACCCGGATGACCCCGACCGATGCCGCCCGGGTGCCCGCGCATGACGGTGTGGGGGAGCGCGTGCTGTTCCAGGCGGAAGGGAAGATCGAGGTCAGTTATCAGGCGGTGGTCGACGTGCAGCGGCTGGTGCCCGAACTCGCCGACCTCGAACAACTCTCTCCCCACGACCTGCCCGGAGAGACGCTCGATTACCTGCTCGATTCGCGGTACTGCCCCGCCGACCGGTTCCAGCCGTTCGTGGAAGACGAATTCGGCGGCACGTCCGGGGGCGCGCGGGTGCAGGCGATCCACGACTGGCTGGTCCAGCATTTCACCTACGAACAGGTCAGCACCACCAGCACGACCGCGCTCGACAGCTTCGTGGAGCGGCGGGGGATTTGCCGCGATTACGCGCACGTACTGATCACGCTGGCGCGCGCCTCCACCATTCCCGCGCGCTATGTCTCGTGCTTTGCACCGGGGGTGGAGCCGCCCGACTTCCATGCGCTGGCCGAAGTGTTCCTGGCCGACCCGCACACGCCCGGCGGCGGTGCCTGGTACATCGTCGATGCGACCGAGATGGCCGATCCCGCAGAAGTGGTGAAGATCGGCATCGGGCGCGATGCTGCCGACGTCAGCTTCCTGACCAGCTTCGGGGCTTCGCAATTCGGCGACAAGACGGTCAGCGTCACCCGTCAGGCCGGTTAACCTCTACCACGTCGCTGTCCCGCGGGGGGACGCCGGCTGCCGGCCGGTGGAACCGCTTGCCGCCGTGCCGCATAGCCTGTTCCATGAACGCGATGATCAGGTGGTTAGGCGGAGCGACAGCCGCAGTGGTTCTGGGCTTTACCGGCGCCGCGTTTGCGACGGGTCAGTTCACCGCGCCGGAACGGCCCGCCGCGCCGGCTGAGTCGGCGACAACGCTCGCGCAACCGGCCCCGGCGGACCAGTCCGGCTTTTTCACGAGCCCGGCCCAGCCTCGGCCAGCACGGGCGGAGCGCCTGACGGTCAAGCGCGTCCTGCCGATCGACGGCCCGATCAAGTACGGCGAATGGCACTGGGACGATGCGAACGTGCCCGACGGCCCGATCGTGATGACCGTCGATCTCGACGCGCGCGTGCTGTCGGTGTTCAAGGGCGGGTACGAGATCGGCGCCGCGGCGGTTCTGCTCGGGACCGACGAATACCCCACCCCGCTCGGCACCTTTCCGATCCTGCGCAAGCAGCGGCATAATGTATCGGAGAAATACGACAATGCGCCGATGCCCTGGTCGATGTTCCTGACCAGCGACGGGGTCGCGATCCACGGCGGTCACGCGATCGAGAACGGCTATGCCAGCCACGGCTGCATTTCGGGCCCCGACGGGTTCATCTCGAAAATCTTCGCCATCGTGCAGCCGGGGGACAAGGTCATCGTCACCCGCGGCGAGATGCTGCAGCAGGGCGACCCGATCGTCTAGCCGACAGTCGCCCGGGGCGGCGCGCGGCGGAAAGTCCACGTCCCCTTGCGAACGGAAAGCTGCACGCCTGCCAGCGTACCGCCGCGCACGTCCTGGTTGATGATGGCGTCGTGCAGGCGGGCAACCCCGCTCATGGTGAAGCCAGTGCCGCCCGCTTCGGCGATGGCCCGCGCGAGAATGCGCAACCGCACCGCACGCGGTTCATCCTGCGGCCGCCACTCGACCGCTTCGTCAGCATAAGCGATCGTGCGGTCCCAGACCTGCGCCGCGATCCAGCCGAGCGCCAGGTCGCTTTCGTGCAGCAAAGCCGCAGAGCGCGCGATCGCCAACGGATTGAGCCAGTCCGCCCCTTTCAATGCCGCGCGAACCTGCGCCCGGTCGAAACGGGGGTCCACGTTCGATGGGTCCGTCGCCGGGCTTATTCCGGCACCGGTCACGATTTTGGTCAACTCTTCCTTGGACCAGCTCAACAGCGGACGGAAAATCGCGATGCCCGTCCCCGGGTGACTGGTCATAGGGCGGATACCGCTGAGACCAGAAATCCCGCTCCCCCGATTGAGCCGCATGACGACCGTTTCAGCCTGATCGTCGCCGTGGTGCGCGGTTGCGAGCGCCACCAGGCCCCGGTCGCGTGCCCAGCGGCCGAGCGCGGCGTAGCGCGCGGTGCGCGCGGCGTCCTGCAGATTTCCGCCGGAAACCTCGACCGGCAAGGTCGCGTGGCGGATTCCGAGCTGGTCGCAAAGTTTCGCCACCAACGCTGCCTCGGCGGCGCTGTCAGCCCGCAAGCCGTGATCGACGGTCGCCACCTCGAACTGCCCGGGACGAAAGGCGTGGCACAGCAGCATCAGCGCGAGGCTGTCCGCCCCCCCGGACACCGCCACGCCGAACGGCATCGAGGCGTCGGCCCCGGCGCGCCAGACCTGGCGAAAATCCGCCCCGAAACGTGCGATCAGCTCAGGCGAAAGCGCCGTATCAATTGCACTTAACCTGGCGGCGATCGGCGTCGTACTGGCTCTTCAGCCGGCCGCTGGCGACCGCGGGATAGGTCTCGCTGAACTCCGCGAGCGCGATGCAGGCGCGCTTGGTGTCCTTCATCACGATCATGCTTTCGGCAAGATACAGCAGGCTGTCGGGTGCGCGCGCACCCTGCTTGTCGGACTGGTAGTTCTTGAGAAACCAGGGCGCCGCTTCCGCCGCCTTGCCGCCATCGAGGTAGGCCCGGCCCAGCAAGTTGCGGCCATAGCTGATCTGCGCGTGGCGCGGATACTTCTCGACGTACAGCGTCAGCTGCTGCTGCGCTTCGGGGTAGAACTTGGCCTCCCACAGGCGGAAGCCGTAATCGTACTCGTCCTTGCCGGCATCGTCGGTTTGCGGCTTGGGGATCGCCTGCACCGCCGCCAAGCGCTGCGCGGTGGGCCCTGTCGGCGCCGCCGCCGGCGGGGGCGTGGCCGCAGCGGGCCTTTGGGCGGGTGTGATGACGGTGGCGGCGGGCTGGCTGACTGCCGCGATCGGCGGATTGGCCGCAGTCGCCGCCGTGCTGGTCACTTCCAGCGCGCCCAGCCGGGTGCCCAGCTGGGCGATGGCATTGGTGTTCTCTTCGGTCTGCGAGGTCAGCCGGGCGATCTGGCCTTCCAGCGCATCGAGCCGGGCGAGGATATCGGTCACCGCCGTAGTGGAGGGCCGCCCGGCGACCGCGCCCGCCGGTTGCGCGGCCGTGATCTCCGGTTCGAAATACTTGCCGTCCGAACCCGGGAACACCTTGCGCTGCAATGCGCGAATCTCCGTCTCCGCTTTACGCAGCCGCGCATCGGTCGAAGAATCCTGCGCAGACGCCGGCAACGCGCCCAGGCCCAGCGCCACGATCGCCAACGGCGCCGCGAAGGCGCGGTTCAACTTGATCCCCATCGATACTTTCCCGTCCAAATCTTGTCCCGAGCACCAGTGTCGCCTTCTGTGGGCGAACCGCCGATGAACCGGATGGTTAATGCCTAGGTCCCGGTCGGTCCAGCCGCGGGTGCCGCCGCCGCAGCCGCTTGTCCCCGTGCAAGGAGCGCCTGCGCCGTCACCGGCACGTCGCGGATGATGCCCTCGCTCTCAGCCAGCTTGGGCACGGGCTTGCCGCCGACGGTAATCGCCAGCGCGTCGGGCCGCCCGGTCCACACCTGTGGCCCGGTCGCTTCGGCCGGCACGGTATAGCGTTCGCCGCGCGCCATCTGCTTCTGCATCAGCTGTGCGCCGGTGCCGTCATAGAACTTGACCCACACGCCGTCCTCCAGCGCGGTGAACACCACCGGCCCTGCCGGACGCGCGGCACCCTCGCCTGGACGAGCCGCAGCCGGCGGGTTCGCCTTGGCGTTCTGGGCGGCGAGCCGCTCTTCCTCCAGCAGCGAACCCGGTCCCGATCCCGGAGCCAGCACTCGGTTATAGAACATCACCCCGCCCACCAGCAGCAGGATCAGCGCAGCCAGGCTGAACAGCGCCAGCCCGCGCGATGGGATGCGCGCCGGGTCTCCCGGTTCGAAAGAGGCGGCGCGATAACGGTCACCGCCGTGGCTGCGGGCAAGCTCTGCGCGCACTTCCTCGACGACCGCACGCTGGTCGAGGCCGACCGCCTTCGCGTAGGTGCGGGCAAAGCCGGTGGCATAGGTCTTGGCGGGAAGTCCGGCGAACTCGCCCTTCTCGATCAGCGCCAGGTGCCGCGCGGGGATGCGCGTTTCGGCCGACAGCTGCGCTAGGGTCAGGCCTTGCTGCTCGCGCGCCATGCGCAGGCGATCGCCCACGCCGTGCAGCGGCAGCTGTCCGTCAGGCGGACTTGTTTCCTCGTTCATCTGGCGTCCCGAACTATCGATCCACGCCCCCCGCTCCTCTTGAGACGGCAGAGCCGCGGTATGTCAAGGTTGGCCACTGCCAGACTGTTGATCGCGCACGACGAAGCGCCGCCCCCGCGCGGCGAAGTCAGTCGGTGTCGATCCCGTTCGACTCGGCCCAGGCCTGCAGTTCGGCGCGGATGCTGGCGGTGGGGGATGCGAGCAGCCGTTTCATCGTCTCCTCGATCTGGGGCAGGTCGACCTTGCGGATCAGTTCCTTGATCGGGCCCACCGCGACCGGCGTGATCGAGAACCGGCGGAAACCGAGGCCGAGCAGGGCCAGCGCTTCCAGTCGGCGCCCGCCCATTTCGCCGCAGATGCCGAGGTCTACCCCGCTGCCCACCGTCCCTTGCGTCAGCCGCGCCAGAAAGCGCAGGATCGCGGGGCTGAGCCAGTCGTACCGTTCCGCCAGCTTGGGGTTGGCGCGGTCGGCGGCGAACAGGAATTGGGTCAGGTCGTTGGTGCCGACCGACAGGAAGCTGACCTTGGGCAGCAACTGGTCGAGAACTTCGGCCAGCGCCGGCACTTCCAGCATCGCGCCATAACGGATCGCCTCGGGCAGCGGCTTCTTGCGCGCCTTCAGAAAGGCGAGCTGCCCATCGAACACCGCCTTCGCCGCATCGAACTCCCACGGCTCCGACACCATCGGGAACATGACGTAGAGCTTGCGGCCCGCGGCGGCTTCCAGCAGCGAGCGCGCCTGCGCCTTCAGCAGCCCTTCGCGTTCGAGCGCCAGCCGCAACGCACGCCAGCCCATCGCCGGGTTTTCGTCATGCTCGCTGGTGACGGAATCGAGGTACGGCACCGCCTTGTCGCCGCCGATGTCGACGGTGCGGAAGATCACCGGCTTCTCGCCCGCAGCTTCCAGCACGTCGCGGTAGAGGCGCGTCTGCCGCTCGCGCGCCGGCAGCGTGGCGGACACCAGGAACTGGAACTCGGTGCGGAACAGCCCGATCCCGTCCGCGCCGACCAGCGGCAGCGCCGCCAGGTCGTCGCGCAGTCCGGCGTTCATCATCACCTGGATGCGCGTGCCGTCGCGAGTGAACGGCTCGATATCGCGCATCTCGGCATAGGCCGCCTGCCGCTGGCGACTTTGCGCGAAGCGTTCGGCAAACAGGTCTGCGGTCTGCTGGACGGGGCGGACGTGGGCAATGCCCTTGTCCGCATCGACCAGAATCTCGTCACCTTCGCGCACGATCCCGCGCAAGCCCCGGACCCGGCCGATCACGGGCACGCCCATCGCCCGCGCGACGATCACCACGTGCGCCGTCAGCGAACCTTCTTCCAGGATCACGCCCTTCAGCCGGCGCCGGTCGTATTCCAGCAGCTCGGCCGGCCCCAGGTTGCGGGCGATCAGGATGGTATCCCGCTTCAGCCCTTGCGTCGCCGCGGTGCCAAGCTGGCCCGAGACGATCCGCAGCAGCCGGTTCGACAGGTCCTCCAGATCGTGCATCCGGTCCGCCAGCAGCGGATCGTCGATCTCGCGCATCCGCATCCGGGTGCGCTGCTGCACCCGCTCGATTGCCGCCTCGGCGGTCAGGCCGGCGTCGATCGCCTCGTTGATGCGGCGCCCCCAACCTTCGTCGTAGGCGAACATCTTGTAGGTCTGGAGGATATCGACATGCTCGCCGCCCACGCCGAATTCGGCCTGGCTCGCCATCGTGTCGATCTGGTCGCGCATCTTGTCGAACGCGAGGTAGACCCGCTGGCGCTCCGCCTCGGTATCCTCGGCCACGACATGGTCGATATGGACGCGCGGCTGGTGATAGACCGCGGACCCGCCCGCGATCCCTTTGACCAGCGTCAGTCCCTGGAGCATCACCGGACCGCTCGCCGCCGCGCCCAAGGCAGCGGTCTCGTCGTCGACCAGGCCAGCGTGCGCGATCAGTTCCGACAGCACCATCGCCACCGTCTGCAGGGTCTCGATCTCGATGTCTTCGTAGCGGCGCGGATCGGCATGCTGCACGCACAAGCTGCCGATCGCCCGTTCGCGATAGACGATCGGCACCCCGGCGAATGAATGGAATTTCTCTTCGCCGGTTTCCGGCCGGTAGGCGAAGTCGGGGTGCGCGGCCGCTTCGGCCAGGTTCAGCGTCTCGCTGCGTTCGGCGATGATGCCGTTCAGGCCTTCGCCGATCGCCAGCTGAGTCACGTGCACCGCGCTTTGTTCCAGCCCGCGAGTGGCGAACAGTTCCAGCATCCCTTCGCGCAGCAGATAGATCGAGCAGACCTCGCTATCGAGGACTTCGCCGATCACTTCGACGACGCGGTCGAGCTTGGCCTGCGGGTGCAGGCGCGATGCCATGACCTCGTGCAACTGGGTGAGGATCTGGCGGGCGGCGGCGGCGGCTGACATGCGTGTCCGGGCCTAGCCTATCCGGACGCCCAAGGGAAACGGCCATCGCGCGGCCAAAGCTCGGTTCATACCCGACGATCACTGAACGCGACCGCGCGCCCCGGCCGCCGCGATGACCACTCAAGCGCCTGCGGGAGTGCCACGCGGGAAAAATGGCGCGCGCGGCCGCCCACTCGCTGGCAGCCGGCGCGCGCCATCCCCTCCCGCAGCTTCAGCCGCTAATCTGAGATCGTCTGTCGGCGCGGGGTCAGAGAGCGGTAAGCTCCTGCTTGATCCGGAGCTTGGCGCGCTTCAGTTGCTGGATCGTCCCTGCGTCCGGCGAAGGCCGGCCCATTTCTTCGCGCAGCCGGGCTTCGATGCCGGCGTGCTTGGACTGGAGTGCAGTGGAATGGGACGAAGACAGCATGCGTGTTCTCCTGGTTGCGGACCACACCCCTGCAAGGGGGGGCGGACCTTCTTCAAGGCGACTCGTGCCCGCGCAGGCACCAGCCGCGCTGAGAGGATAGGACCACACGAATGAGGCCTTGCGAAGACCTGCCAGTCGCCTAATCGACGAGCCGCCGATTATCGCGCGATGAGCCGATGACGCATCGCGCGGGTGAGGGACGAGGGACGGTTGACCGAACAGGAACTGACCAAGCTGCTGGCTGCATTGCGCACCGAACATCGCGACCTCGACGCCGCGATCGATGCGCTCAGCGGCACCGGATCGACCGATCAGTTGCAGATCGCGCGGCTGAAGAAACGCAAGCTGCGCCTCAAGGATCAGATCGCGGTTGTGGAGGACCAGCTGCTGCCCGACATCATCGCCTGAGGAACGGGGTAAAGTGAATCCCGGGTAAAACTGTCCCATCCCGGCACGGACTGAAATTGGCGCGGGATTGTTAGGTTAGCGTTGTGGCGGCGCCGAGTCGCGAGGCGTAGCGGGGGTTGGCAATGACTGTTCCCGCCGACCTCAGCCGACCCATCATCGAGGCGCTTTATTGCGAGGCGCTGGTACTTGCCGACGAGGTGCGCGCCGCGTTTGACCTGGCGCCGCGGCGGTGCGAGCAGGAGGATCTGGTCCGCATCGCCCTGTCGTGCGAGGGACTGCGCACCACCACCCGGATGATGCACGTGCTCGCCTGGCTGCTCAATCACCGCGCGTATTTCGCCGGCGAACTGTCGGACTTCCAGCTCCGCCGCCACGGCGTGCTGCCGCCCGACCGTCCCGCCGATCCCGACCAGCTCGCGCTGCTGGAGCCGGCGACGTGCGCGCTGATCCGCGAGACCGAAGCGCTGCACGGGCGCATCGCGCGGCTGGATAGCGCCTGGCGCGAACGGTTCGTGGTGGCGCCGGCGGTGCTCGGGCAGCGCGAACGGCTCGGCCGGGCGCTCGGATCGCTGTGAGTATGGCGCTCTAGATCGCGGCCAGCGCGCGGCCCCACCGCTCCAGCCGCTCCCCGCGCACCGATCGATCCATCGCCGGAGTGAACTCGCGCACCGCGCCGCGCATGGCCTGGGCCGCTTCGTCCAGCGAACCGAACAGCCCCGCACCGGTTGCCGCGAGCACGCCTGCGCCCAGCGCGGTCGTTTCCACCATGTCGGGCCGCTCGACGGTCAGATCGAGCATGTCGGCCAGATCCTGCGCCATCCAGTCGTTGGCGCTCATCCCGCCATCGATCCTGAGCCGCTTCCAGGCCGCCCCATCAGCGGCGAACGCGCGGGCGAGGTCGTGCGTCTGGTGGGCCATCGCCTCCAGCGCGGCGCGGGCGATCTGCGCCCTGCCGCTGGCGAACGACAGCCCGGCGATCACTCCTCGTGCGTCCGCCCGCCAGTGCGGCGCGCCCAGCCCGGCCAGTGCCGGCACGATCGTCACCCCGCCGCTATCCGCGACCGAACGCGCCAGCGCCTCCGTTTCGGACGCACTGCTGATCAATCCCAGGCTGTCGCGCAGCCACTGGATCAGGCTGCCCGCGACGAATACCGAGCCTTCCAGTGCGTAAGTGCGCCTCCCGCCGTGCTGCATCAGCACGGTCCCGAGCAGGCGGTGGGACGATCGCGGAACGTTCTCCCCCATATTGGTGAGAACAAACGCGCCGGTGCCATATGTCGCCTTGGTTTCGCCATGCGCGAAGCAGCCTTGACCGACCGTGGCAGCCTGCTGGTCACCAGCCAGCCCGGTGATCGGGATCGGCCGCCCGAAGAGCGCGGTCTCCGCCACCTGGCCATGAGTATCGACGACCTGCGGCAAGGCGCCGCGCGGGACGCCGAACAGGTCGCACAGCCCCTGGTCGAACTGCGCGCCGTCGAGCGGCAACAGCAACGTCCGGCTGGCGTTGGCCGCGTCAGTGACGTGCAGACCGCCCGAGAGCTTCCACACCAGCCAGCTTTCCACCGTCCCCAGCGCCAGCCGCCCCGCCTCGGCAGCGCTGCGCACTTGCCCGTCGTGGTCCAACATCCAGCGCATCTTGGTGGCCGAGAAATAGGGGTCGAGCAGCAGCCCGGTCCGCCGCTGGACCGCATCTTCGTGACCCTGCTCGCGCAGGGCGGCGCAGACGTCGGCGGTGCGCCGGTCCTGCCACACGATCGCGCGGGCCAGCGGCTCCCCGCTCTGCCGGTCCCACGCGACCACCGTCTCGCGCTGGTTGGTGATGCCGATGGCAGCGATTCGGTCAGCTCCGATCCGGGCCGCCACCTGCTGCGCGCAGGCCAGCGTAGCGCGCCAGATCTCCTGCGCGTCGTGCTCTACCCAGCCGGGCTGCGGATAGTGCTGCGTCAGCGGCGCCTGCGCGACCTCCGCCACCCGGCCCGCCCGGTCGAACGCGATCGCCCGCGTTGAGGTGGTGCCGGAATCGAGAACCAGGACGTGATCGGACATAAGCGTGACATGCGGCATGCGGCGCTCCATATGCAAGCGCATGGCAGGACCGCCCCCCAAACCCTGGCCGACCGGCCTGACCGAGCAGGTTGAACCACTTGTGCGCCGAGTTCTGGCGCCCAATCCCTCTCCCTATACGTACACCGGCACGCAGACGTACCTCGTCGGCACCGGTGAGCGGATCGCGGTGATCGATCCCGGCCCTGACGATCCGGCGCATGTCACAGCGCTGCTCGCCGCGATCGGTGAGGCGAGCGTTGCGGCGATCATGTGCACTCACACGCACCGCGACCATTCGCCCGCATCCCGCCCTCTCGCCGCCGCGACCGGCGCGCCGATCGTCGGATGCGCGCCGCTGGTGCTCGACGACAGCGGCCCCCGCGCCGACGCCTCGTTCGACCGCGACTATGCACCCGACCGCGTGATGGAGCACGGCGAGGCGATGACCGGACCCGACTGGACGCTGCGGGCGGTGCATACCCCCGGCCACACCTCCAACCACCTGTGCTTCGCGCTGGAAGAATCGGCCGCGTTGTTCACTGGCGATCATGTGATGGGCTGGTCAACCAGCGTCGTGGTTCCGCCGGACGGCGACATGGGCCAGTACATGACCAGCCTGGACCATCTCCAGGCGCGGCAAGACCGGGTCTACTACCCCGCCCATGGCCCGCAGATCGACAATCCCCGTCAGCTCGTCCGCGGCATGATCGGCCACCGCCGCCAGCGCGAGAACCAGATCGTCCGCCTGCTGACCAACGAAGGTCCGATGCGCGCAGCCGATTTCGTGCCGTTGATGTACAAGGGGCTGGACCCGCGCCTTGTGGGGGCGGCGGAAATGAGCGTGACTGCGCACCTCGTCGATCTGGAACGCCGCGGCATGGTCGCCCGTTCAGACGATACATGGACAGCCCAGTAAGCACCCTCACTCGTTCCGGCGACGAACCCGTCGTACCCGCGCCTGCAACTCACCAACCGTCGCTCGCCCGCATCCGGGCGGTGCCGTGGCTGATCGTCGTTGCGTTGATCGCAGCGGTGGCCTGGCTCAGCTGGCGGGCATTCTTTTATAATGAAGAAGGCGACCCGGTCGGCAGCGCGATGCTGGCGTTCGAGAAGCAGAACTCGCTCAACGTATTCTCCAGCCGGTTCGAGATCGTGGCCGAGAGCCAGAACGCGCAAGGCGTGTTCGGCATCGACCTGCTCAAGAGCCGGCAGGCGACGATCATTCCGGCGACGGTCACCTACCGGCTCGACCTCGGTAACATGGACCGCGATGCATTTGCGTGGGACGCGGCCAGCGAAACCCTCAACGTGGTGCTGCCGCCGCTGCGCATTTCACGCCCCAATCTGGACGAGGCGCAAGCGCGAATGTTTACCGAAGGCACCTGGGTGACGGCGGGCGCGCAGCGCAATCTTTCGCGCAACAATTCGATGCAGGCGGAGCGCAAGGCGGCGACGTTTGCCAAGAACCCGCAAGTGCTGGGACTGGCCCGCAACGCCGCCAAGGATGCGATCCGCCAGAACCTGGCCATCCCGTTGCAGGTTGCCGGATACCAGAACGCCAAGGTCAGCGTCCGGTTCGAAGGCGAACAGCCCGCAAACTGAATTCTCTCGGGCCCGCAAGTCTGCTATGCCCCGCAACCGGGGACGCAACTTGAGGGAGTTGTGCGATGGCGACTTTGGCGCCGGGTGCAGCGCCGCTTACCGCTGAGGCGCGCGAGCGGCGGTTCTTTTTCATCATGGCTTGCGTAATGGCCGCGACGATCGTCGCCGGCTTTTCACTCAACATCGCAATGGGCCGCTCATCGTTCGCGGCACCGCCCGTGGTGCATGGTCACGGGGTGATCTTCATGGGCTGGCTAGCGCTGTATCTGGCGCAGGCTTTCACCATCGCGAGCGGACGGCGCGCGCTGCATATCCGTCTTGGCAAGGTGGCTTACGTCTGGATCCCGCTGATGGTCGTCGCGGGAGGCATCATCATGCTACGGTCGGCCCGAGTGCACGGCGGGCCTCCCTTCTTCGCGCTCAACGAATTTCTGATCAGCAACCTGGCGTTGCTGGTGTGCTTTGCCGGGCTGGCTTTGTGGTCGCTCAGGATCCGGCGCCACAGTGGTTGGCACCGTCGACTGATGCTGGTCGCGGTGGCGGTGCTCACGGGCCCGGGCCTGGGGCGCCTGCTGCCGATGCCATTGATGATCCCGTATGGCTGGACGGCGTCGTTCCTGGCTACCTTGATCTTCCCGGCGATCGCGATGGTGGCCGACAAGCGCCGCCATGGCCGGGTGCATCCGGCGTATTGGTGGGGAACAGGCATTTATGCGGGCACCTTCGTGATCTCGATGCTGCTGGCCTTCAGTCCGCTGGGGTATGCGATCACCGAACGGATCGTGGCGGGCACCCCCGGGGCCGAGCGACCGATGCACGCCTTCCTCCCCCCTGGCTTCACGATGTAGCAAGCCGACAGCCGGGCCGAACCGACCTTTCCTGCACCAGCGAAGCTGCCTCAGCATCGAGCGCGTTGCCGACGGTCGGAAAGTCTACCACCGGATCCGCCGCGCCCACGCCCGCCATTGCCGCGCGGCGCGCCGCCCCCTATCTCGCGCTCGCGGCGCATCCATTTCGCGCCCCAGCGTCAAGGATTCCGATGACCGACCAGACCCGCATCCCGCTCGCCGGCGACGACCTGCTCACCGAGATCGACCGTCTGCGCAAGGAACGCAACGCGGTAATCCTGGCGCATTATTATCAGACGCCCGCGATCCAAGACATCGCCGACTTCGTCGGGGATTCGCTTGAACTGTCGCGCAAGGCGGCGGAGACCGACGCTGACGTGATCGCGTTCTGCGGGGTGAAGTTCATGGCCGACACGGCCAAGATCCTGTCCCCGCAAAAGGTAGTCGTCCTGCCCGACATGGATGCCGGGTGCAGCCTGGAAGATTCGTGCCCGCCCGCGAAGTTCAAGGCGTTCCGCGAGGCGCACCCCGACCACATCGCGCTGACCTACATCAACTCCTCGATCGAGGTGAAGGCGCTGTCGGACGTGATCGTCACCAGCTCGTCGGCGGAAACCATCATCAGCCAGATCCCGCCCGAACAGAAGATCATCTTTGGGCCCGACCGGCACCTGGGCGGCTACCTGTCGCGCAAGTTCGGGCGCGAGATGCTGCTGTGGCCGGGCGTGTGCATCGTGCACGAAGCGTTCAGCGAGACCGAGCTGTTGAAGCTCAAGGCGCAGCACCCCGGCGCGCCGGTCGCCGCGCACCCCGAATGCCCGCCGACGATCGTGGAGCACGCGGATTACGTCGGCTCGACCAGCGGCATCCTGCAATTCGCCAAGACGTTTCCCGGCGACACGCTGATCGTCGCGACCGAGCCGCACATCATCCACCAGATGGAGCTAGCGCTGCCGGAAAAGAACTTCATCGGCGCTCCGGGCGCGGACGGCAACTGCAGCTGCAACATCTGCCCGTACATGGCCCTGAACACGATGGAGAAGCTCTACGCCGCGCTGCGTGATCTGGAGCCGCGGATCGAGATCGAGGAAGGCTTGCGGTTGGATGCGAAGCGCAGCCTCGACCGGATGCTTGAAATGGCGAGCGGCACGATCGGTCTGGGCGACCTCGGCGCGCGCTAGGCCCGGGCGCGAGGGGCTCCGCCGGGGGCCTTGGCGCGGGCGAGGACCAACGCCGCGCTGACCAGTGCCATGCCCGCAAGGTCAAGCGCGCCGAGCGTTTCGCCGAACGCCAGCCAGCCGACAACCGCAGCCAGCGCCGGTTGGGTCAGCAAGGCCATCCCGATGATCAGCGGGGAGAAATGCTTGAGGGCGAAGACCAGCAGCCCCTGTCCCACGATCTGGCTGCTGATCGCCAGCGCGACGACCGGAAGCCACCCCGCCCCGCCGGGCAGCACCGGCTCCCCCCGGACCAGTGCGATCAGAAGCAGCGGCGGCGCGGCAGCGGCGCACACCAGCGCCAGCACGCTCCACTGCCCCAGCGTCTCTCGCGCGCGCTGCGCCGGGACCAGGTAGAACACGTAGAACACGCCCGCGAGCAGGCACAGGAGATCGCCGATAAGCGAAGTCGTCGAGATTTCCAGGCTGCGGCCCAGCAGAATGGCCGCCCCGCCAAACGCCGCGGCCAGCGCCAGTATCTCCGGCCGGCTCGGCGCCCGCCGCAGCGCGATCACGCCCCAGATCACCAGCAGCAGGCTGCCCGCGTTGCCGAACAGCGTCGCGTTGCCCAACCGGGTCTGCTCGATCCCGATATGCCAGCTGGCCAGATCGGCCGCGAAGAATGCGCCCGCCGCCAGCAGCAGCCACACGGTGCGGGCGCTGGCGGTCCACGTCGCCCGCTCCCGCCACGCGAGCCAGGCGAACAGCGGCAACGGCAACAGCATCCGCCAGAACCCCGCCGCCACCGGCCCGGTGTCGGTGAGGCGGACCAGCCATGGCCCAAGCGCCAGCGCGGCATTGCCGCCGATCAGCGCGGCCAAGTGCCACGCGCCGGCACGATACTCTTTCTTGTCTGCCGGGTCGGTTGCGCTGCTCACGCGCGCCCCCTAGCTCGGTTGCGAAACGAAACCAGCGAAAAGGATCGCCATCGATGCACGAAGCCCTGTTCCAGCCGATCGATCTGGGAGCAATCCGCGCCAGCAACCGGATATTGATGGCGCCGCTCACCCGCGGTCGATCCAGCCAGCCGGGCTCGGTGCCCAACGACATGATGCTGGAATACTATCGCCAGCGCGCCGGCGCCGGCCTGATCATCAGCGAAGCGACCGGCATCAGCGTCGAAGGGTCGGGCTGGCCCGCCGCTCCGGGCATCTGGAGCGACGAACAGGTCGCCGGCTGGCAGCCGATCACCCAGGCAGTCCACGATGCCGGGGGCAAGATCGTGCTTCAGCTGTGGCATATGGGCCGACTGGTGCACCCGGATTTCCTCGGCGGCAACCCGCCGGTCTCCGCCAGCGCGACGTGCGCGCCGGGCCACGCCCACACGCCCACCGGCCGGCAGGACTACCAGCCCGCGCGTGAGTTGACCAAGGACGACATCGCCCGCGTCGTTGCCGACTATCGCAAGGCGGGGGAGAACGCGCAGGCCGCCGGATTCGATGGCGTCCAACTCCACGGCGCGAACGGCTATCTGGTGGATCAATTCCTGCGCGATGCAACCAACCTGCGGACCGACGAATACGGCGGGAGCGCCGAAAACCGCACCCGCTTCCTGCGCGAAGTGCTCTCAGCGCTGGTCGATGTCTGGGGCGCTGATCGGGTCAGCGTGCGACTGTCACCAAACGGAGAGACGCAGGGGTGCGACGACAGTGATCCGGCAACCACCTTCGCCGCGGCGGCGCAGGTCTGCCAGGACCTGAAGCTCGGCTTCGTGGAACTGCGTCAGCCGGGGCCAGAGGGCACCTTTGGCCAGACCGACGTGCCGCAGCAGGATGGCGTGATCCGCGCGATCTATTCCGGGCCGCTGGTGCTCAACAGCGACTATACGGCCGAGAGCGCAGAAGCGGACGTGAAGAGCGGCCGCGCTGACGCGATCGCCTTTGGCCGGCCCTACATCTCCAACCCCGACCTTGCCGAACGCATCCGCGCGGGCGCGGAATGGGCGCCGAACGTCAACGTACCCGCTAGCTGGTACTTGCCTGGCCCGGCTGGCTACATCGACTACCCGGCGATGGAACAGCAACCGGCGGCGGTCGCCGGCTGAGTCTCAGTCCACTTCGGCCGGCGGTGCGGCCGGAGCGGTTTCCGACGAAGACGGCGATGATGACGGGGCGGGGGCTTCCTCCTCCTCCTCGTCGTCGTCTGCCGCTTCGGATGGACCGGCCCCGCTGTCGTCCGCAGCGCTCTCGCGCAGGGGCGGGCTTTGCGACTGCACCGTGTCGAGCGGCAACATGGAGTCGCTGATCGACCCGCCCAGCACTTCGCCCGCGGCGGTCTTGCGTTCGGGCTCGTCACTCTTTTGATCGCCGCAAGCGGAAAGCATCGTGAGTGCCAGCAGGGAAAGGGACAGGCGGCTCGGCAACATCAACGGTTCTCGCACGGCTTCAGCGCGGCAAGGAAATCGCCGGCGCGGGCGAGCAATGCCGCATCGAAGGCCTCGGGCGCAAGATCGATGCCGAGCCTCGCCAAGCTCGTGACGCCGAATTCGGCGATCCCGCAAGGGACGATCCCGCCGAAGTGGGCAAGGTCAGGCGCCAGGTTGACCGAGAACCCGTGCATGGTGACCCATCGCCGCACGCGCACCCCGATCGCGCCGATCTTTGCTTCCGAGCCGTCGACGTCGCGGGTCCAGATGCCAACCCGGCCCGGAGCGCGCCAGGACTCCAGACCGACATCGCGGAGGGTGTCAATAACCCAGCCCTCCAGCGCGTGGACGTACGCACGCACATCCCGTCCGCGCTGACCAAGATCGAGCAGGACATAGCCGACCCGCTGCCCCGGACCGTGATAGGTGTAGCGCCCTCCGCGGCCCGCCTCGACCACCTCGAACCGGGGATCGAGCAGTTCGTCGCCGGCGGCGCTCGTCCCCGCGGTGTAGACCGGCGGATGCTCGAGCAACCACACCAGCTCGCGCGCATTTCCAGCGGCAATCGCGCGGTTGCGTTCATCCATCTCCGCCAGAGCATCGCGATAGGGTACGCGCGCGACCGATGTGCGCCATTCGATATCAGCTGCAAGTCCTGTGGACATCATCGTTGCGTGGGACGGTGCGCGCCGGTTATCAAGACCTTCAACAGCGCGCAGGAGAGATAGCCCGATGAAATTCGACATGAGCGCGGCGTGGAACGAGGCGTTGCGCCTGATCTCGGCCAACCGGCAGGTGATCACGATCGTCGCGGGGGTGTTCTTCTTTCTGCCCTACCTTGCGTTCATGCTGCTGTTCATGAACCAGATGAACGCGCTGGAGGCTGCGCAATCATCCAACCCGGATCCCGATGCGATGGGCGCGGCGATGATGACCTTCTACGGCGATGTCTGGTGGGTCATTCTGTTGTTCATGGTGATCCAGGGGATCGGCATGCTGGGTCTGCTGACCCTGCTGACCGACCGCAGCCGACCCACGGTTGGCGCCGCGCTGGCGAGCGGGGCGCGGCTGTTCCTTCCCTACTTCGGCGCGCAATTGCTGATGGGCGTGGTGTTCGGATTGCTGTTGCTGGTGCCGATTGCGGTCGGTGCGGGCGCTTCCGCCGCCGCCGGCGTCGTGCTCGGCATCGGCGCGGTGATCGCGTTCGTTTACCTGTTCGTGAAATTCCTGCTGACCCCGGCAGTCATCGCGATCGAGCGGCAGGCCAATCCGATCAGCGCCCTCAGTCGTTCCTGGCAACTGACCAAGGGTAATTCGCTCAGGATATTCCTGTTCATCTTCCTGCTGTTCGTCGCCGTGATGATCGTCGGCGGCGTGTTCAGCATGATATTGGGCCTGCTGTTTGCGCTCGCTGGCGCAGAGGCCGCGGTGATCGGACAGGCGCTCGTATCCGGCCTGGTCAACGCCGTGTTCTACGTCATCTTCCTGGGCGTGATCGCCGCGATCTATCGCCAGCTCGCCGGCACTTCCGGCGAAGCACTGCACGAAACCTTCGACTGAAAGGTCAGTCCTTCCAGCCCCAGAACAGGCGACAGGGAAGAACGTTCAAGGGCTCGAACCCGCTGTCGATATGGCGAAAATGCTTCGCCATGAAATCGCGCGCGGCGGCGCTGAACTGGTAGACCAGAAAGGCGCCGCCCGGACGCAGGATGCGGTGAGTCGCCGCCGCGATCGCCGGGCCAATGCCGTCCGGCAGGGTCGAAAACGGCAAACCCGAAAGCACATAGTCGGCGTGATCGAACCCGTGCGCGCGCACGATTTCCTCCACGTCCGAGGCGCTGCCCAGCACCGCCTTGAAGCGTCCGTCGGTGATCGTCCGCTTCAAATAGTCGATGTACAGCGGGTTGGTGTCGATCACGATCAGGGTGCCGTCGCGCCGCATCCGTTCGAGCACCGGTCGGCAGAAGGTGCCGACACCGGGCCCGTACTCGACGAACACCTGGCACTCATCCCATTTGACCGGGGCCAGCATCTTGGCGATCGTGAAGCCTGATGACGGGATGATCGAGCCGACCATCTTGGGATGTTCGACGAACCCCCGAAAGAACACGCCCCACTGGCCGAAGAAACGCGTCGCGCGCTGGCCGAAGCTTTCTTGGCGGCGAATTGCCAACTCATTGGGAGGGGTCAAAGCTTGCGCGCCCTGTCTACGCCCCACCGGGGGGCCGAATTCAAGCGCGCGCCACTGACAGTTTAGCAGGCGCATTGCAAGCGCTGCGGACGAACGCTAGCCCCGCGAAGATGAGCGAGCGCGACCCTGACCTCCACGCCGCGGCTGCCGAAGCCGACGCGGTGCGCAAGCCCATCTCAAGGGAGCGCATGGCGCTGCTGTTCATGGTCATGCTGGTGACCGCCGCGGGCAACACGGCGATGCAATCGGTGATGCCGTCGATCGGCACCGAACTGGGTGTGGCGGACGTCTGGATCAGCCTCGCCTATACCTGGTCCGCCCTGTTGTGGGTCGTGTGCGCGCCGGTATGGGCCCGCCGATCCGACCGGCGAGGCCGCAAGGCAATGATGGCGCTCGGCCTGATCGGCTTCATCTCCAGCTTTGCCCTGTGCGGCGTCATCCTGTGGTTCGGACTGTCCGGCCTGCTGCCTGCGCTGTGGACCTTGTTGCTGTTCGCTGCGGCGCGCAGCCTCTACGGCGGGTTCGGCTCTGCTGCTCCTCCGGCCGTACAGGCCTATGTGGCCAGCCGTACGCCGCGTGCGGAGCGGACGCAGGCGATGGCGCTGATCGCGTCGAGCTTTGGCCTGGGCACCGTCATCGGCCCGGCGCTGGCACCGCTGCTGGTGTTTCCGGCCACCGGTCTGCCGGGCCCTTTCTTTGCCTTCGCGCTGCTCGCGCTGGTGGTGCTGGTCGCCTTGCGCGTGACCCTGCCCAATGACGACCCGATGTTTCCTGCCCGCAGCGAGGTGGTCGGCGCTCCCTATGGGTCCAATTCCAATCCCCGTCCGCAGGAGGCTGACGAAGACAGCCTGGCCGGCACCGCGGATCAGCCGGCCATCCCAAACCTGTCGTGGCGCGATCCCCGGCTGCGGCCCTGGCTCGTGGCGGGCCTGGTCGGCGGGCACGCGCAGGCCGCATTCCTTGGCATCGTGGGCTTCTTCATCCTCGACCGCTTAGGCCTGAGGGACACTCCAGCTGCAGGTACCGGCTCGATCGGGCTGGTGCTGATGTGCGGCGCGATCGCGACGTTGCTGGCCCAGTGGGGCCTGATTCCGATGCTCAAGCTCGGCCCGCGCAGTTCTACCTTATGGGGAATGGCGCTGTCGATCGTCGGCATCCTGGTGTTCGCGTTGTCCGCCAACCTCCATTCGATATCGCTGGGCATGGCGATCGCCTCGCTCGGGTTTGGTCTCTACCGCCCGGGTTTCACGGCAGGCGCCTCGCTGGCGGTGACCCGGGCGGAGCAAGGACAGATCGGAGGCATCGTCGCCTCGGTCAACGGCGCCGCGTATGTGATCGCGGCGCCGCTGGGGGTGTGGCTCTACGGCCATCACGCATGGATCGGCTTCTTCGCGATCTGCGCGATGTGCGCCGTGGTGTTCGTCGTCGGGTGGAAATCCCTCGCAAACGACGAGGTGCTCGAAGCACCCCGCTAGAGGATTTCCTCGACCGTTTCTGGAGGACGGCACAGCCGCACGCCCTTGTCGGTTTCGACCAGCGGGCGCTCGATCAGCCGCGGCTCGGCGACCATGGCATCCAGTACGGTGTCATCGTCGGCGGATAGTAGTCCGCGCTCCTCCGCATCGGTCTTGAACGTGCGCACGCCCTCGCGCGGCGCCATACCGGCGCTGCGGTAAAGCTGTGCGAGCTTCGCGCGTGTCGGCGGGTTCCTGAGATACTCGATCACCTCGAGGTCCACCCCATCACGCGCTTGCAGGATCGCGAGGGTCGCGCGCGATTTGCCGCACTCCGGGTTGTGCCAAATGGTTGCTTTCACCGCATTCCTCCGACGGGCATTATGGCAAGATCAGTAACGCGCGACCAGCGTCACCAGCGCCTGACGACCGTCCGCCGGTACTGCGAAATGCGGGTTGCGCAGTTTCACGAAATAGCGCTCGTCGGTCACGTTGTTGAGGTTCACACGGACGGAGAAATGGTCGCTGATCTGATACTGCGCGTGCGCATCGAACCGCAGATACCCGCCCGCGGAGATCAGGTTCGCCGGATCGGCATAACGCCGCGAAGCGCCATAGGCACCGCCGCCGATGCTTAGTTGCGGGGTCGCTTGCCAGGCGATCGTCGCCGCCAGATTGTGCTTCGGGGTTTGCGGCAAGGCATTGCCAGCGTTCGCGGGCGCATCGTCAGGAAGCTTTGCGTCGAGATAGGTGTAGCCGACCAGCATGGTAACGGGGCCCGCGCGTCCGCTCGCGCTCAATTCGAAGCCGCGGGTCCGGGCGGCGGCGAAGACTTCGGTCACGGCGCCGGTGGGATCAGTCTGCTGTATGTTGCTGCGATCAATCTGGAACATAGCACCAGCCAGCAGCAGGTTACCGCCAAATACCTCTGCCTTTGCGCCCGCTTCCCAGCTTTCGGTGCCTTGAGGTCGCTGTAATTCGGTGACCAGGTTCAACGCGTCCTCACCCTCACCCGCCGATGCGCCAGGGGGGGACTTGGAGTTGCCGTATGACACGTAAAGGCTGGTGTTGGCGCTCGGTTTTGCGATCGCGCCAAGCTGGTACGACCAGAAATCGCCGCCACTCGCGGCGCTGAACGGCACGCCGCTGGTGAAGCCCGTGGCGCGCGCGGAGTAATCCGTCCAGCGAACTCCGCCGCTGAGCAGCAGTTCGGGTATCAAGGTGACGGTATCGAACAGATAGGCGCTCGTGTCCCGGACCGCGGCGGAGCTCACGTTGGGGCTCGCCGTGATCGTGCCTGACCACGGATCGCTCGGGTTCGGCGCGAACAGATCGGTGCAATTGAACGCCGCGATGTCCGTCGGCGTGCACGCGCGATTTCCGGTTGCGACCACATAGGGCACGTTCGACTGTCTGGTGTCGGTATACTCGACGCCGGCCGCCAGGCTGTGGATTACACTACCCGTCGCAATTTCGGCGCTCAGGTTCAAGTTGCTGGCGACGCCTTCGGTGCGGGCATTGCGCGACTTGATGTTGCGCCAGACCAGACCGCGAACGACATTGCCGGCGCTGTCGTCGGGGTTAGTGACGATGTAGTTGTTGCGGGTCCAGCTATAGCGGGTGGTGCTGCTGAGCACGACCCCCGGGGCCAGCTCCGCCGATACCTTGCCGGTGACCGCGTCGACCTTGCCGCGTTGGAAGTCGCGGTTGACGAGACCGTAGAAGTTGTCACGGTCCACATCCGCGGGCCGGCGAATATCGGGGTCGGCCGGGTCAGCATTTAACTGACGGCGGGAGGTCAGCGGAATGCCGTAATCGGGCATCCCGTCGGTCTCGAGATGATAATACCCGACCGTCGCGCTGAGCGGTCCGTTCAGGCCGAATGTCACTGACGGGGCAATACCCCAGCGATCATCGAACACGCGATCGCGGCCGGCGACCATGGAGTCGTGATACATGCCGGCCACCCGGATCGCGACTTCGTCACTAAGCTGGCGATTGACGTCGCCCGTCACCCGGATCAGATCCGATGTCCCAGCCGTCACCTGAGCGGTAGACAACGATCCCGCTTGTGCCAGCTTGGTCACGAGGTTGATCGTGCCGCCCGCGCCTCCCCTGCCCGCCATCGGGCCATTCGGCCCCTTGGACACCTCAATGGATTCGATCGCGAACGACTCCCGCTGCTGCGAGCCGGGATCGCGCACCCCATCGACGAAGATGTCGCCGGTCGAATTGACGCCGCGGATTAGCGGCACATCGCCGCTGGATACGCCGCCCTCGCCGGCACCCAGCGTGATCCCGGGGACCGTCCGCAGCGCATCCTCGATCGAGAACGACGCCGTGTTCTGGATCGTCTCTTCGGAGATCACGCTGATCGTCCGCGGGGTGTCGACAAGCGGTGCGGTATTCTTTGGCGAGGACGTCTCGCTCTGTCCCTGTCCGTTCACGACGATCTGCTCGGCATCGTCAGCAAGTGCCGGAGCACTGGCGATAAAGCCAATGCAGCTCAGTGCCAGGAAGCTGCCGGTCGCGGCGGTCGGATAGTGCCTCATAACTGTCCCTGTGATTGCTTTGGCCGCGCTGTTGCGCAGACGACGAGATCAGTCAAGGCTAATGAGAATTATTCGCAACAGGAGATGCGGAGTGGCTAGATGTCAGCCCAGCGACGGAGCAAGTTGTGATAAAGCCCCGTCAATTCGATGACGGCACGGTCGTCCGTGCCGCGCTCGGCTGACAGATCACGGATGGTGCGGTCCAGGCGGTAGAGTTGCTCTCGTTCGCCATCGTCGCGGACCATGCTCTGCAACCAGAAAAACGCCGCTGTCCGGGCGCCACGGGTCACCGGCGTGACCCGATGCACGCTAGACGCCGGGTAGAGAACCATGTCACCTGCGGCGAGCTTGACGCGTTGCTCCCCATACAAACTCTCGATGACAAGTTCCCCGCCCTCGTAAGCCGCTGGCGGCTCAAGAAAGAGGGTGCACGAGAGGTCGCTGCGGATGCGGAAACCAGATCCGGCATCGACCCGGATGCTGTTATCGATGTGAGCGCCAAAAGCCTCGCCGCCCTCGTAGCGGTTGAAGAGTGGCGGGAAGACTTTGAGCGGGAGCGCTGCAGCGATGAACTCGGGCGCCCGACCCACGGCGTCCAGGACGATCTGCCCTGCTCTCGCAGCCGCCTTGCTGCCCTGCGGCAACTGGCGATTGCGCTTGGCAACGCTCGATTGGTGCCCCGACGTTTCGTTCCCGTCTACCCACTCCGCGGCGTCAACGATCGCACGCACCTGAGCTACGCCTGCGCCGTCCAGCACACCCTCGATCTTTATCATCATCGCGATCGGATGCTCTAAATGAGATTGACTTGCAATAGCCGGACTGCGAAGCGCTTGCGCCTTGAGCGGAGTGGCTGATGACGAAAGTTGGTTTGCGGAACGCCTGGTTTCAGGTGCACAAGTGGATCGGTTTGATCCTGGCGGCCGTCATCATCCCCATTTCGCTGACCGGCTCGGCGCTCGTCTGGCACGATCCGCTCGAGAAAGCGCTCAACCCCGAACGCTACGCCCTCAGCGGCACCTCCGTGCTGCCGGTGGCCCGATACGCCCAAGCGGCACAGGCGCGCCTTGGCCCCGGGGAACGACTGCAAAGAATCGAGTTGCCGGCAGAGGCTGGTGAACCAGTGACGGTTCGCGCCTCCAAGCCCGGAAAAGGCCGGCCGCAACGCCTGACGCTGTTCCTCGACCCCCCGACCGGCAGGGTGCTCGACACCGCCCGCAGTGGCGAAGGCGTGTTCCAGGTGATGCACGTCCTGCACGGTTCCCTCATGGTGCCCGGCGTGGGGCGGCAGATCGTCGGATGGATCGGAGTCGCCATGCTGGTCAGTTCGATCAGCGGCCTCTGGCTGTGGTGGCCGCTCGCCGGCGGTGTCAGGCGCGGGCTGCGGTGGAAAAGGCATCGGAACCTGGACGCCAATCTTCACTACCAATTCGGCTTTTGGATCTCGCTGCCGCTGTTCGTCCTGTCTCTGACGGGGGTGTGGATCTCCTTCCCCCAGTGGTTTGCCGGCTTCGAGGCGACCCAGGCGGAGCGCGCTCCGGGCGGACCGGGGCGCTTTGCAGCCCCGTTGCAGCTACCGCTCTCAGCCGTCGCCGGCGCGGTTGATGCGGCGGAGAAGGCAGCTGGAGGACAGGCGGTGTCAGTCGCGTGGCCGACGGAAAAAGCCAGCGAGTGGACCATCGCCGTGCAACCGGCGGCTGGAGACACCGTGGGAGAGGAATCCACGGATGTGAAAGTCGCAGCAGCGGACAACCTG
Source organism: Parafrankia sp. BMG5.11 (assembly GCF_004337455.1). Taxonomy (NCBI): domain Bacteria; kingdom Bacillati; phylum Actinomycetota; class Actinomycetes; order Frankiales; family Frankiaceae; genus Parafrankia; species Parafrankia sp. BMG5.11. The sequence goes on along the minus strand of NZ_SJXI01000001.1, from coordinate 481,248 downwards.
GCGACCGTAGAGCGGGGCACGGGGGAGCGGCCGGAAACGCTGGCTCGCCTGATGCGCCGCATCCACGATGGCAATGAAATGCCACTCGCATGGCAGATCATCGTGTTCCTGGGAGGGATTTTGCCCGCGGCGCTGGCGGTGACCGGGATCATCATGTGGTGGCGCGCACGAAGCTGGCGCGCTCAGCTTGCACAGCGGAGATCGGCAGTCGCGGCCTAATCTCCGCGATCGAGTGCCGGCACGGTGCGGGCCGCATCTTCGGCGCTGATGCCCGGGGCTGGCGCTGCGCTGACCGTCTCCTCGCGCCGCGCAACCCGCCCCGCCCGCTGAACCGCGCGCACCAGCCGGGGATACACGCCGCAGCGGCATAGATTGGGAAGCGCCGCCTTGATTTCGTCGACGGAGGGATCGGCGTTGCGTGACAGCAGCGCAGCGGCGGCCATGGCGATGCCGGGCGTGCAGAAGCCGCACTGGATCGCCTGCTCCGCCACCAGAGCCTGTTGCACCGGATGACTGCGATCGCGGCTCAGCCCCTCGATCGTGGTCACCACGCGCCCCTCCGCCTCGGCGACCGAAATCAGGCAACTGCGCAGCGCCTCGCCATCGACGATCACGGTACAGGCGTGACAGTCTCCCACTCCGCAGCCGTACTTGGTGCCGGTCAGGTTCGCCGCATCGCGCAGCGCCCATAGCAACGGGGTTCGCGGATCGACGTCGAAGCGCAAGGGGCGGCCGTTGACGGTGAGCGCGGTCATGCAGTTTGGCGCTACCTCCCGGCCACCGCTTGTTCAAGCGCTGGTCGCCGCCCGCTTACGAGAGGTTAACCATCAAGCCCCCATAGCTCCCGTGGAAGGCTAAGGGGGCACCGATGGACGATCTGCTGGGCGAATTCCTGGCCGAAACGCGCGAGATGCTGACCGCCATCGGCGGCGAGCTGGTGGCGTGGGAGGCGGACCCGTGCGACCGGGCGCGGCTCGATGCGATCTTCCGCTTCGTGCACACGGTCAAAGGCAACTGCGGGTTCTTCGACTTTCCGCGCCTGGAAGCGCTGAGCCACGGCGCGGAGGACGCTCTTGCCGAAGTCCGCGCCGGCCGGCGATCGGTCAGTCCGCGGCTGGTCACGGCCGTGCTGGCCATCATCGACCGGATTGCCATCATGGTCGACGCGATCGAGGCAGGCGAGGAATTGCCTGCCAGGGGCGACGACGTGTTGCTCGCCGCGCTGGAGCCCGACAGCAACGACGCCGCGGACCTTGCGGACGACAACTTGTCCGATAACGACGGGGCTCATCCAGCCAGGGTTTCCGGGAGCGCGCAGCGCTCGATCCGCCTGCCGGTCGGCCTGCTCGACGGGGTGATGGGCAGCGTTTCCGATCTCGTCCTTGCCCGCAACGACCTCGCTCGCCGGTTGCGCGATGCGGGGGTGGATCCATCCGTCCACGGCCCGTTCGAACGTCTCTCGACAATTCTCGACCAAGTTCGCGAAGCGGTCACCCGCATGCGCATGCAACGCATCGAACACCTGTTCGGCGCGCTGCCACGGCTGGTGCGCGACCTTTCTGCAGAGCTCGGCAAGCAGGTCATGATCGATCTGGAAGGGGCTGACGTCGAACTGGATCGCGAGATGATCGAGATGATCCGCGATCCTCTCACGCACATCATCCGCAACGCCATCGACCACGGTATCGAACGCCCGTCGCAGCGCTTGGCGGCCGGCAAGCGCGAGATCGGCACGCTGCATATCGCGGCCCGCCAGAGCGGTAACCGGATCATGATCTCCATCAGCGACGATGGCCGGGGCATCGACGGCGCACGCCTGGTCGACAAGGCCATCGCCGCCGGCGCCCTGTCGCGGGCGGACGCGGAAACGCTCGACGAAACAGGGCGCCACAGCCTGATCTTCGAGCCAGGCCTGTCGACTGCGCTGGAAGTCACCTCGGTCTCCGGTCGAGGCGTCGGCATGGATGTCGTGCGCGCCAACATCGAGCGCGTGGGAGGTACGATCGAGGTCGGCAGCACGCCGGGAGAAGGCACCCGCATCGGCCTCAGCCTGCCGCTGACGCTCAGCATCATTCCGTCATTGACGGTCGGGGCTGGAGGACACCTGTTCGCACTGCCGCGATCATCCGTGGAAGAGATCGTGCACGGCGGCGCGAGCCATATCGACTTCGCTCGCGCAGGAGACCGCGTGCTGGTTACGGTGCGCGGCCGAAGGGTCGCCTGTCTGTCGCTTGCCGGCCAGCTTGGCCTCCCTGACCCGGCAGATCCTGAAGCCAGCACCCTCGTCCTGATCCGTCTGGCGCACGGAGAGCTATTCGCGCTCGCGGTCGATCGCGTATTCGATCACGAGGAACTGGTGATCAAGCCGCTGGCGCCGGCGGTCATGGCCACCGGTATCTATGCCGGCAGCACGTTGCTCGACGATGGCCACCCCGTCCTGATGCTGGACATTACCGGAATTGCCCGCAAGGCCCGGTTGCTTAGCGAAACCCAGCGGCGCAGCCGCGTCAGCGAGGAGCCGAGCGCGAGCGAAGCGGCGCGCGGTACGCCGGCGCTGCTGTTCATTGGTCTCGGCGGAACCCGCAAGCTGGTCCGGCTCGGCACGATCAACCGCATCGAACGCGTGTCCGCCGATGCGGCCGATCTGTCCTCCGATCCGCCACGCGTCGTCATCGGAGACGCGCTGTACCCGCTCGCAGGCGTCGATGGCGCCCTTCCCGAACACGGCCAGTTAAGCGTGCTGCGCCTAGGTGATGGCGACAGCGAGATCGCCTATGCCATCGACTGGATAATCGATACGGTCGAACTCGTTGGCGAGATTGCTCCCGCCCGCACCGCCGGCGCCGCCGAAGGTACGGCACTGGTCGATGGATTGCCCGCCGAGGTGCTCGACACGCATTGGCTGTTCGCCGGTCTGGCCGCTCCAAGCCGGGCGTTCGATCCCCCGCTGTGTCGTTTGCCGGCCAACGATCCCTGGGCCCGCACCATCCTGGCACCCCTCGTTGAGAGCGCCGGGTACAAGGTGGTCGACGAAACCTTTGAAGGAACCGCGGACGTGGCCATCGAGACGGAAGGCGGATCGGCCGCAACGGGCGAGCGATCGGTCATCAAGCTGTATTCCGACCCTGCGCAGGCAGAACAGCTGCCGGGCGCGCTGTACCGCTACGACCGTGCCGGTCTCATCGCCGCGCTTTCCGCCTTGCGTAGCGGGAGGGCCGCCGCGTGAGCGAGCTCGTGGTCATTGTCGAAATCGGGCATCGGCGGGCGGCACTTCGCACCGGTGATGTCCAGTCAGTCGTGGAACTGGAGGCAATTTCAGTGGTCCCCCGGGCGCCGGCGTTCGTCCTTGGCTTGACGGCATTGCGCTCGAGCACGCTGACCGTAATCGACGCGGCAGCGGCGATCGGACTTCCTCCGTCCGGCATGCCCGCTCCGGGCACCCGCGCGGTGATCGTCGACCAGGCAGGGCACCGCTATGCCCTGGTGGTGGATGCCATCGATGACGTCGCCGCGGTTCTTGGGAATCCCGCCGCCGTGCCCGGTGATGCGGGTCCCGGTTGGGACCGGGTCAGCGCCGGGCTGATCGAAACCGACCGCGGACCGGCTGTGCTGATTGATCTGGGAGCTTTGCTCGCAGGACCTTTGCAGACCGCCGCTTAATCGGATGGTTACCGCTCGCCCGTAGCACCGCAGACAAAGCAAAAAAACAGGATCGCCCCGACCATGAAGCACTGCCTGATCGTCGATGATTCGCGGGTTATCCGCAAGGTTTCACGGCACATCCTCGAGGAACTCGGGTTTGCCGTCGACGAGGCGGAAAATGGGCGCGAAGGCCTCGACCGGTGCAGCGAAACGATGCCCGATGTCATCCTGCTTGACTGGAACATGCCGGTGATGAGCGGGATCGAATTCATCGTCCAGCTCCGCCAGCGCGAAGGCGGGGACCGGCCCAAGGTGGTCTTCTGCACCACCGAGAACGATGTCGCTCACATCCGCGAAGCGATCAGCGCCGGCGCCGACGAATACGTCATGAAGCCGTTCGACCACGAAACGCTGCAGATCAAACTCCAGCTGGTCGGTTTTTCCTGAGGCTACGCAGGTGGACCCGCTGGCCCCGCTGACCGGACCGCCCGGGATCGGTCGCGGATTTGTCCGCGATGCAATCCGGGTCATGATTGTCGACGATTCGCTCGTCGCCCGCACCGTCTTGTCGCGCATTATCGAGGCTGAGGCCGATTGCGAGATCGTGGCCAAGGCGACCACCGGAGAAATGGCGATTGCGCGACTGGCGGAAACGCCGGTCGACGTGATCCTGCTGGATCTCGAAATGCCTGGCATGGGCGGCATTGGGGCCCTGCCCCGCATCCTCGACCTGGCGGGTGCCGGACAGGTACTGGTCGTCTCGTCCCTGACTGCCGCGGGCGCCGAGCATACGCTGCAAGCACTGTCGATGGGGGCCGCTGACACTCTCCTCAAGCCTCGGGCCGGCGAATTCGATGAGGGATACGGGCGCGCGCTGATCGGCAAGATCCGCGCACTGGCAGGCCGCGCCCGCCACCCCGCGCCATCGGTCGTCCGAAGCATGCCCCTGGCACACCGCCGCCGGGAAGCCGGCGTGCCGCAAGCGATCGGCATCGGCGCGTCGACCGGCGGAATTCACGCGCTGTGCCTGCTATTGGCGGCACTGCCGCGATACTGCGATTTGCCAATCCTGGTGGTGCAGCACCTGCCTGAAAGCTTCATGGACACGCTGGCGCGCCAGCTGGCCGCGGCATCGGGCCGCCCGGCGGTGGTCGCGGATGCGGGCACACCGGTGCAGGCCGGACGCATCCACGTTGCGCCCGGCCATGGCCATATGGTCGTCCGGCGACAGGGACATGAGATGGTTACCGGCATTTCCCATCACGCGGCACCCAGCGGCTGCACACCCTCGGTCGATCCGCTGTTCGAATCGCTCGCCGATGCAACAGGCGGGCAAGCCATCGGTGCGGTGCTGTCGGGAATGGGCCGGGACGGAGCGATAGGAGCCGCCCGATTGGTGGCGGCAGGGGGAACGATCTTTGCCCAGGACGCGGCCACCTCCGCCGTGTGGGGCATGCCCCGCGCGATTGCCGATGCCGGATTGGCCACCGCGGTCTTGCCGCCCGCGCAGATCGCCGCGCGCATCGCTGCCATGGCGCGAAACATCGAAACGACCCGGGCGTGAGCGAAGTCTCTCAACGCATCATCGCCGACCTGCTGTTCGCGCGGACGGGTCAGCAGTTGACCGCCAGCCGCCGCTGGCGGATCGACACGGCACTGGCCGGGATTTTCCGCGAGCGTGGCTTGTCCAACCTCGATCAGCTCGTCTGCCTGCTGGCCGACGCGCGCGAGGAGAAGCTCACGCACGAAGTCGTCGAAGCGCTGCTGAACAACGAGACCTATTTCTTCCGCGATCGGCTGATGTTCGATCTGCTCGCGTCGGAAGTCCTGCCCGATCTCGCTAGCAAAAGAGCGGAGACGCGGAGGTTATCGATCTGGTCCGCCGGTTGTTCGACGGGGCAAGAGGCGCTGTCGCTTGCGATGCTGTTTGCCGACCAGCCGCAGCGATGGCAGGGATGGCGGATCGACATTCTGGCGACCGATATCTCCAGCCGCGCCATCGAAGCCGCGAAGCGCGGTGTTTACTCACAGTTCGAAATTCAGCGCGGATTGGGCGTTTCGCAGATGCTTTCTTGGTTCACCGAGACGCCAGAGGGCTGGCGTCCGCGCCCCGAACTCAGCCGGCCGATCCGGTTTCAGCGCCGCAACCTGCTCGACGCGCCGCCAGACCCGCAGCGGTTCGACCTGGTTTTGTGCCGCAACGTCTTGCTCTATTTTGCAGCCGTGAACCGTGAAAGAGCACTTGGGCGCCTGGCCGCGGCAACTGCGCCTGACGGATGGCTGATGATCGGCGCAGGCGAAACGGTGACCGGTCATTCGGACGCGTTCTCCGCTGCTTGCGATACCAGCGGGCTGTACCGCCGCCTTCCGCGCAGCGCGCCTCAGCCGGTAAAACTCGGAATCGGAAGGTAAATTCTGGCTTAGCGGTTCATTAGGCAATGCACGTTAGGCATCTTCCCCGGCGTCTGTTCTGGGGTGACGCCGGGGGGAATCTGGTGAACGCACGAGACAACACGTCTGCTCTCGGTCCGCGTGTGCTGGTGTTCGCGCCGCTGATCATCCTGTCGGCCATCTTCGGCATGTTCGCGGGCTTGCTGCTTGTCGGTGCGCAGATCGATCACATCGCCACGACATGGATCGCCGCCATATGCATTGCCATCTACGCGGCTGCGGTTCTCGCGCTGGGCCGGTTCGGCCTTACGCACGTCATCCGGCTGGAAGATCTGAGCCGGACGGACAGCCTCAGCGCCCTACCCAACCGGCGCGCGCTGCATGAAGATGCTGTGCGGCTGGCAAAGCCCGGCGAGGAAGTGGCGGTCGCGCTGATCGACCTCGACGGGTTCAAGCTGGTCAACGACCATTATGGCCACGTCGTCGGCGATCAGGTGCTGATCGAGGTGTCTCATATCCTGCAGGAAATCTGCATGGGTGAAGCGCGCTGCTATCGTCTGGGCGGAGACGAGTTCGCGGTGCTCAAGGTCGGCCCCGTGGCGGGCACAATTCTGGAAGGCATTTGCCGCACCCTGATCGAGCGGTTGGGAGCGCCGATTCCGCTTGAGGATCGGCGCATCCTGCTTGGCGCAAGTGTGGGCCTGTCGCGTTCGACGGGGCGCGATAGCCTAGGCTCATCCGAATTGCTGCGCCGGTCGGATGTCGCGATGTACGCGTCCAAGCGCGGCGGCAAGATGCGCTGCACCTGGTTTTCCGACGACTTCGACCGAAGCCGGGAGGCGACGCAGAAGATCGACGAGGAACTGCGTGGCGCGCTGGCCAAGGGCGAATTCACGGTTGCTTACCAGCCGCTGGTCGATGCCCGCAGCGGCGAAGTCGTCGCGGTGGAATCACTGCTCCGCTGGGACCGTGCCGACGGCAAGAAGATCGGCCCCAACATATTCATTCCCGTCGCCGAGGAATCCGGCCTGATCAACGGGATCGGCCTGTGGGTGATGGAGCGGTCGTGCCGGGACGCACTCGCGTGGCCGACCATCAAACTCTCGGTCAACATCTCGGCCGCTCAGCTCCGGAATCCGGAATTCCCCTTCCAGTTGGGCCAGATCCTCGAGGAGACAGGGTTTCCGCCGGAACGACTGGAGCTGGAAATCACCGAGACCTGCCTGGTCATCGATCCGGTGGTGGCGGAGCGCTGCCTGAACGTGATCCGCGATTTTGGCGTGAGCATCTCGCTTGACGATTTCGGTACCGGGTATGCCTCGATCGGTTTCCTGCGCCAGTTCCGGTTCGAGAAACTGAAGATCGACCGCTCGCTGGTGACGGATGCCCAGAGCGACGAGGGCAGCCGCGCAATGATGCTGTCGAGCATCTCGGTCGCCCGGGCCATGAACATGGACGTGACCGCCGAGGGGGTCGAAACCGAAGAGCAGGCCGATCTGGTCCGCGCCGCGGGGTGCGATCAGATCCAGGGCTGGCTGTATCACAAGGCGATGCCCGCCGATCAGGTGGCAAGGCATCTGGGTAAGCCGGCGAAACGCACGGCAACGAGGGCAGCATGAACGCAATCACGACATTCGAACCGGGAACCCTGCACGCGGAAATCGCGAGCGTGACGCTGGGCGACGAAGCGGTTCACCGGGAGGTATCCCGCCAGCCGCTGCCGACCTGGTTCAACAACCTGCCGCTCGATCGGAAGTTCAAGCTGCTCGCGGGGCTGCCGCTTGGCGCTCTGACATTGATCGCGTTCTCTTTCGTCGCGGTTCTGAACGCCAGCGCCGCCCAGAGCGCCCTGCCCGTGATGCTCGCCATCGTCGTGCTGTGGGCGGCTACGCTGGTGCTGACCGGCCTCGCCTTGCGACGCAGTCTGATCGACACGGCGATGCCCCTGCGTCAGCTCACCAGTGACATGGCCGACCTCGCGAGCGGCAACCGCGGCCATAAGCTGCGCTACCTCGACCGGGCGGACGAGATCGGGGACATGGCGCGGGCATTCGAGGTGTTCGTGAAGTCGGGTTACAAGCTCGACGAGATGTTCGCGGATCGCAAGAAGGCGCGCGAGGAACAGAAGCGCATGCTCCTCCAGCTCAGCGCGGATTTCGATCGCGAAGTGAGCGACGTGGTCAATGCCGTGGCTTCGGCAGCCGCTCAGCTTGAGGGCGCCGCCAGTTCGATGGCCACCGCCGCGGAGCATGGGGCCGATCAGATCGACATCGTCTCGCGCTCCATGACGGAAGCGTCTTCCGGCGTGTCTGCCGCCGCAGCAGCCAGCGACGAGTTCGCCATGTCCATCGGCGAGATCAGCCGTCAGGCGGCGCACTCCGCCGTGCTGGCGCGGGAGGCGACGACCGCGGCGGAACAAGCGGACGGAACGGTCAAGGCGCTCGCCTGTTCGGCCGACCAGATCGGGGAAATCGTCGAACTCATCGGCTCCATCGCGCGGCGCACCAACCTGCTGGCGCTCAACGCGTCGATCGAGGCCGCGCGCAGCGGCGAGGCGGGCCGCGGGTTCGCGGTGGTGGCCAGCGAAGTCAAGGAACTCGCCGCCCAAACCAGCAAGGCGACCGAAGAAATCGCCGCGCAGATTCGCGCCATGCAGAACTCCACCGGTGACAGCGTCAGCGCGCTGCAGGCCATCTCCGGTCAGGTGCAACAGCTGGAGGCGACGGCCGTATCGATCGCTTCGGCGGTCGATCAGCAGTCGGTCGCGGGTCAGGAGCTGGCGCGCAACATCGATACCGCGGCGCGGGGTACCGGCGAGGTGAGCGCCAACGTCGTGCACGTGCGGGAAACCGCGCTGGCTACCGGGGCCACCGCATCGCAGGTCTTGAGCTCGGCAAGCGAGTTGAAGCATCAGGCATCGACGTTGCGCCACAAGGTCGACGGCTACCTTAGACACGTCCGGGCGAGCTGAGCGCAGCAGCCCACAACGCGGTTGCCACTTACTCGGCCGGCGCGCCGGCCCGCCGTTCCATTCTCCGCCAAGGCAACCCCCGCAAGCTCGCGTTTTGCGCGCGGGAGTGAATCGTTGCACCTTGAAACGGAAAGGCTTACGTTCGCGTCAACCAGGAGAGAGAGTGATGAGCCTGACCGCGTGCGACCACGACGTGCTGATCGTCGGCGCCGGGATATCCGGCATCGGCATGGCTGCTCACCTGGAAATGATGTGTCCGCATCGCAGCTATGCCGTGCTCGAAAGGCGATCCGATCTTGGCGGTACCTGGGATCTCTTCCGCTACCCTGGCATCCGCTCCGACAGCGACATGCACACGCTCGGGTTCAAGTTCGAACCCTGGAAGCACGAAAAATCGATCGCTGATGGCCCTGCGATCCTCGATTATCTCCACCGGATCGTTGACCAGCGCGGCATCCGCGACAAGATCACCTATGATAGCAAGGTCATCGCCGCCGACTGGCGTTCGGATGAAGCCTGCTGGCATGTGACTTACGAGCAGGGCGGCAAGCGCGCCACGACCACGGCCAACTGGCTGTACCTCGGCACGGGCTATTATGATTACGACGATCCGTACGACGCCGGCTTCGATCTGTCGCAGTTCGAAGGGCAGGTGATCCACCCACAGTTCTGGCCCAAGGACCTCGACTACAGCGGCAAGCGGGTCGTGGTGGTCGGCTCTGGCGCGACTGCCGTGACCATCGTCCCGGCCATGAGCGACCGCGCCGCCAAGGTGACGATGCTCCAGCGCACGCCGACGTGGATGTTCTCCCGCCCGGCGAAGGACGGAATTGCCAATACGCTGCGCAAATACCTGCCGGAAGAGCTCGCCTACCGCATCACTCGATGGAAGAACGTGCTGCTGCAGGACGTCGCCTTCAAGCGCGCCCGCTCGGCGCCCGAAAAGGTGAAGGAGGCGCTGCACAAGCGGATCAAGAATTCGCTTGGCGACCGATACGATGCGGCCACCTGGACCCCGCCTTACAACCCCTGGGATCAGCGACTGTGCCTAGTGCCGGACGACGATCTGTTCACCGCCATCCGCGAGGACAAGGCCGAAGTCGTCACCGGCAATATCGCGGCATTCGAGAAGGATGCGGTTCGGCTGACCGACGGACGCCGCATCCCGGCGGACATCGTGGTCACGGCAACCGGTCTCAAGCTGGCCGTCGCCGGCAAGATCGCTGTCAGCCAGGACGGCGCGCCGGTCGAGTTCAGCGAGCGGTTCTATTACAAGGGCTGCATGTTCTCGAACCTGCCGAACTTCTCCGTCGTGTTCGGGTATCTCAACGCCAGCTGGACCTTGCGCGCCGACATCAATTCGGAATTCGTCTGCAAGGTGCTCAACCACATGGAGGCGATTGGGGCGAACGTTGCCGATCCGGCGCTGCCGGAAGACCACGGGCTGGTCGAGGAAGACCTGTTCGACTTTTCGAGCGGTTACATCCAGCGCAGCAAGCACATCATGCCCAAAAGCGCGGTCAGCCTGCCATGGCGGTTGAACCAGGACTATCGCTTCGACCGCAAGGCGCTGGCCACCTCGCCCATCGATGACGGCGTGCTCAAGTTTGACCGGGCGGCCACGTCCACCGGACAGCAGCTTGAGGCGGCCGAGTAAATAGGCAGAACCCGGAAATCGCCTAGCCCGCGCAGATGACCACCCCCGATCGCATCTGGACCGCTGCGCTGATCGTGATCGGCGACGAGATCCTGTCGGGCCGGACACACGACAAGAACATCGCCCAGATCGCCAGCTGGCTGCAGGTGCAGGGCATCCGCCTCGCCGAAGTGCGGGTGGTGCCGGATGTCGAAGGGCGGATCGTCGAAGCGGTGAATGCCCTGCGGACCCGCAACGATTATCTGTTCACCACCGGAGGCATCGGCCCCACTCACGACGACATCACGGTCGATGCCGTGGCCGCCGCGCTTGGCGTGCCGGTGGTGATCCATCCGCAGGCGCGGGAAATGCTGGAGCGGTACTACACCGGCCGCGGCAGCGCGCTCACCGATGCGCGGCTGCGGATGGCGCGAGTGCCCGAGGGCGCCGAACTGATCCCCAACCGCATGTCCGGTGCCCCCGGGATTCGCATCGGCAACATGTTCATCATGGCCGGCGTCCCGCATATCACCGCGGGCATGCTCGACGCGCTGACCGGCACGCTGGAAGGCGGCGCACCGCTGATCGCGCGGACCATCGGCTGCTGGGTGGCGGAAAGCGAAGTCGCTGACATCCTGCGCGCGGCTGAGAAGAAACACGAAGGGGTGCAGATCGGCAGCTACCCCTTCTTTCGCGATGGGCGGGTCGGAGCGAACTTCGTGGTCAGATCGACCGACGAGGCGGTACTGGCGGACTGTGTCGCCTCACTGACGGCCGACCTGCAGCACGCCGGCTACGCGGTTCATCCCGAAGAGATCTAGCGACCGCCAGCGACAGTGGCCTCGCGATTGCCGCACGGCACCTGACGACATAAAAAAGGGCCGGCGGATCGCTCCGCCAGCCCCTTATTCCGTCAACCGAGGACTCAGGCGTTCTCGATGTCAGCGATGTCGAGCTTAAGGCCCGGTCCCATCGTGCTGGTGAGCGAGACCTTGCGCAGGTACTTGCCCTTGGCGCCGGCTGGCTTAGCCCGCACGATCGCCGAGGTGAAGGCCGAGAAGTTGGTCTTCAGGTCTTCATCAGAGAACGACAGCTTGCCGAGCCCTGAGTGGATGATGCCCTGCTTCTCCACGCGGAATTCGACCTGGCCGCCCTTGGCGTCCTTCACGGCCTGTTCGACATTCGGGGTCACCGTGCCGAGCTTCGGGTTCGGCATCAGGCCCTTGGGACCGAGCACCTTACCCAGACGCCCGACCACGCCCATCATGTCCGGCGTGGCGATCACGCGGTCGTAGTCGAGATTGCCGGCCTGCATGTCTTCCATCAGGTCTTCGGCACCGACCTTGTCCGCGCCGGCGGCGAGCGCCTTGTCGGCGTTGTCGCCACGCGCGAACACGGCGACCTTGACGGCCTTGCCGGTGCCCGAGGGCAGCGACACCATTCCGCGGACCATCTGGTCAGCATGGCGCGGATCCACGCCCAGGTTCATCGCGACTTCGAGCGTCTCGTCGAACTTGGCGCTGGCGTTCTCGCGCAGCAACTTGAGCGCAGCGTCAAAGCTGTACAACTGGTCGCGGTCGATCTGCGAAACGGCTTTCGCCTTCTTGGTCTGCCTGGCCATCGTCTCAGCCCTCCACGACTTCGAGACCCATCGAGCGGGCGGAGCCTTCGATGATCTTGGTTGCCTGTTCAACGTCGTTCGCGTTGAGATCCTTCATCTTCATCTCGGCGATCTCGGACAGCTTCGAGCGAGCGATCGTTCCGGCCGAAACCTTGCCCGGCTCCTTCGAACCCGACTTCAGGTTCGCAGCCTTCTTGATGAGGAAGCTGGCAGGGGGCGTCTTGGTGACGAAAGTGAAGCTGCGGTCGCTGTAGACGGTGATGACGGTGGGGAGCGGAATGCCCTTTTCCATCTCGCCGGTCGACGCGTTGAACGCCTTGCAGAATTCCATGATGTTGACGCCGCGCTGACCCAGGGCAGGGCCGATCGGGGGCGACGGATTGGCGGTGCCCGCGGGCACCTGCAGCTTGATATAGCCGTCGATCTTCTTGGCCATGATTGGCCTCCTTTCTCACTGTCGCCGCGCTGGACAGGGCCAGCGCAGCTCATGGTAAGCGGTCAAACGAGAAGCTCCGAAAGAGCTCTCTCCCGCGTGGAATCCCGGTGCTGATGCGTGGGGAAGGCGCGCCCCTACTCAAGTGTGGGCGCGTATGCAAGGTTATCGGCTCAACGACGCCTGGGACGCCCGCGACGCCGTGATCAGATGCGCCGGCTCACTTGACCAGTTCGACTTCCTCGAACCCCAATTCGACCGGGGTGGCGCGGCCAAAGATCGATACGCTGACCTTGACCCGCTGCTTGTCGAAGTCGAGCTCCTCCACCAGGCCGTTGAAGCTGGCGAAGGGACCGGCATTGACCTTTACCTGATCGCCGATCTCATAATCGACGCTGACCTGGCGCTTGGGCGCTGCCTTGGCTTCTTCCATCCCGCCGAAATAGCGCGCGGCGTCGCGCTCGGAAATGGCCTGCGGCTTGTTGCCGGAGCCCAGGAAGCCCGTGACCTTGGGGGTGTTCTTGACGAGGTGGTAGACGTCGTCGGTCATCGTCAGCTTGGCCAGGACGTAGCCCGGCATGAACTTGCGTTCGACCTGGACCTTCTTGCCGCGCTTCACCTCGGTCACGGTTTCGGTCGGCACTTCGACCGCTTCCACCGCTTCGGACAAGCCCAGCCGTTCCGCCTCGCTGATGATCGCGTCGCGAACCTTGTTCTCGAACCCGGAATAGGCGTGGATGATGTACCAGCGAGCCATACTTGCGTCTGAAGTCCCGTGAAAAGCGTCAGGCGAGCGACAGCAGAAAGCGCATGATCGCGCCAAACAAGGTGTCGACACCCAGGAAGAAGACGGAGAGGATCACCATCATGATCGCCACGAAGATCGCGGTGCGAACCGTCTCTTCACGGCTCGGCCAGACGACCTTGCGCCCTTCGGCGCGTACCTGGTTGATGAATTCCGCCGGGCTGGTCTTGGCCATGATAACGTCAGCTCTCGCTTCGATTTGGTTGCGCGTTTTCCGGGAGAGGCCCCCCTATTCCAGATAGGACTTGCCGCCGCCCCGGTTCAAGTGCCGGGATGGCAAGCAATGCTCATCTGTCGGAAAAAGCGGGACCGCCATTACGGCGGGCTGACAGCAAAAGCAAGCGAGCGACCCGGGGGCGGCCGCGCGCCATTTTCAATCGGTGCCGTCAGCCGCGCCCGAACAGGCGCGCCAGCAGGCCCGGCTCTTCCATCGGGCGGATGGGGCCGTACATCTGGTGGCGCGTCGATGCGTCATGAAAGGGACGCGGGTGCACCCAGGAATCAGGGCGGCTGCTGCGGAAAGAGAGACCAGACATATAAATTCCTCCAAGAACCGTTTGCCCTCCGGTTGTCGCTGGTAACGCTCGCTTCAACGCCGCGGTTCCGGGACTAACTAAAGCTAACCCGCTGAATCCGGCGCAGAAGCCGGTTCATCCAGATGGAGAGTGACACTGACTAAGGTTTGGGAGAAATTGGCAGGGGTGACAGGATTCGAACCCGTGGCCCTCGGTTTTGGAGACCGATGCTCTACCAGCTGAGCTACACCCCTGCGCTGGAGAGCGCGCGCTGTAGGTGCAAATGCGTTGCATCGCAAGCGGCCAAACCTTGTTAGGATTGGCGCAATGCACGCCCCCGCCTCTCCGCCGGTCATTCCCAGCGATCTGCTCCTGCTCGCATACCGTAACGGCATCTTTCCCATGTCGGATGGGCGCGATGATCCGGAAGTGTTCTGGGTCGAGCCCAAGATGCGCGCGATCCTGCCGCTGGACGGGCTGCACGTCTCGCGGTCGCTGGCCAAGAAAATCCGCAAGGACCATTTCCAGGTCACCTGCAATGCCGCGTTCGACCGGGTGATCGAAGAATGCGCTCGCCCGCGGATCGACCATCCGGACAGCTGGATCAGCGCGCGCATCATGGCGAGTTACCGCGCTCTTCACGATGAGGGCCACGCGCATTCGATCGAATGCTGGCGGGCCGGTGATGAAGCGCCCGAACTCGTCGGGGGCCTCTACGGCGTGCAGTTTGGCGGTGTTTTCTGCGGCGAGTCGATGTTCAGCCGCACCGACGATGCAAGCAAGGTCGCGCTCGCCTGGCTGGTCGGATTGCTGAAGCGGGGGGGATCAGTCCTGCTCGACTGCCAGTTCATGACCGAGCATCTGGGCTCGCTGGGCGCGGTCGAAATTCCGCAACCTCGTTATGTGGCGTTGCTCGAAGACGCGGCGGGTGTCGGCGCGGCTTCGCTCCCGGCAGCATTCGGTGCACTCGACGAAGCGGCCGCCGGTTTAGACTCGTCGCCCGGAAAGCTCATCTTACAGTCCTTGACCCAGACGTCGTAGATCGGGTGCTCGACCACGTTCAGGCTGGGCGATTCCTTGAACAGCCAGCCTGAAAACTGCTTCGTCCAAGTGTCGTTGTCCCCGGCTCCGCGGACAAAAACCTGGGCGAAGGCGCCTGTCTGCTTGGGAAACTCCCACGGCGCCGTTCGCTCGCAAGCAGCCAGGCGGACGATGACGTTATCCCACCGCTGCGCCTCGCCAGGCTTCATGGTGAAATCGCGCGACAGGTTGTTCCGCTTGTTCAGCACCCCGATCACCGCGACGCGGTCCTTCATCGGGCTGCCCTCTCCGGCATCGAACGGCCGAACGGACTGCGTGCTGCGCAGATCTTCCGGAATATCGGTTTCGACGGGTCGCGGCGCCGGCGGACCTTTCGAACAGGCGCCCAGCGCGATGAGCGCCGGTGCCATCAGAGCGACCTTGAGCGACATCGTCAGGCTTCCGGGTTCCACGCTTCGTAGTCACCGGTCGCCGCCGCGCGCCGCCCACCCCGCTCCAGCGCCCCTTGCGGACGATATGCCTGGAGTGTGCCGGTCGCGTTGGGGGAGTGTTCGGCCTCCCAGATGCGCGCGGGCGGAAGGCGGCTTTCGGGCACGCCGTCGAACTGTCCGTGCAGCCAACCGTGCCATTCGGGCGGCACGTTGCTGGAATCGTTCGCGCCCGAGTAGATCACCCAGCGCCGCTCGCTACCCGCGAACGGCTGGCCCGGTTTCACCCGCTTCTTGGCGCGAAAATACCGGTTGCCGGCCAGATCGCTGCCGACCTCCTCGCCATTGAGGGCGCTGAACAGCGAGGTGCCGATGGTCGCACCGTTCCACCACGTGAAGATTTTGGAAAAGAAACCCATGGCCGGCGCGGTTAGCCGATTCGCGCACCAGCGCCAAGCGCTACCACGAGACCCGTGCCCCCGGCCCGATGCCGAGTTCGGCGGCGCGGCCACCGGGGATTTCCAGCACGGCGCTCGACAGGCCGACCGCCCCCACGGAAGCCAGCGAATACGGCGTGGTGCGGGCGGCGATGTTCAGCACCCGCCTGTCCGGACCGATGAAGATGATGTCGAGGGGCAGCGGCGTGTTCTTCATCCAGAAGCTGGGCACATCGTTCGGCTGGCGAGGAAAGATCATCCCTTCATCAGGCCCAAGCTTGGTGCGGAACATCAGCCCCTGGGCCTGCTCTTCAGCGCTGCGAGCAACTTCGACCTGAAACGTGTGGCTCCCCTGGGGGGTGATCACCGTCAGCGGAACGACCGGCAGGCCCGACACCGGGTGGGCTGAGGCGACTGTGGGCGCCGAACCCGCCTGTGCCGCAGGCTGGGGGGAGCAGGCAGCGAGCGCTGTTACGGCGGCTGCGGCGATCATGCGTTTCATGGGGTTTCCTCGGGCTCTGCAGCCCACTGCTCGGCCGCGGCGATACTTGGAGCTTCGATTACCGCGCGCGCCGCGTCAAAGCCATGGCCTGCGCGCAGCATCGCGGCGAGTTGTTTCTGGCGCAGGTCACGGTCGGACGGCGGACCCCACGGCCCCAGCCTGCGACGGGCGGCAAGCGCGATCGCGGCGCGGCGTTCCTCGCCCTTGTCAGCCCGGATTTCCTCGCGCAACTCCGCCGCGATCCCGTCCGCGTTCAACGCCTGGGCGACCCGGCGCGGGCCGTATCCCCGGCGCAGCAGGCGGCCGCTCTTGGTGCGGGCGTAAGCCTCGTCGTTCAGATAACCCAGATCGACGAACCGCCGGGCTATGGCTGACGGGTCGGCGGATCGTTCACCGTCCCAGCCCCGCTCCCGGACCTTGCGCACGAGGTAGGCCTCGAGCTTCGCCTCGCTGGTGGCGAACCGCGCGACATACGCCAGCGCGAGTTCCTCCAGCCGCGCGGGGTCCAGCGGGCGGGGTTTGCGCGGGCGACGGGAGCGGTCATCTGGCATGGTTCGCCATATTCGTGCCACACTGTATCACGATTGGGAAATATGAACCATACGGGGGTTGGGACGCGCACCGGCTCGAACCGCGGGCGATAAGCGCCGGGACTGGTGCGCTGACGACGGGTTTCTCACCAGACATGACAGATACAAACCAGATGCAAACGCCGAACGACTGCCCCCTGCCCCGCCGGCGGGCCGACTTTGCGACTTTCGCGGAGGCGATCGATTACGCGGCGCGCAGTGCCAAGGGGCTGAATTTTCACGACATGCGCGGGGATCTTGAACGTCCCTACTCGTTTCGCGAGATGCGCGACGATGGCCTCGCGATGGCCCGGCGTCTGGTCGCCGCCGGCATTGGCAAGGACGATCGCGTCGCCCTGATCGCGGAGACGAGCCCCGAATTCGCCGCGCTGTTCTGCGGGTGTATCTATGCGGGTGCCTGGCCAGTGCCCTTGCCGCTGCCGACGACGTTTGGCGGCAAGGAAGGCTATATCGAGCAGCTGGCGGTGCAGCTTGAAAGCGCCGATCCAGCCATCCTGTTTTTCCCCGCAGAGATCGGTGAGATGGCGCAGGCCGCGGCCGATCGGCAGGGCTGCAAGGGTGTAAGCTGGGAGAATTTCGCGCGGGCCGATGCGCCGGATTGCGCTCTTCCCGAGGCGCAGCCGGACGACATCTGCTACCTGCAGTACTCCAGCGGCTCCACCCGTTTCCCGACTGGCGTTGCGGTCACTCACCGCGCGCTGCTGCATAACCTGTGCGGCCACGCCACCGGTGTGGACCTGGGCACGAACGATCGGGTGGTGAGCTGGCTGCCGTGGTATCACGACATGGGGCTGGTCGGCTGCTTCCTGTCGCCGATCGCCAATCAGGTGAGCTGCGACTACCTCAAGACGGAGCACTTCGCGCGGCGGCCCCTCGCTTGGCTCGATCTCATCAGCCGCAATCCCGGCAACACGCTGAGCTATTCCCCCACGTTCGGGTACGACATCTGCGCGCGGCGCATTTCCAGCCAGAGCCAGGTCGCCGAACGGTTCGACCTGTCGCGCTGGCGGACCGCAGGCAACGGGGCGGATATGATCCGGCCCGACGTGATGCAAAGCTTCGTCAATGCGTTCGCGCAGGCCGGGTTCAAGGCGAGCGCGTTCACGCCGAGCTATGGCTTGGCCGAGGCGACGCTGGCGGTGACCGTCATGCCGCCCGGCGAAGGCATCCGGGTCGAACTGGTCGAGGAGGAAGCGCTGTCAGGCGCCCCGCGCGATCTCAGCCGCCCTGCGCGCTACCGGGCGATCGTGAACTGCGGCAAGCCGCTTCCGGGAATGGAAGTCGAAATCCGCGGCGAGCAAGACCGGGTCAAGGGCGACCACCAGATCGGCAAGGTGTGGTGCCGGGGCGAAAGCGTGATGCACTCGTACTTCCGCAATGAGGAAGCGACCAACGACTGCCTGGTAGGCGGATGGCTCGACACCGGGGACATGGGTTACATGGCGGACGGTTATCTGTTCATCGTCGGACGGGCGAAGGACATGATCATCATCAACGGTAAGAACCACTGGCCGCAGGACATCGAGTGGGCGGTGGAGCAGCTTCCCGGCTTCAACCACGGCGATATCGCGGCTTTCTCGGTTGAATCGGAGAACGGTGAGGAGGTGCCCGCGGTGCTGGTCCATTGCCGGGTGTCGGACCCTGAGGAACGGGTCCGTTTGCACGACCAGATCCGCGACAAGGTGCGCTCCATCACCGGCATGAACTGCGTGGTTGAACTGGTTCCGCCGCGCACCCTGCCGCGCACCAGTTCGGGCAAGCTGTCCCGCGCCAAGGCCAAGCGGCTGTACCTCTCGGGCGAAATCGAGCCGATCAAGCTGCTCGAAGCCGCCTGAAGTCCGCGCACAAAAGGTTCAACCTCGCGTCTGGCGTGCTAGACGGGCTTGAAACACGCGCTACCTGTTTTATGTAGCTAACACAGCGTGCCGAGAGGACCCATGGCCGAAACCCAGACCAAGACCGCCACCGCGACCGAATTTGAACTGACCCCGCCCGATCCGGTGCCGGTCGTTTCGGCTGAAAAGGCTGCCGGTCTGGTGCCGGTGGGAGGCGACAAGAAATCCAAGCTGGAGGAAAAGGCCGACGCATTCGTCGCCGACCTCGTGGCGCAGGATGCCAATTCGCCGGAATTCGGGCGAAAGGTCGACCAGATCACCAACATGGGCCGCAAGGAGATCATGGCGGCCGCCGGGCATTCCAACCGGTTCCTCGACCGGCCGGTCCGGGCGATGGACAAGGATGAGGGCGTCGGCGCGAACCTCGCTGAACTGCGCCGGGTGGTGGAGGATCTCGATCCCGGCCGGCGCGGGGCGAAAAGCGGGCCGCGCAAGATCCTGGGCATCATCCCGTTCGGGAACAAGCTGACCAATTATTTCCGAAGCTACCAGTCCGCGCAGACTCACATCCAGTCGATCCTGGGCAACCTGGCCAGCGGCAAGGACGAGCTGCTGATGGACAACGCCGCGATCGACGTCGAGCGGCAGAAGCTGTGGGAGGCGATGGGCAATCTGGAACAGATGATCCACATCTCCAAGACGCTCGACGAGAAGCTGGAGGACAAGGCCAACGAACTCGACGCGACCGACCCCGCCAAGGCGCGGGCGATCCGCGAAACCGCGCTGTTCTATGTCCGCCAGCGCACCCAGGACCTGCTGACCCAGATGGCGGTCAGCGTGCAGGGGTACCTGAGCCTGGACCTGGTCAAGAAGAACAACGTCGAGCTGGTAAAGGGCGTCGACCGCGCCAGCACCACGACGGTCGGGGCGTTGCGAACGGCCGTCACCGTGGCCGAGGCGATGACCAATCAGCGGCTGGTGCTCAACCAGATCACCGCGCTCAATTCCACCACCGCCAACATCATCGACAGCACATCGAAGCTGCTGCGCGAGCAGACCGGCAAGATCCACGAGCAAGCCGCCGCCAGCACGATCCCGCTGGAAACGCTGCAGCGCGCCTTCCAGAACATTTACGACACGATGGACGAGGTGGACGCGTTCAAGCTGCGGGCGCTGGATTCGATGAAGCAGACGGTGACCACGCTGTCAGGCGAGGTCGAACGGTCGAAGGGCTACATCGCTCGCGCCGAAGGGCAGGCCAAGGCGGCGGCGCAAGTCACCGAATCCAAGCTGCTGAGCGTCGAGAGCTAGAGGGAATAGCCGCTTGGCCAACCTGACCCGCGATACCGATCGAGCGCTGGCCGAAGCACGCCGGGTGCGTGACGACAACCGCGCCGGCGGGCGCCACCGGCGTGCCGCGCAGGCATCCATCGGGCGCGAATCCAAGCGGATGAAAAGCCGCCATCTCGGCAAGAAAATCCGCAACATCCTCATCGCGCTGTTCGCGCTGTGGATCGCCAGCGGCGTGTTCGGGACGATCGTGGGCGGCATCGGCTTCATGGGGGTCATGGCGCTGATCGTGGCCAGCGTGGTGGCGCTGGTGGTGCTGACCAAGTTCCCCCGGATGAAGGTGCCCCAGCGCGCCGACCTCGCCCGCGCAACCGATGCGCAGCAACTGGTCGGCCGCACCGAACTGTGGCTGGAAGCGCAGCGCCCCGCCCTGCCCGCCCCGGCCGCCGACATGGTGGGCAAGATCGGCGTCCAGCTCGATGCGCTGGGCCTGCAGCTCGGCGGCATCGACCCTGCTCACCCCGCCGCGCACGAGGTCCGCACCCTGGTGGGCGAAACCCTGCCCGAAGTCGTCGACAGCTATCGCCGCATCCCGCAGCACCTGCGGACCGAACAGCGCGCCGGCGCTACCCCGGACGACCAGCTCGCCGGGGGCCTCAGCAAGATCAGCGACGAGATCGACCGGGTGACCCGGCAACTCGCCGAAGGATCGCTCGATGATCTGGCGATCAAGACCCGCTACCTCGATTACAAGTACGGCGAGGGCGACGTCGCCCTGCCCGCTGCCCCGATCTCCCCAGCCAAGGACCCCGCCTGATGCGCGTCGCCATTCCGCATACGCTTGAAAACGACGTGGTGCGCGATCGGCTCAAGTCGAAGAGCCACAAGATCGCCGACAGCATTCCCGGCGGCGGGACGGTTCGGACCATGTGGCCGAGCGAAAACCGGATGACGATGGACATCATGGCGATGGGCCAGACGCTGCATGCGCACGTCGATCTGGAACCGGGGCAACTGGTGTTCGAAGTGCCGCTGCCGGCGGCGCTGTCGTTCGTCGAGCCGATGATCGCCAGCGCGATACAGTCGCAGGGCAAGAAGCTGCTGGCGCCGCCCAAAGACTAGAGCCGCGCTAAAGCGGCCGCTCGTGTTCCAGATATTCCGCCGGGATGCGCAGCGCGGCTGAGGCGGTCTGCGTTTCGCGCAGGAACAGCACCAGCGCCCACATCAGCAGGCCGATCGAGGCCATGAAGGTGCCGGCGGCCACGCGCTGCAGGTCCACACCCGCCAGTTCTTCCAGAAACAACAACGCCACGGTCAGTCCGATCGCGAGGCTGCCCACGACCAGGCTGCGCATCGAGCGGCCGATCAGGTTGATCCGCCGGTCGATCATGCGGATTTCGCGCACGACCATGTCGTGATCGGCGCCCTCGGTTTCCGCATTGCGGCCTTGCAGCGCACGGCTGCGATCGACCACCCGGCTGAGCCGGGTGGACAGCAGGTTCAGGATGTTGCTGATCGCCACCAGCACGAACACCGGCGCGAGCGCGAGTTGGATGGTCTGCGCGATCATGTCCGCCGCAGATAGGACCCCCGGCACCGATTGGAACCGAATCTGCCGATGAATCGCTGACCCTGCACAGCAAGGGGATAACCATGGCCGCACGCGCATATTGGACGGGTCAGATCAGGCTGGCGCTCGTCTCCATTCCCGTCGAAATCTATTCCGCCACCAAGAGCGGCGCGGCGATCCAGTTCCACCAGATCCACGAACCCAGCGGCAAGCGGATCAATTACGAAAAGGTCGTCCAAGGCATCGGTCCGGTCGACCGGGACGAGATCGTCAAGGGCTTCGAAGTCTCCAAGGGCAATTACGTCCTGCTGGAAGAGGATGAGATCGAGGCGGTCAAGATCGAGAGCAAGCGCACGCTGGAACTGGTGCAGTTCGTCGACACCAACGAGATCGACGTGTTCTATTTCGAAAAGCCGTATTACGTCGTGCCGCAGGACGAGCTGGCGGAAGAAGCCTTCGTGGTGCTGCGCGAAGCCTTGCGCGCCCGCAAGAAGACTGCGCTGGGCCAGCTGTCGATGCGCGGCCGCGAACAGCTCGTGTCCCTGAAACCTTGCGGCAAGGGGATCGTGCTCGAAACCCTGCGCTACGAGGACGAGGTCCGGAAAGCGCAGGATTATTTCAAGGACATTCCCGCCACCAAGCCGGCGAAGGAGATGCTGGAACTGGCGGGATCGCTGATCGACCAGAAAAGCGCGCCCTTCGATGCAAGCGAGTTCCATGACCGCTACGTCGACGCCCTGCGCGGGCTGATCGAGAAGAAGGCGAAGGCCAAGGGCAAGAAGATCCTGGAAGAAGTGGAAGAGCCCGCCTCCGCGCGCGGGTCCAACGTGATCGACCTGATGGCGGCGCTGAAGAATTCGGTCGGCGGCGGCGATAGCGGCAAGAACGCGGCCAAGCCCGCCGCCAAGGCCAAGACTCCGGCCAAGAAACCAGCAGCCAAGAAGGAGGCTGCACCAAAGGCGAGGAAACGCGCCTGATGGAACTCAACGATCCGATCCTGGTGCACTGGCTCGACACCGATGTGCTGATGCGCATCGGGATCGCTGCGCTTGTCGGGCTGCTGCTGGGGCTCGACCGAGAAGTGCATCGCCGCGCCGCGGGGCTGCGCACGCACGGGCTGATCTGCGTGTCGGCGGCGACGATGACAGTGTCGATGATCTCGCTCTACCACCAGATCGGCGGCGAGCGGGCCGATGTGCTGCGCATCTTCGAGGCGACCGGATCGTTCATCGGCATCATCGGCGCGGGGCTGATCGTGTTCAGCAAGGGCCGGGTGCAGAACCTGACCACGGCGGCGCATCTGGGGCTGACCGCGGTGATCGGAATCGCCTGCGGCGCCGGGCAGTGGCCGCTGGTGCTGATCGGGTCGCTCGTCTCGATCGTCATGCTGACGGTGCTGGGGGAACTCGCCAAACGCTTTTGGCCCGATCAGGAGGTCGTGGAATGACCAGCGCCCGTACGAAAGCCGCCGATCCGCTCAAGGAATACAACGCCAAGCGCGATTTCAAGAAGACTGCCGAACCCGCCGGCAAGCGGGCTGCCAGCGCGCGGCAGGAAGGCGGGCGGCTGGTGGTGCAGAAACACGATGCGACGCGGCTGCACTGGGACTTGCGGCTGGAAGCGGACGGTGTCCTCAAAAGCTGGGCGGTGACCAAGGGCCCGAGCCCCGATCCCGACATCAAGCGGCTCGCGGTGCAGACCGAGGACCACCCGATGTCCTACGGCGATTTCGAAGGGACCATCCCCAAGGGCGAATACGGCGGCGGCACGGTGATGCTGTGGGATCGCGGCACCTGGGAGCCGGTCGAGGGCAAGAGCTGGAAGGATCTGGAAAAAGGCCACCTGCACTTCCGCTGCGACGGGGAGCGGATGAAAGGCGAATGGCTGCTGATCCGCCTCAAGCGCCGGCCAAAGGAAAAGCGCGACAACTGGCTCCTGCGCAAGATCAACGACGAATACGCAGCCGAGGGCGATCCGTTGGTGGACCACGCCCTCACCAGCGTGCTGACCGGGCGCTCGATGGCGGAGATCGCCGCCGACGCCGACGGGGCGCATTCGCTGAAGGGCAAGCGTGGCGATACCTTTGCCAAGGAAATGGCCAAGGCCGCAAAGCACAACGCGGGCAAAGCCAAGCCGAAGCCGCGCGCGAAACAGAAGTCCGGCAAGCCGCCGGCGTTCCGGCAGCCGCAGCTTGCCACGCTGGTCGACAGCGTGCCGGCGGGCAACAAGTGGATGCACGAGATCAAGTTCGACGGCTATCGCGCGCTGATCGCGGCCGCCGGCGACAAGGTCCAGGTGTGGACCCGCGGGGGCAAGGACTGGAGCGACAAGTTTGGCCCCCTTGTGGAGGCGGTCGCCGCGCTCGACCTGCCGCCGTGCCTGGTCGACGGCGAGATCATCGCCTGCGACGCCAAGGGCAATCCCGACTTCTCCTCGCTCCAGGCGGTGCTGAAGCGCGGCCACGGCAGCCAGAAGCCGAGCGACAAGCTGTCGTTCCACGCGTTCGACCTGCTGGAGGCGAACGGCGAGGACCTGACGAAGCTCCCCAACATCGAACGCAAGGAGCGGCTGGAGGCGCTGCTCGCCGCTGCGCAGCCGCCGATCCACGTCGCCGATCACGTGCTCGGCGCGGGCGAGAAGCTGTTCCGGGCGATGTGCGACGCGGGCCAGGAAGGGATCATCTCCAAGGCGATCGACGCGCCATATCGCCACGCGCGCAGCAACAGCTGGGTCAAGGTCAAGTGCACCCGGCGGCAGGAGTTCGTCATCATCGGGTGGAAGAAGTCGACCGCCAAGGGGCGGCCGTTCTCCTCCATCCTGCTGGCGCAGCACGAGGACGGCGCGCTGGTCTACAAGGGCAATGTCGGCACCGGCTTCAACACCGATACCCTGCGCGATCTGGCGGCGCGGTTCGCCAAGCTGCAGACTGATGATCCGCCGGCCGAGGTCGACCGCGTATCCCGCCGGGGCGTGACCTGGGTGAAACCGGAACTGGTGGCCGAGATCGCCTTTGCCGAATTCACCGGTCCCACCAGCGAAAGCGGCGGCGGCCATATCCGCCACGGCAGCTTCCTGGGCTTGCGCGGCGACAAGGACGCAGCCGAGGTCGTGCCCGAAGTGCCGCAGGCGGCGCCCGAAGCTCCTCCGGCCAAGGAACTGGTCAAGATCTCCAACCGCGAGCGGGTGATCTTCCCCGAAAGCGGCCAGACCAAGGGCCAACTTGCAGATTACTACCAGGCGATCGCCCCGCTGATGCTGCCGTGGGCCGCGCAGCGCCCGATCAGCCTGGTGCGCTGCCCCCAGGGCCGCGGCAAGAAATGCTTCTTCCAGAAGCATGACAGCGGATCGTTCGGCGCGTCGGTCCACCACGTGCCGATCCGGGAGAAGGACGGGCACCACGAGGACTACCTTTACGTCGAGGATGTGGAGGGGCTGCTGACCTGCGTGCAGATGGGCACGATCGAATTCCACGGCTGGGGCGCCCGCACCGCGGACGTCGAGCTGCCCGATCGGATGGTGATCGACCTCGACCCCGACGAAGGGCTGGATTTCGAGGACGTAAAGCGCGCCGCGATCGATTTCCATGCGCGGCTGGAGGACCTGGGCCTGGTCAGTTACGCGATGCTGTCAGGCGGCAAGGGGGTCCACGTGGTGGTGCCCCTGACCCCGGGCCATTCGTGGGACCAGCACAAGGATTTCTCCAAGCGCTTTGCCGAGGCGATGAGCATGGCCGAACCCGACCGCTTCGTCGCCAACATGAGCAAGGCCAAGCGCGTGGGGAAGATCTTCATCGATTACCTCCGCAACCAGCGCGGCAGTACCGCGGTGCTGCCCTACTCCGCGCGCGCCCGCCCCGGCGCCCCGGTGGCGGTGCCGGTGTCGTGGGACGAGCTGGAAGGTTTCCCCTCCGCGCACGATTTCAGCATCCTCGACGCCGACAAGCTGCTCGAGCGGGCCAAGAGCAAGGCGCTCGCCGGCTGGGGCTTTGCCGAACAATCGTTGCCGGATTTCTAGCTCAACCGAGGCCGCGCGCCAGGTCCATGCGGCCCGCATCGCCGACCGAGCTGCCGCCGTCGACGTCCAGGATCGCGCCGGTGATGTAGCTGGCGGCGGGTGAGCACAGGAACGCCGCCGCGTCGGCGATCTCGCCGATCTCGCCCCAGCGCTTCATCGGGATGCGGCTCTCGCTCGCTTCCTTCATGCCGGGATTGGGCGAGAGGCGCTCCATCCCCTCGGTCCCGGCGATCGGGCCGGGCGAGATGCCGTTGACCCGCACGTCCGGCCCCCACTCGATCGCCAGCGTGCGGACCACCTGGTTGACGCCCGCCTTGGCCGCGCAGGCATGAATCTGCAGCGCCATCGCCTGATCGGCCTGGCCCGCGGTGATCGCGATCAGCGAGGCAC
Organism: Parafrankia sp. BMG5.11; assembly: GCF_004337455.1. Lineage (NCBI taxonomy): Bacteria > Bacillati > Actinomycetota > Actinomycetes > Frankiales > Frankiaceae > Parafrankia > Parafrankia sp. BMG5.11. The sequence continues at coordinate 455,137 of NZ_SJXI01000001.1, read as the reverse complement.
CGGGTTTGTTGAGGAGATCGTGGCACGCGCGCAGCGTGTTGAAAGTGCCGAGCAGGTCGATATCGACCACCGTCTTGAACGCATTGGCCGACATGCCGAGCGCGGGCGCGAGGAAATTGCCCGCCGCGCCCGCGATCACGATGTCGAGGAGGCCGAAATCGCCCGCGGTCTGTTCCAGCGCCGCGCGGATCGCGCCGTAATCGCGCACGTCGGCTGACAGGCCAAGCGCGTCCCCGCCGATCTCGCCCGCGGCGCGCGCCGCCTTTTCCGCGTCGCGCCCGCACACCGCCACCCTCGCGCCCAGCTCCGCCAGCCGCATGGCGATGCCAAGGTTGATCCCGCTGGTCCCCCCGGCGACGAACGCCACCTTGCCGGCCAGCAACCCGTCGCGAAAAGTCGTCATCGGTTATCTCCCCTGGCGCGGCGTCACATGCTGCGCGCGATCAGCATCTTCATGATCTCGTTCGATCCGCCGTAGATGCGGCTGATCCGGCTGTCGCGGAACATGCGCGCGATCGGGTATTCGTTGATGTACCCCCAGCCGCCGTAGAACTGCAGGCACTTGTCGACCACCTCGCCCTGCAACTCGGTCAGCCAGTACTTGGCGATCGATGCGGTCGTGACGTCGAGCTCGCCCTTCAGCACCTTGTCGGTGCAGTCGTTGATGAACACCTTGGCGGCGGTCGCCCGCGCCTTGAGGTCGGCGAGCACGAACTGGGTGTTCTGGAAGTCCCAGATCGTCTGGCCGAATGCCTTGCGCTGCTTGACGTATTCGACCGTGGCGTCGAGCGCCTTTTCGATGGTGATCATCGAGCCGATGGCGATCGACAGGCGTTCCTGCGGCAGTTCGCCCATCAGCTGATAGAACCCGCGCCCTTCCACTCCGCCGAGCACGTTCTCGGCCGGAATGAACACGTCATCGAAGAACAGCTCGCTGGTGTCGGCCGCGTCTTGGCCGATCTTGTCCAGCTTCTTGCCGCGGCGGAACCCGTCGGCGCCGTCGGTTTCCAGGCACATCAGGCTGATGCCCTTGGCGCCCTGCGTCGGATCGGTCTTGGCGACCACGATGATGAAGTTGGCGAGCTGGCCGCTGGAAATGAACGTCTTCGCGCCGTTGAGGCGGTAGCCGTTGCCCTCCTTCGTCGCGGTGGTGGTGATGCTCTGCAGGTCCGACCCCGCGCCGGGCTCGGTCATGGCGATGGCGCTGATCAGTTCACCGGTGACCAGCTTGGGCAGCCACTTCTTCTTCTGCTCTTCCGTGCCGTGACGCACCACGTAAGGCAGGATGATCACGTTGTGGAGCGACGAGGCGAACCCGTCGACGCCCTTTTCCGCCTGCTGTTCAAGCAGCACCAGATCGTGGCGGAAATCCCCGCCGTGGCCGCCGTATTCCTCCGGCACGGTCATGCCCAGCAGGCCAGCCTGGCCCGCCTCTTCCCAGAACGCCCGCTCGACCATCCCGTCCTCGCGCCATTTCTCGACCCGCTGTTCGGGCGCGTGCTGGTCGAAGAACTTGCCCACGGCATCGCGGAACACCGCGATTTCCTCATCCTGCATGAACTGGGGATCGGGAACGTCGATGACGGGCATGGCTGGTCCTCTCGGGTTTTCTATGGTTGGACGAAACCGTATCAGGCGGGTAGCAATCCGCAACGCATTTTGACGCTTACGTTAAGGGCAACGCATGACCGTATCGGGGCCAGTGGCCAGCGGGCCGACCAGCCAGAGTTATATCTCGCAGCGGACCAAGCTGCATTACGCGGACTGGGGCAACCCGGACGCGCCGCCGCTGATCCTGCTGCATGGCGGGCGCGACCACTGCCGCAACTGGGACTGGACGGCCGAGGCGCTGCGCGGCGACTGGCACGTCATCTGTCCCGATCTGCGCGGCCACGGCGACAGCGAATGGAACAACAACGGCCTCTATTCGACGATGGGCTATGTCTATGACCTGGCGCAGCTGATCCACCAGCTGGGCCTCGCGCCCGTAACGATCGTCGCGCATTCGCTGGGGGGCAACATCTCCACCCGCTACACCGGCCTCTACCCCGACAACGTGAGGCGGCTGGTGACCATCGAGGGGCTGGGCCCCAGCCCCAAGATGGTCGAGCAGCGCCGCGCCCGCCCGTATGGCGAACAGTGGACCAAGTGGATCGACAAGAAGCGCGAGGCGAGCGCGCGGTCGGTGCGCAAGTACGCCACGTTCGAAGATTGCCTGCAACGGATGCGGGAGGCGAACAGCTACCTGTCGGACAGCCAGGCCCACCACCTCACGCTGCACGCGGTGATGCGCAACGAGGACGGGACTTTCAGCTGGAAGTTCGATCCGCACCTCCACGCCTGGCCGCCGGATGACGTTCCGACCAAGGGCCAGCAGGCGCTGTGGGGCGCGATCACCTGCCCGACGCTGATGATCTACGGCGCGGATTCGTGGGCTTCGAACCCGGAAGCCGACGGGCGGCTGCAGCACTTCGGACCGAACGTGCGGGTCAGCGAATACGAACGCGCGGGCCACTGGGTGCACCACGACCGGTTCGATGACTTCATCGCCGAGGTGCGGGAATTCATCGCCTGATCAGTCGGTCGGCAGCGAAGTCTTGATCCCGCGGTTCTTGTAGTAGTTCCCCAGCCTGCGCAGCGACGGCGTCACCAGCACGCCGTGCATCAGGATGGACACGGCGATGATGAGGCCAAGCGTGCCCCACAAGCTGTATTCGTAATCGAACGAACCGTGGTTGAGGCCATAGCTGAGGTAGTAAACCGACCCCAGCCCGCGGATGCCGAAGAAGGCGATGATCGCCAGTTCCAGCTTTGGGCGCTTCACCCCGATCAGGCTGATCGCGCCGGCGAGGGGGCGGATCACCAGCAGCATGATCGCGGCGAACAGCGCCTCCTCCCAGCCGATATCGGCGAGTAGCCCGGCCGCGATCATGCCGCCGAACAGCAGCAGCAGCAGCAGCATCATCAGCCGTTCGGATTCGTCGGCGAAATCGTGCAGCTTGCGGTTGAAGTCCTGGTCGCTGGCGGCGCGGCGGATCGCCAGCCCGGCGACGAACACCGCGAGAAAGCCGTAGCCATGCGCGAACTCGGTGGCGGCATAGATGAACAGCGTCGCGCCGAGCGCGATGAACCCGTCTCCGGTGCGCGAGAGGCGGGTATCCGCCGGCAGGCGATAGATGATGTACCCGATCAGCCAGCCCAGCCCGGTCCCGACGATCAGGCCGACGACCAGCTTCTGCACCACGTCCACCAGCACCCAGTGGCTCATCACGTCAAGCGTGAGGCTGCCGGCCGCGGCGACGGCGATGGCCAGGTGGATGAACGGGAACGCCAGGGCATCGTTCAGTCCCGCCTCGCTGGTCAGCGCGAACTTGGATTCGGCTTGCCCCTCGTCCTCGTCGTGTTCGATCTGCACGTCGCCCGCGAGCACCGGATCGGTCGGGGCGAGCGAGCCTGCCATCAGCAGCGCCGTCGCCAGGCCCAGCCCCAGCAGATGATGGCCCAGCAGCATCACCATCGCGATCGTCAGCGGCATGGCGATGCCCAGCAGGCGCCAGGTCACGTTCCACCGTTTCCAGCTGATCACGCGCTGTATCTTCAGCCCGCCGCCCATCAGCGATACGATCACGATCAGTTCGGTCGCCCGCTCGACCAGCACCGGCGTGTTGTCCGGGTGCGGCGCCCAGCTGGAAAACGGGGGAAGCGAAAAGATCGCGAAGCCGATGCCGACACACATGATCGGCAGCGACAACGGCAGCCGCTTGAGGATCAGCGGCACCCAGGCGACGAACAGGATCATCGCGCCCACCGCGAACATGATCGGCAGGTAATATCCCGCCAGGCGCGGCGCCTGCGCGGCGATGGTCGCAGCTTCGGACAAGAGCGGGATCACGGCGTCTCCGGGGGAAATGTCGCCCCCCGCCAGCGCCGGGGATGCACACAAACGAACCGGAGGCGATAACGTGCCGCGGTCAGCTCGCGACCTCCATTCTCAGGCGACGGTCCCCGCCGCGCGCAAGGTGCCGATCTCGTCGGCGCCGATGCCCAGCGCGCTCAGGATGTCGTCCGTCTGGTCCCCCGGCATCGGCGCGGGCTGCGGCGTGGCAGTTGCGGACCCGGAATAGCGCGGCGCCGGAGCGGGCTGCACATGGCCGCCCACTTCGACGAATGTCTGGCGCGCCTGATTGTGCGGGTGCGCGGCGGCTTCGCTCATGGTGAGCACCGGGGCGTAGCAGACGTCGGAATGTTCCATCAGCGCGTCCCATTCGGCGCGGGTCCTGGTCTTGAACAGCGCGGTGAGCTTGTCCTTAAGCGCGCCCCACTGCGAGCGGTCGTGCTGGGCGTCGAAGTCGGCGTCCTCCGCCAGACCGGCGCGAGCGCGTAGCTCGGCGTAGAACTGCGGCTCAATGCTGCCGATGGAGACGAACTTGCCATCCGCGGTCTCGTAGGTGTCGTAGAAATGCGCGCCGGTGTCGAGCATGTTGACGCCCAGATCCTCAGACCAGACGCCCATGTTCTTCATGCCGTGCAGCATGCTCATCAGCACCGCGGTGCCGTCGGTCATCGCGGCGTCGATCACCTGGCCTTCGCCGCCCTTTGCAACGTGCAGCAGCGCGGAGACCATGCCGAACGCCAGCATCATCCCGCCGCCGCCGAAATCGCCCACCAGGTTGATCGGCGGGGTCGGCTTGCCCCCCGCGCGCCCGAAGTGCGCCAGCGCCCCGGCGAGCGCGATGTAGTTGATGTCGTGCCCGGCATAGGGGGCATACGGCCCCGTCTGCCCCCAGCCGGTCATCCGGCCGTAAACGAGCTTGGGATTGTCGGCGAGCAGCTCCTCAGGACCCAGCCCCAGCCGCTCCATCACGCCGGGCCGGAAGCCTTCGATGATCCCGTCGGCGCTCGCCGCGATCTTCCGCGCCAGCGCCACGCCTTGCGCGCTCTTGAGGTCGATCGCGATCGACTTGCGGCCGCGCGCCAGCACGTCAGCCGACGTGACCGGCTGCGATCCGCCGCGTGAGCCGCTGGCGCGATCGATGCGGATCACCTCGGCACCGTGATCGGCCAGCATCATGCCGCAGAACGGCCCCGGCCCGATGCCGGCGAACTCGACGATGCGGATGCCGTCCAGCGGTCCCTTGCCGGCCTGGGGCATTACTTGCCTTTCCAGTTGGGGCTGCGCTTTTCCGCGAACGCCAGGCTGCCTTCGCGCGCGTCCTCGCTCATGAACACCTGCGGCATCAGCTCGCCCTGCTTGTCCCAGCGCTCCTCCATCGACCAGCCGGGCGATTCGTTGATCACCTGCTTCGATACGCGGACGGCGACCGGGCCGTTGGCGGTGACGGTCTTGGCCAGCTCCAGCGCCGCATCCAGCGCGGGACCGTCGGTCACCCGGTTGATGAGGCCAAGGTCGTAGGCGCGCTGCGCGTCGATGAAGTCGCCGGTCAGCGCCAGCTCCATCGCGATCTTGGGCGGGATCATCGTCGGCAGCTTGACCAGCCCGCCCGCCGCGGCGGCAAGCCCGCGCTTGGCTTCGGGAATGCCGAACTTGGACTTTGAGTTGGCGACGATCAGGTCGCAGCTGATCATCAGTTCCATGCCGCCGGCCAGCGCATAGCCTTCGACCGCCGCGATCAGCGGTTTGACCGGACCTTTCTCGGTGATCCCGCCGAACCCGCGCCCTTCGACGAACGGCCGTTCGCCGCGCAGGAAGCCTTTGAGGTCCATCCCCGAACAGAACGTGCCGCCCGTGCCGGTCAGGATCGCCACCCGCAAGTTATCGTCGGCATCGAGCCGGTCCATCGCCGCCGCGATCGCTTCGGCCGCGGCCTTGTTCATCGCGTTCTTGGCTTCGGGGCGGTTGATGGTGACGATCAGCACGCCATCGCGCACCTCGGTCAGAACTTCGCCCTGCGTTTCCTCGGCCATGGCCACTCTCCCATTTCGCTTTGCAACTTGTCTTGTGCGGGTTGTCGGCAAGGTTTACGCTTGCGTCAACCTGATTCCAGAAGCGAGAGGATTACCAGCATGGGCGAGGCATATATCATCGACGCGGTGCGCACCCCGCGGGGCGTGGGCAAGCCGGGCAAGGGTGCGCTGAGCCACCTGCATCCGCAGCATCTGGCCGCCACGGTCCTCAAGGCGATCAAAGAGCGCAACCATCTCGACACCGCGACGGTCGACGACATCGTCTGGTCCACCAGCAGCCAGAACGGCAAGCAGGGCGGCGACCTCGGCCGCATGGCGGCGTTGTCCGCCGGCTATGACGTCAAGGCCAGCGGCACCACGCTGGACCGGTTCTGCGGCGGCGGCATCAGCTCGGTGAACTTCGCGGCGGCTTCGGTCATGTCGGGCATGGAAGACTGCGTCATCGCCGGCGGGACCGAGATGATGAGCTACACCTCCGCCTACGCGGCCGAGCAGGCCAATGCCGGGCTGCCGCCACGGGGCATGGGGTCGGGGCACAAGGCGCTCGACGAGCTTCACCCCCAGTCGCACCAGGGCGTCTGCGGCGATGCGATCGCCACGATCGAGGGGATCGACCGCGAGAGCCTCGACGCGCTCGCCCTCGAAAGCCAGCGGCGCGCTGACCGCGCGATCAAGGAAGGCCGGTTCGACAAGTCACTGGTGCCGGTGCACAACCCCGATGGCTCGGTGGCGCTCGACCGCGAGGAGTTCCCCCGCCCTGAAACGACCGCCGAAGGTCTTGCGGCGCTGAACCCCAGCTTCGCCAAGATCGCCGATTTCGAAATCGGCGGGACGACCTTCCGCAAGCAGATCAACCGGCGCTACCCCGACGTCGAGATCCAGCACTTCCATCACGCCGGCAACAGTTCGGGCGTGGTCGATGGGGCCGCGGCGCTGCTGATCGCTTCGCCTGAATATGCCCAGAAGAACGGCCTCAAGCCGCGCGCGCGGATCGTGGCCTATGCCAACCAGGGCGACGACCCGACGCTGATGCTCAACGCGCCCGTTCCGGCGGCGAAGAAGGTGCTGGAAAAGGCCGGCCTGACCAAGGACGACATCGACGTGTGGGAGATCAACGAGGCGTTCGCGGTGGTGGCTGAAAAGTTCATCCGCGACCTCGATCTGCCGCGCGAGAAGGTAAACCCCAACGGCGGCGCGATGGCGCTCGGCCACCCGATCGGGGCGACCGGTTCGATCCTGGTCGGCACCGCGCTCGACGAGCTGGAGCGGACCGGCGGCCGCTATGGCCTCATCACGATGTGTGCGGCGGGCGGCATGGCCCCGGCGCTGATCATCGAGCGGATCGACGCCGAAGCCTGATCCAACCCGATCCCTTGGAACGACCTTGCAGCGGCGGGCTTTGACGGAAAGCCCGCCGTTTGCTATTTGGTTGCACAAGAAACTACTCCGGGAGCACTGCCATGGCCGACCTGTTCGACAATCCCATTGGCCTCGACGGGTTCGAGTTCGTCGAATTCTGCGCGCCCGAGAAGGGCATGCTGGAACCGGTGTTCCAGAGCATGGGCTTCAGCCACGTCGCCAACCACCGTTCCAAGGACGTGCAACTGTGGCGTCAGGGCGGCATCAACCTGATCGCCAACTACGAACCGCGCAGCGCCGCCTGGTACTTCGCCCGCGAGCACGGCCCCAGCGCGTGCGGCATGGGCTTCCGCGTGCTCGACGCGCGCCAGGCATATGCACGGCTGCTCGAAAAGGGCGCGGAGCCGGTGCAGGTGGAAACCGGGCCGATGGAACTGCACATTCCCGCAATCCGCGGCATCGGCGGTGCGATCGTCTACCTGATCGATCGCTACGAAGGAAAGACCGGTGAGGATGACCTCACCATCTACGATATCGACTTCGAATACCTGCCCGGTGTGGAGCGCCGCCCCGCAGGCGCCGGTTTCAGCCACATCGATCACCTGACGCACAATGTCTATGGCGGGCGGATGAAGTTCTGGGCGGATTACTACGAGACGCTGTTCAATTTCCGCGAGATCCGCTTCTTCGACATCAAGGGCGAATATACCGGCCTCACCTCCAAGGCGCTGACCGCTCCCGACGGCAAGATCCGCATTCCGCTCAACGAGGAAGGCGAAGGCGGCAAAGGCCAGATCGAGGAATTCCTGCGCGAATTCAACGGCGAGGGCATCCAGCACATTGCGCTGATCTGCGACGATCTGGTGACCGCGTGGGACAAGCTCAAGCAGTACGGCGTCCCCTTCATGACCGCCCCGCCCGAAACATATTACCGGATGCTCGACGAGCGGCTGCCGAACCACGGCGAGCCTGCCGAGGAACTCAAGACCCGCGGCATCCTGCTCGACGGCACGACCGAAGGCGGATCGCCCCGCCTGCTGCTGCAGATCTTCGCCCAGGCGCAGGTCGGGCCGGTGTTCTTCGAATTCATCCAGCGCAAGGGTGACGAAGGCTTCGGCGAAGGCAACTTCAAGGCGCTGTTCGAAAGCATGGAGCGCGACCAGATCGAACGCGGCGCGCTGAAGGTGGACCAGCCGGTCGGGGAGCCGGCGGAATGAACGCGCAGGCACCCAGGCTCGGCGGCATCCATCACGCGGCCTATCGCTGCAAGGACGCCAAGGAGACCGTCGAATGGTACTCCCGCGTGCTCGGCATGGAATACACCACCGCCTTTGCCGAGGATCACGTCCCGTCGACCGGCGAGTACGATCCGTACATGCACGTGTTTCTCGATGCGGGTAACGGCAACGTCCTGGCGTTCTTCGAACTGCCCAACCAGACCGACATGGGCCGCGACGAGAATACCCCGGCGTGGGTCCAACACCTGGCCTTCAAGGTCGCCAGCGAGGACGAGTTGCTAGCCGCCAAGGCGCATGTCGAGGCGCAGGGGATCGACGTGCTCGGCCCCACTCATCACGGAATTTTCAAGTCGATCTACTTCTTCGATCCGAACGGCCACCGGGTCGAGCTGGCGACCGACATCGGCACCGATGAGCAGTATGCCGAGCTGAAACGGGTCGCGCCGATGATGCTGGAGGAATGGAGCCAGACCAAGAAAGCGCCCCGCCACGCCGACTGGCTGCACAAACTCGCCCGCCAGGAACACGCCGCCAAGCAGGGTTAACGGCTTCGTAGCTGGCCGGTGCTAGCGGGAGCGCCATGAACCCGCGCAAGGTCCTCACCGTCTTCGGCACCCGCCCCGAAGCGATCAAGCTGTTCCCGCTGATCCATGCCCTGGGTGACGACCCGCGCTTCGACAGCCGGGTGTGCGTGTCGGGCCAGCATCGCGGGATGCTCGACCAGGTGCTGGAGATCGCCGCGATCGTGCCCGATCACGATCTCGACCTGATGCAGCCGGACCAGACGCTCGACGCGCTCACCGCGAACCTGCTCACCGGCATCGGCCGGGTGCTGGACGCCGAAGCGCCTGACTGGGTCGTGGTGCAGGGAGACACGGCCACGGCCATGGCCGGCGCGCTTGCCGCCTATTACCGCAAGATCCCCGTCGCGCATGTCGAGGCGGGCCTGCGCAGCGGCAACATCCACCATCCCTGGCCCGAGGAAGTGAACCGCAAGATCGTCGGCGCGTTCGCCGCGCTGCACTTTGCCCCGACCGCAACGGCCGCCGAGGCGCTGCGGCGCGAGAACGTGGCGCCCGGCACGATCCACGTCACCGGCAACACGGTGATCGACGCGCTGCACTGGATCACCGCCCGGATCAAGCGGGAGCCCGGCCTTGCCGGGGGTCTCGCCGAGCTGGAAGCGCGGTTCGCCGGCAAGCGGATCATCGGCGTGACCAGCCACCGCCGCGAGAACTTCGGCTGCGGGATGGAAGCGATCGCCGAAGCCGTCACCCGCCTCGCTGCGCGACCCGATGTGGCGGTGATCTTCCCGGTCCACCTCAACCCCAATGTCCGGCGCGTGATGAACGCGGACCTGGGCGGGCTCGACAACGTGGCGCTGATCGACCCGCTCGACTACCCGCACTTCGCTCGCCTGCTCGGCATCTCCACCCTGATGCTGACCGATAGCGGGGGTGTGCAGGAAGAAGCGCCCGCGCTCGGCAAGCCGGTGCTGGTCATGCGCGAGACTACCGAGCGTCCCGAGGGCGTGGCTGCCGGGACGGCCCGCCTGGTCGGCACCGACGCCGACCGGATCGTCGCGGAGGCCGAGCGGCTGCTCGACGAACCTGCCGCCTACGAAGCGATGGCTCGCGCGCACAATCCGTTCGGCGACGGCAAGGCGACCGGGCGGATCGTGGAACTGCTCGCCACCTGAGCGGCATCGTTACCGCATTTTTTACTCCCCCGCGCCTAGGGCTCGGCCAAAGCAATTTGCGGGAACATCATGCGCGGGACAAGCAAACCGGAAGTCTGTGTCATCGGCCTTGGCTATATCGGCCTGCCGACGGCGGCGATCATCGCCCGCGCGAACTGCCGGGTCACCGGGATCGACGTGAATGCGCAGGTGGTCGACACGATCAATCGGGGCGAGATTCACATCGAGGAAATCGACCTCGACGGGCTGGTCCAGGGCGTGGTGCAGCGCGGCATGCTGCGCGCCGCGACCGAGATCGTGCCCGCCGACGTGTTCGTGATCGCGGTGCCGACGCCGTTCGAGAAGGACGGCAACCACACCCCCGACGTCAGCCATGTGCTCGCCGCCGCGACCAGCCTCGCCGCGGTGCTGAAAAAGGGTGACTGCATCATCCTCGAATCGACCTCGCCGGTCGGCACTACCGAGAAACTGCGCGACCGGCTGGCGGGACTGCGCCCGGACCTGAAGATGCCGGGGCTGACCCGGGACACGCCCGATATCTCGATCGCCTATTGCCCCGAGCGGGTTCTGCCCGGCCGCATCCTGGAGGAACTGACTCACAACGATCGTTCGATCGGTGGGATCACCCCGCGCTGCGCGCGCAAGGCGCTGGCGTTCTACAAGCTGTTCGTGCGCGGCACCTGCGTCACCACCGATGCTCGTTCAGCCGAGATGACCAAGCTGGTCGAGAACGCCTATCGCGACGTCAACATCGCGTTCGCCAACGAACTGTCGATGATCGCCGACCGCATGGGCCTCGACGTATGGGAGGTGATCCGCCTCGCCAACCGGCACCCGCGGGTCAACATCCTCCAGCCCGGCCCGGGCGTCGGCGGCCACTGCATCGCGGTGGACCCGTGGTTCATCGTCAGCTCCGCCCCCGAAGAAGCCAGGGTCATCCGCACCGCGCGCGAGGTCAACGACGCCAAGATGCACCACGTGCTCGCCCGCGCGACCGCGCTCGTCGAAGCGCACCCGCACGTGCCCGTCGCGTGCCTCGGCCTCGCTTTCAAGGCGAACATCGACGACTTCCGCGAAAGCCCCGCCCGCTTTGTCGCCGCCAGCCTGGCGCGCAAGTTCGGCAGCCGGATGCGCGTGGTCGAGCCGTATGCCAGCGAACTGCCGCCGGAGTTCGCCGATACCGGCGCGACGCTGGTCGACATCGACACTGCGTTGGAGACCTGCGGCGTGCTGATCGTGCTGGTCGATCATGACGTGTTTCGCGTGGTGCCGCTGGAGGAACGCAGCCGCGCGGCGGTCTACGATACGCGCGGCATCTGGCCCGACGCCGGCGAACCCGCCCGGCCGGACCTGCGACTGGCGGGCTGAGAGGCGTTCCGAACCCTTTGTTGCTTCGCCGCGAAGGGCGCACTACCCCGTTCGAATTGCTCCGGAATGGACGGGAACAGCCTTTGCGAGTGGTTATCTTCGGCCTCGACTACGTGGGCTGCACGGCCGCTGGCTGCATCGCGAGCCAGGGCCATCACGTCATCGGGATCGACGTGTCGCAGGCGAAGGTGGATGCGATCAACGCGGGCCGGTCTCCGGTTCATGAGCCGGGCCTCGATGCGCTGATCGAGACGGCGCGGGCTAGATGCCTGCGCCGCGCTCGCCGCTGCGGTGACTGACGCCTCTCCGCAGCGGCGGTCAGACAGCTGACGGACCGGCGCGCCGCGCCAGAATGTCCTCCACGCAGCCCAGCGTCCGGTCGTTATCGACGTCGATCGCCTGCGATCCGTCACGGATGATCACCGGGGTCACGGTGCGGCCGATCCGGCGTGAAATCCGCCGCATCGCAGCCGCCAGGCTAAGGACCGAGAGCCGCATCAGGACGAGGTTGAGCAGTCCGAACGCCTCCACGATCCGGCCGACGTTCTTGGCGAACTGGCCGCCGCCGCGGAACACCTCGGCCGCGGCGAGCGACGACCGGTCGGCCATCGCGTACAGGTTGCAGTTGGAATATTCATCGTCTCGGAAGCGATAGAACCGCCGCTGCCCTTCGGCGTGGGCAGCCAGCACCGACGCCTTGTTCGCCATGCCGATGGCGACGTCCGATCCGGTGACCGCGTCGAGCATCGCATCGACCGATGCTGCCGTCAGCAACGCATGATCGGCGGTGGTGATCAGGATCGGCCCGGCATGCTTCCCGACCGCCGCGAACACACTGTCTGGCAAAGTTCCCGCGGCCGGCGTGAAGCTGACCTTGGCCGTGCTGATCGAGGCGCGCCGCAGCACCTCGGTAATCGGATCGAATGCCTCCGGCTCGGCCGAGATGACGATCTCGGAAATCCGCTCATGATCCGCCAGCGTCCGCGCGACATAGGTGATCAGCGGCTCGCCCCGCACGGGGATCAGCGCCTTGTGCGACAGGCCGAACCTTTGCGCCAGGGCATTGACCGTGCCCGCGCGCTGCCCGGCCAGGACGACCGCTCGCGCCGCAGGACCGCTCATGCCGCGAGCCGTGTGCCGGACCCGAGCAGGCCGTGCCGGTCGAGGCTTTCGGTCAGGATCGTCTCGATCAGCTCGCTTTGCGACCAGCCAAGCAGCGCGGCGGATCGGCCGAACACCTTCTGCGACCACAGGTTGCAGTTGAGGTTGACCTCGAGGAAGTGAACGACACCGCTGCTCGCATCGTACCGGAATTCGAACCGGCCGTAATCGAACGGATGGTAGGTTGTCGCCAGCGCGCGGGTATGCCGCGCGATCAGGTCAATCACGGCAGGGTCGGCCGAATCCGCCAGCGGCACAAGACTGTATTTCTGCTCGCGTTCCACCAGGTCGCGCTTTTCCTGATAGGTGCGCAGGTGCGCCGGGTCGGCCTGTTCGAACAGCATCATCGGCATGATCGCGGGCTGACCGCCGCTGATGATCACCGGGACTTCGACATCGCTTCCGTCCAGGAACGGCTCGACGATGGCGTCGTGGCCGTCGTCGTGGATCTCCTCGATCGCCTTCACCGCCGACGCCGTATCGGACGCATCGCGCACCCCCCAGCTGGCGGAAGACGCATTGGGCTTGATCACCAGCCGGTCGCCTGCGGGCAGCGTGGCAGCGTCCGCCGGGGCGCCGCGGCGGAAGATCGCCCACGGGGCGGTCGGCACGCCTTTCGACTGCGCCTCCAGCTTTGCCAGATGCTTGTCGTCGCTCAGGCCGCGCAGGATCGGGGTCGCCCCCAGGTATGGCACCCCCAGGCGTGTCGCGAGCAGCGGCAGCAGCATCTCGGAATTCAGAAAGCCCCCGCGATTGAGCAGCGGAAAGATGAAATCGCAGCCCGGATCGGCGAACAGCGCCTCGTAGCTGTCGGCCAGTTGCAGGTTGATCCCCAGCCCCTCCAGAACTTCGCGCATCTCGCGGTGGTAGGCCGCGTGATTGCCATCTTCGTGGTGCAGCCCGCTCTGCCAGAACACGTGCTTGGCGATGAGGAGGATCCGCAGCCGCTCCCGCGCGGTTTCGGGCAAGCGGGCGCGCCGCGGTTCGGCAAAGGCCAGGTTGGGGTGCATCAAAGTAGTCTTTCTCTTGTGTGCTGCGCCGCTATGTAGGCGGGCGGGGCGCCGAACAGAAGGCGCTCCACTAGTCGCGGACGACCGGCAGGTGAAGAGAATGGTGGAAGCAAGGTTCGTCGCCGCGTTGCTGGCGTCCGGCGGGGATGGCCGGATCGAGCTGCGCAGCGGCGCGAATACGAACCAGTACGGCGCCTCCCCCTTCCCGCGATCGGTGCGGGCCTATGCCTCGTCCACCGCGAACGACGTGTCGCTGGCGGCGTTCGAGCACTTGCACGATGTCCTGTCAGGCTGGCCGCAGGACTTTGCGCACAGCCCGGACTTCTACCGCGCCTCCCTGGAACAGCTGCGCACCCGCATTCGCCAGTCGTGGATGCTGGCCGACGAGGTGGAGATCGCGTTCGCCGCGTCGGGCACTGATCTCGAATACCTGCCGCTGGCGGCGGCGGCTGCCAACAGCGCCTTGCCGGTCACCAACATCCTGGTCGGTCAGGACGAGGTCGGCAGCGGTTGCCTGCTGGCCGCGAGCGGCCGCCACTTCGCTGACAAGACCCCGCTCGGGATCGCGGTGGCCAAAGGAGAGGCGCTGGCGCAACTCGGGGCGACGACGGTCGTGGCCGTTCCCATCCGCGACGACGCAGGCACCGCGCTGACCAGCGCCGAACTCTCGGCCCTGATCGAACACGCCGCGCGGCAGGCCATCGCCGATGGGCGGCAGGTGCTGATCCACGTGGTTCACGGGTCGAAAACCGGGCTGGTCCTGCCCGACCTCGCGGCGATCGACGGCTTGCGGCAGCGGCTCGGCGAGCGCGCGCGCTTCGTGGTCGACGCATGCCAGGCGCGCTCGTCGCCCGAAATGCTGGCGCACTATCTCGAACGGGACTGCGCGGTGATGGTCACGGGGTCCAAGTTCATCGGCGGGCCGCCGTTCTCAGGCTTCGCTTTTTTCCCTGCCGCATGGGCGCCGGCCGCGCCTCTGGCCACTGGTCTGAGCCGGGTGTTCGCCCGCAGCGAACTGCCCGCGAGTTGGACCGCCGCCGCGTTCCTCGACGAACGAACCAATCCCGGACTGCCGTTGCGGCTGCTCGCGGCACAGTTCGAAGTGGAGCGCTTCGCGGCGGTCGCCCCTGATCTGCGCCATCAGGTGATCTCCGCCTTCGGGTCGGCGGTGCGCGGGCTGGCGGAATCGCTGGGGGCATCGCTGGTGTCGCCCTCGCTCGCGACCGCCGAACTGCACCACGCGACGCTCGCGACGCTCGATCTGTCATCGCTTCGTTCGGCTCCGGACTTTGCGATGGCCCAGCGCTGGCACCGGGTGCTGGCCGCGCGCGGGTTGCGGCTGGGGCAGCCGGTGAAATGCGTGCGGCAGAGCGACGGGAACTGGGGCGGGACGCTCCGGCTCAGTCTGTCGATGCCCCTGATCGTCGAGTTCGCCAAACTGTCGGCGGCCGACCTGCGGCACCGGTTGACGACTGACATGAGCCAGATTGCCGATGTGATCCGGGCTGCGGAAAAGCCGGTCGTCGCCTGACGGGGGCGGAAGCTGCGATCGGCAGCGCGGCGAATTCGACGATCTACGTGCCGGGGCGGGGTATTCGCTTCCCCTTGGTGCGGCTGGTCAGGTGTACCCGTCGGCACCGGTCGCAGCGATAGTGCCGCAGCTCCAGACCTGATCGCGCGATCGCGGCGACAGCCTCGTCGACCGACTCGAACGAAGCCTTCCGGCGGCAGACACTCAGCCTGGTTCGCATCCGCTCCTCTGGCGCCGTTCGTCGGCCCGTGCGGCGGCCCGCGTCATGCCACGCGCTGTTCCAGGCTTTCGCTGGCGCTCAACCAGTCGCTCTCGGCAGCGGCGAGATCCTTTTCCAGGCTCGCCCGGCGCCGCGCCAGGTCGCCCGGCGACGCGGCTGAGCCGCCGATCAGTGCTTCGTCCAGGCGGGCGATTTCGCCCTGCAGGCCGGCGATCCGTTTTTCGATCTCGCCGATGGCGCCGCGCGCAAGACGGGCGTCCTCGCGTTCCTTGGCGCTGGAACGGCGATCCTTCTTCCCGCGCCCGGCCCGCTTCTCCTTCGGCTGGTTCCGACCGAGCACGAAGTCGATGTAATCCTCGATGCTGCCGTCATAATCGGTCGCGGTGCCGCCATCGACCAGCACCAGCCGGTCTGCGGTGAGCTCCACCATGTGCCGGTCGTGGCTGATAAGGATGACCGCGCCTTCGTAATCGTTGAGCGCCTGCACCAGCGCCTCGCGCGCATCGACGTCGAGGTGGTTGGTCGGCTCGTCGAGGATCAACAGATGCGGCGCGTCGCGGGTGATCAGCGCCAGCGCGAGCCGCGCGCGCTCCCCGCCCGACAGCTTGGCGACCTGCGTGGTGGCTTTCGGTGCGGAAAAACCGAACCGGCCAAGCTGCGCGCGCACCGCCCAGGGGGTTTTCCCCTCCATCGCGCGCGTCATGTGCTCCAGCGGCGTGGCGTCCGATGCCAGTTCCTCGACCTGGTACTGCGTGAAGTAGCCGACCTTCATCTTGCCCGAGGCCTGCATCGCCCCATCGAGCGTGGGGAGCTGGGCGGCGAGCAGCCGCGCCAGGGTGGTCTTGCCGTTGCCGTTGCGGCCCAGCAGAGCCAGCCGGTCGGTGGGATCGAGGCGCAGGTTCACCCGGCTGAGCACGGGCGTCCCGCCATAGCCCACCGCCGCGTGGTCGAGCACGATGAGGGGCGGCCGCATCTCCTCCGGGCTGGGGAAGTCGAAGCTGAGGCTGGGATCCTCCATCAGCGCCGCGATCGGCTGCATCCTCGCGAGCATCTTGGCCCGCGACTGCGCCTGCTTGGCGGTTGAGGCGCGGGCGCTGTTGCGCGCGACATAGTCCTGCAGCTTGGCCCGCTGCGCATCCTGCGCCGCTTTGGCCGCGGCAAGCTGCGCCGCCCGTTCCGCCCGCTGCGCCTCGAACGCGTCATACCCGCCGGCGTACAGGGTCAGCTTGCCGCCCTGCAGATGCAGGATCGCGGTGACCACGTTGTTCAGCAGGTCCCGTTCGTGGCTGATCATGATCAGCATGCCGGGATAGCTTTTCAGGAAGCTTTCCAGCCACAGGGTGGCTTCCAGATCGAGGTGGTTGGACGGTTCGTCCAGCAGCAGCACGTCGGGCGCGGAAAACAGCAGCGCGCCCAGCGCCACCCGCATCTTCCATCCGCCCGAATAGCTGTCGAGCGGCTGCGCCTGCATCTCTTCGTCGAACCCCAGCCCGGTCAGGATGATCGCCGCGCGCGCCGGCGCAGAATAAGCGTCGATCGCCAGCAGACGGTCGTGAATGTCGCCTAGACGGTTGGGATCCTCGCAGCTCTCCGCTTCGGCCAGCAACCGCGTGCGCTCAAGGTCGGCCGCCAGCACCGCCTCGAACGGAGTCGTCTGACCGCTGGGCGCTTCCTGCGCGATGTAGCCGAGCCGCGCGCGCCGTGGCATCTCGATCTCGCCGTCGTCCGGATCGATTTCGCCGATGATCGCCTTCAACAAGGTGGACTTGCCAGCGCCGTTCCGCCCGATCAGTCCGATGCGGCCGTCAGCCGGGATTGTCGCGCTCGCGCCATCGAGGATCGTGCGGCCGCCCAGCCGCACCGTGAGGTTGTTGATGCTGATCATGATGCGCGGCGCCTAGCAGCGCGGCGCGCGAATCCCAACCATCCTCCCGTCCCGGGTCACTCGCCGCCCAATGCCTGCCACAGCAGGACCCGGGCCCGGCGCGCCCGCCCGGCGGCCGCGGCTGCCCGCTCGCCGCTGCTGTCGGCCGCTCGCCGGGCTTCGAGCACCGTCAGGAAATCGGCCAGTCCCGCCTGTTGGCGAAAGCCCGCCAGTTGGGCCGCGCGCTGCAGGCTGGCCGCTTCCTGGGTGGCGGCGGCGGCCTCCCGGTCGGCCGATGCGACCAGCGCATAGGCACCCTCCGCATCGCCAAGGGCGGTGAACACCGCCCCGCGATAGGCCTCGAACGACGCTGTTTTCTCGGCTGCAGCCCCCTCGATTTCCGCCCGAATCCGGCCGAAGTCCAGCAGCGGCGCGGCGACCGATGCGGCCAGATTTCCGATCACCGAATTGGTTTCGAGCAGATCCCCCAGCCCGAACGCGAGCAGGCCGACGGCGGCCGACAGGTCGAACACTGGAAACCGCCGCCGGGCCGTCGCCGCGAGCTCCGCGTCAGCGGCGGCGAGGGTCGCGGCAGCCGCCACGATGTCCGGCCGGTTGGTGAGTAGCGCGGACGGCAGCGCCGGCGGCGGTGGCGGCAGCGCCGCCGCGCTCGCTTCACGGTTCAGCGACGCCCGCACATCGCCGGCGCCCTGCGCGGTCAGCGTCACCAGGCGGCCCAGCAGCCGCGCGCGATCGCTGTCGAGCGCGGTGAGACGGCTGCGCGAGGACGCCGCCGAACCTTCGGCCCGCACCCGGTCGAAACCGGGCGCGATCCCCGCCCGTTCGCGCACCACGGCAAGCCGCGCCAGCTCTTCGGCGGAGGCAAGGTCGGCGCGCAATTCCGCTTCGCGCGCAGCCAGCGTCCGCCAGTCGATCACGGCGCCGGCGATTTCGGACACGAGCGCGATGCGCACCGCGCGGGCCGAAGCGGTCGCCGCGTCGATTCGCGACAGCGCCGCGCGCTCCCGCGCGCGCAGTCCGCCGAAGATATCGGGGTCCCAGCGGGCGGTGAGGTTCGCCGCGTAAGCGACCCGCTCGCTGTCAGCCTGGATCCCTGGCGGCAGGTTCGCGGAAAATTGCGCCGGATTGGAGCGGGTGCCGGTCACGCCCCCGTTGATCCCGATTTCGGGAAGGCGCTGCGCCCCGGCGCGGTCGGCACCGGCGCGCGCCTGCTCGATCCGGGCGGCGGCCTCGGCCAGGGTGGGCGATGCGGCGAGCGCCTGGGCCGTCAGCAGCTGGAACGCCGCGTCGTCGCGCGGCAGCAAGGCCGCCAGCTCCGCGCCGACCGTCGCTTCGGGCGCGTAAGCATACGTTTCGGGCAGTTCCGGCACCGGCGTGGCGATCTCGGGCGGCGGTCCCGCGGCGCAGGCCGACAAGGACACGGCGCTGGCCGCGGCCAGAAGCATGCGCGCCATCACGTGGTCGCTTTCGCGGTCTGGCCGGGGGCGGTCTTGCGGGCCGCGGCCTTGCGAGCGGGAATGTACGCATCGACCTGCTGCCCCACGCGGAACAGTCCGTCCGCCGGGGGTAGCTGGTAGATCACTTGCAGGACCCGCACGTCGACCCGTTCGGCGGCGCTGTTGGTGAGCGAGCGCTTGGGCACCACCAGCGGTTCGGCGCGAACGAAGGTCGCCTGCACCTGCCGGTCCGCCGCCCCGCGCGGCGAGACGGTGGCGGAGGCGCCCAGCGCGACGTTGGGCGCCTGCTCTTCGTCGATGTCGATCCGCACGTGGAGCGGCTGCGTCTGGCCCATCTCGATGAACGGTTGCGCGTTGCCGCCTGCGCCTGTCGTGCTGACGTATTCACCTTCGCGGATGTTGACCGACAGGATCTCGCCGGCGCGCGGCGCGCGGACGGTCAGCCGCCCGATCTCGGTGCGGGCGGAGTTGGCGCGCGCTTCCGCCGATTGGAGCTGCGCCCGCGCGAGCGCGACGCGTTCGCCCGCCGCCGCGGCCTCTCCCTCGGCACGGATGACCTCGACCCGGCTGACCGCGGCCGGATCGGACACGCTGCGGAACAGCGCCAACTGGCGCCGTGCGGTCACCGACGCGCTTTGCGCTTCGGCGATCCCGGCCCGCGCCGCAGCGATGGCGGCCTCCGCCTCGCGCAGCTGGGCGCGCACCGCGCGGTCGTCGACGGTGAACAGCACTTGTCCGCGCGCCACCTGGTCGCCCGGTTGCACCGCCAGCCGCGTCACCAAGCCCGACAGCGCCGAGCCGATCTGGATCAGCTCGCTCGACGGTTCGACCACCCCCGACCCGGCGACCCGGGGCTGGCTGGCGAGCGCGGCAGGTGCGCGTGCGGGTTCGCGGGCAGGCTCGGAAAGCTGGCGGTCAGGCAGTCCGCCAGCGATGAACAGCGCCGCCACCAGCAATCCGGCTACCGCTATCGCCGGCAGGACTTGGCGTGAGAAATTGAGGTTCTTCCACTCGATCGTCATGTCAGTGTCCTTCGGGCATGTCCTTGCCGTCGTGGGTGACGCGGCCGTCCTCCAGCACGAGGATCCGGTCAGCGAGATCGAAAATGCGATTGTCGTGCGTCACGATGATGCACGCGCGGTCCGGCGCCACCGCCACCTCGCGTAGCAGGTCCATGACCAGGCGACCCGATGCCGCGTCGAGCGCGGCGGTTGGCTCGTCGCACACCACCAGGCGCGGCTGATGGACCAGCGCCCGCGCGATCGCGACGCGCTGCTGCTGGCCGCCCGACAGCTGGCTCGGCAACTTGGCCGCCTGGTCGCCGATGTTGAGCTTGTCCATCATCGCGACCGCCCGGGCGCGAGCCTCGCTCCGCCCCATCCCCTGCGCGATCAGCGGCACGGCCGCGTTGCTGGCGGCGTCGATCGAGGGGATCAGGTTGTACTGCTGGAAAATGAAGCCGATGTTGTTCAGCCGGAACTCGACCAGCGCCGTGTCGCTCAGCCCATAGATGTCGGTCCCGAACACCTTCACCTCGCCCAGCGTCGGCCACAGGATGCCGCACATGATCGAGATCAGGGTGGTCTTGCCTGAACCGCTTTCACCGACAAGGTAGGTCAACTCTCCCGCCCGGACATCAAGGTCGATGCCGTGGAGCACGGTGATCGTCTGCTGCCCCGCCTTAAAGTCGCGCGTGACGCCGCGGGTGCTGATCGCCGCTTCCCCGGGGGCGCTGCCGCCGATCGGGCCGGTGTCCATCGGCGCATCCATCAGCGGAACACCGAAGCGGGTTCGGTGCGCAGGACGTTGCGCAACGCCAGCCACCCCGTCAGCGCCAGGATCAGCGCGACCGCCGCCAGGCTGATCAGCGGAATCTGCCACGGGATGTAGAACCCCTTGAAGGTGGGATTGCTGGAGAAGCTCCAGATGAAGGCGACCGTCCCCAGAACGCCGAGGCCATAACCGATCAGGCCGACCAGGCCGGCTTGCGCGGCGACCATCCGCCTGATCTTGCCGTTGGTCACGCCGATCGCCTTGAGCGCACCGAATTGTTTGATGTTGTCGCGGATGAACAGGCTGAAGGTCAGCCCGACGATCGCCACGCCGACGATGAACCCCAGCGCCACTGTGATCCCGAAGTTCAGCGGGATGCCGGTGTTGTCGATGATGAACTGGATGCCGTCCCGGGCCAGCTCGTCGCGCGTCCGCGCCCGCAGTCCCGTATCCTCGTGAATGCGCTGCGCCAGGGTGCCTGCGGAAACGCCGTCCGCCGCCCCGACCAGCACGAACGACAGCCGGTTGCGCGTTCCCGGCACGTAGCGAAGGGCCTGTGTGTACTTGGTGTACAACGTCACCTGGCTGGTGAAGCTGGGGAGCGCATCCGCCACGCCGCGGATCACCGCCCGCTGATCGTTCAGCTCCAGCCGCTGGCCGATCGGGCTGCTGCCGTCCTCGAACAGCCGGGTCACGCCGACATCGTCGATAATCACGCTGTCGGGCTGCGAGAGAACCTCTGCGCTGCCCATGACCATCGAGCGCGGCAGGCCGATCAGGGTCGCGTCGTCCACCCCGATGATCGCCACCCCTTCCAGGTCGCCATCGCCCGAGCGCACCGAAGCCGATGCGCGCAGGTGCGGCACCGCCCATTCGACGCCCGGCACGCTGCGCACCTTGTCGAGCGCGGTCGATGGCATCGGATAATTGACATCGGTGGTGCGGCTGACCTCGTCCATCACCCACACATCGGCGCTGGAGACGTTGTACACCCCGCTCGATCCGCGTTCGATCAGGTTGACGAAGATTGTCAGCTGCTGGGTGATGAGCAGGGTCGAGAACGCGATGCCGAACACCAGGCCGTAGAACTTCTGCGCGTCGCCGGTCAGCATGCGGATGGCAATCCAGATCATGCCGTCTTGCCTCCCTCCATGCGCAGGCCCATTACTGAACGCCTGCGTTTAATTGAACTGGACCGTTCAGGATGTCAAACGATCATGGCTCTACCAAGGGTCGGCCGGCCGATCCGGCGAAACGCGAGGCGATCCTCGCCGCCGCCAGCGCGGCGTTTTTCGAACACGGGTTTGGCGGAGCGTCGATCGAGCAGATCGCGGCCGACGCGAATGTGTCCAAGGTCACCGTGTACAATCACTTCGGCGACAAGCGCGCATTGTTCACCGCTGCGGTCGAGGAGGAGTGCAGCCGCCTCAGGACCCAATTCTCGATCGACGATATCGGCCGCAGGTCCTTGCGCGAGCATTTGACCGCGATCGGCACCGGGATGGTCGCGTTCCTGTCGCGCCCCGAGATGGTCCAGTTCGAGCGCCGCATCGCTGCGGAGACCGAAAAGGAACCTGAACTGGGCGCGGTGTTCCTGGCGGCGGGTCCGCACCGGATGAAACAGGCGTTCGCCCGGTTCATCCGCCAGATGTGCGATGCCGGCACGATGCAGGCGGACGACCCTGACCTCGCAGCGGAGCAGTTCGTCAGCATGTGCAAGGGGATGGGGGATCTGGAACGGCGGTTCGGCCATCCCAGCGATCCGGTTCGCATCCAGGCGCGGATCGCCGGCGCGGTGGACGTGTTCTGCTGCGCCTATGCCGCTGAAACGCCCTGACGCGCCTCCCGCGGCGCTGCGTCCGCCGTGCAGCTCACCGCGGGCCTTGCAGCGCCTCGGCCACGAAATCGTGCCCCAGCCTGATCCCGTGTGGATCGACGCTGTGCCCCAGCCCCATGGATACGTGCGTGGTCACCTCGACCCCTGCGCGCCTGAGCTCGCTCTCCGCCAGGTGGAGCGCGGCGACCGGCACCACCGGATCGGCCGAGCCGTGAACCAGCAAGACCGGCGGCTTGGCCTCCGGAAGACGGTGCAACTCGCCGGCTCCGGTCAGCATGCCGGAATAGCCGACGATCGCCGCCACCGGCCGGGGTCGCCGCAAACCCACGTGCAGCGCCATCATCGTGCCCTGGCTGAACCCGACCAGCGCCAGGTCCCGTTCGGTCAGATCATACTGCGCCAGCTTGCGATCGAGGAACGCGTCGATCGCGGGCGCGGCGGACGAGGCACCTGCGGCAAGCGCCTGCGGGTGGAAGCCGGTTAAGCCCCACCACTGGTACCCTGACGCCATGAACCCGCACCGCTGCGGGGCGTGCGGCGCCAGAAACAGCGCGTCCGGCAATGCATCCTGCCAGTGCGGCGCGAACGAGATCATGTCTCTGCCGCTCGAGCCATAGCCATGGAGCAGCAGCACGATCTGCCGGGGTGCGCCCCCTGAACGCGGCGCGAGGCTGGCACCATTGACGATCTTCAATTCGCGTAACTCCCGCTGGCGCGGGTCCACCGCCTCGGACCCGCTGCGCCAAGTGGGGTGGCGCGGCGCGATGTCCAACCCAGGCTGCGTAATGCTTCGCCTTGGGCGCGAGCGGCGCTAAGCCCGGGTCATGGACCTCGATCATTTGCTCGACCATTACTTCGGCACCACCGATCTGGCGCACGCGTCGCTCGCGATGCGGGAAGCGGGGCTGGATCGCCTGCGCGTCGATTTCGGCCTGTCCGCCGACCGGTCGCGCCGCTTCGCGCTATGGTCGCTGCTGTATCTGCTGGGCGAAGCGCCGGATCTCGACATAGCGTTCAAGCTGGAGGAGGATCGGGACGCCGCGCGAAACCTGATGGACCTGCTCGCACGGACCGAGCAGGAAACCTGATCCCGAACGGGTAGCGCATGTCTCCACGGCGTGCCGTCCGCCTGCCACACGCGCGCACCCCACCAAATCTGACGAGGCGCCGCACGTCTGTGAATGGCTGCGGGAGTGGTGAGCCCTGCTGGGTTCGAACCAGCGACCTACTGATTAAAAGTTTTGGTCGCGAGCGCGCTGGCGATCACGCTCTAATACCCTCACCTACTCTAAGCACCTGACCTAAGGCGATATTTGCCTAACTTGTCTACGCTCGAGTGCTACCGGTTGCGCCTCAATCCTTTTCCCGGTGGTCGCTATGTGGTTGCTGCCTGATGTGCTACCCGGTTGGCACATAGGAGCAATCGGGTGCCGCGACTTACAAAAGCTTCCGTCGAGGCGGTGTCCGTGCCCGCCAGTTCACCGGTGTTGAGTTGGGACGATCAAATCCCAGGTTTCGCTATAAAGGTCTTACCTTCCGGGACCCGAAAGTATGTTCTGAAATATCGGACCGCAGGAGGGAGAGGCGGGCGCCAGCGGTGGCTCGGCCTCGGTACTCACGGGGCGATAACAGTGGATCAAGCGCGGAAACTCGCGAAGCAAGCAGCCGCAGCCGTAGCGCGCGGTGAGGACCCTCAGCAGGAACGAAGATCTCGGGGTGCAGAACCGCGGCTTATCGACCTTTGGGAGCGATTCGCCGCCGACCACTTAGGCTTAAAGAAGCCTGGCACGCGCGCGGACTACTGCTCAATTTGGGCTAATGCCATCGGTCCTGCCTTTGCCAGTCACATAGTAGGCGATCTCAGCCGCGCCGAGGTGGATAAGTTCCACAAGGCGATGCGAGCTACTCCTTACCAAGCAAATCGCACATTGGCTCTTCTGTCTCGCCTACTGAACCTTGCTGAGGCATGGGGGTGGCGGAACCAAGGGACGAATCCTTGCAAGCACGTTACCCGGTTCTCTGAAAGGCAGAGGCAGCGCTTCCTGTCCGCTGCGGAGATCAGCCGCCTTTTTGAAGCTCTTGATGCTCTGGAGTCTAGATCGGAAATCACTGGCCACCTCGCGAACCTGGTTCGACTTCTGCTGTTGACGGGAGCGCGGTCAGGGGAGCTGAGGATCGCCCGGTGGGATTGGGTTCAATGGGACCGCAAGGTCATTGCTCTGCCCGACAGCAAGACAGGTGCTAAGCCTATCTACCTTAACGACGAGGCACTTGCGATACTGCAGGAACAGCACGCGCAAAGTGGCCGCGGCGATATGATCTTCGCGGGCAGGACGACAGGGTCACCGATCGTCAACTTGCGTAAGCCTTGGCTTAAGGTCTGCAGTGAGGCAGGCCTAGAGGGGGTGAGAATACACGATCTCCGGCATACCGCAGCGAGTGTCGCAATCGGAGCCGGCGCAACCCTGGCGGTTGTCGGCAGGCTCTTGGGACACACTCAAGCACAGACTACCCTGCGTTACGCCCATCTAGATAGCGACCCGGCCTTGAAAGGCGCCAATCTGATCGGGAGTCAGATAGGGGCGCTTCGGCGGCCGACGACGGGCAAGCCTAGCGGAATTAACGACATAGAAGCACAAACAGAAGATGACGGGCTCGTCGGATAATTGATCTTCCGACGAGCCCGTTCCTGAGGTTCCCGCTATCGTTAGTCGACGGTCGGTCCCAAGATGTAAAACGGCCGATAGCGCTTCCGCCGCTGGCGGTGAGTGCGCTCCCAAAACTTCCGTTCATTGAATGGGGCGACGGGGGTCGGCGTGTCATACACCCTAGTTTTCGCCCATCGCTTTACCTGCTTGCGGCATCGCGACAGTATGGTCGCCCCACCCTTCGTGCCGATGCACAGCGCCGTCAGCGGCAGTTGGCTCAACAACTCGTGAACCCGCATTGCAAGTTCCGGCCGGTACCCTTTAATGGTTTTCATCATCTTGTACTGGTAGAACTCCTCCTTCTTTTTCTGCACTAGGTTCTTGGCTTCATACGGGGCCTTCAACATGTAGGCAGCCCAGTACGCTGCAGTCCCTAATTCAGGCGTGATCGGCGTCACCACGATCGGATCGGCGCCAAACCGAGATGTCCAGGCTTGAATGCCACGTTGCGGGACCAACTCCATGTTCGGCATCGGTGCCAGCCGCATTTTGGGATTATACCAGATAAGCATGTGGACATGCAGAAGGAGGCTGCGACCCGCCCCTCCCCCCGGGTAGTTCATAAGGGGTGACACTTCGAGCGCGGTAATTCCGTCCACCTGCATCTTGATCATCGCCCGCCGCGCCTTTTCAAGAAGGCTGTCCAGGTAGACGGCTGGGCGCCGGTCCGACATTATTCCCTCGTCCGCCAGCAGCGTGACGAACATGAACTGCAGATCTGGATCGTTAGCCTCTAGGTCCCGGATTTCACTTACCAACAGGTTGGCGAACTTCACCCGGGCGGGGATGTCTGAACAGCGAAGCTGATCGCCGTACGGTCGGGTACCTGACAGGGCCTCAAGCCGACGCCGATCTTTCCTGTTAAGCGGCAACTGATCAGCGCGAGCTTCAAGTTTCACTCCATATTGCCTGAAGCTCTCAGTAATTTTCTCCCTCGCGTGCCGGGTCTTTTTCACCTCCCTGTAGCGGGCAGGCTTCTGGCGCGTTGGCCGGCTTTTCAGAAGACGCCTTAAGGCCTTCTCGACTTGGCTCTTAACACGGGAGCTCATTGTACGGCCCCCTCTGCAGGATCACCGTACATCTGATGTATACTACAAGCGCCCACCGCTGACGTGCTGAGAAACAGGTGCGCTCGTTCCCACCCCTCGACAGCGGCAATCGGATAACGAATGCAGCGACCGAGCTTGAGAAAGGGAACTCCCTCTCCACGAATACGCCAGCCCTGCAGTGTGCGGACTGAAACATTCAGACGCTGTGCAAGCTGATGTTCGGTAAGATGAGTGATCTGCGGCTCACTCTGAGCCCCACAGAAGGTCTTTTCCATTATATTTACTCCATTCACTCTCGATGAAATTCGAGGCAAACGAGTTTTTACAGTTCTACTTTCATGGCCTTTTCGAAGCCCACACGACAAACAACACACGATCCCAATTTCGTGGGATTGTGCGGTATGAGTTGATGACAATCCCAGAAAAATGGGACAGTGCGTGTACGGAAAGTCGCAAAGACCTGAGGAGGTAAACGCAGAATGGCCAAAGCGTCGAAACCCTCCAAGCCGAAGCTGACTGACTTTGTGGGCTGGCGAAAGCGCTTCGAGCGCATCTATAGAGAAGCGTGCAAACGGCCCCCGTCACCCTACCCGCGCCGTCGTCCGCTAAACGAGCTTAAGGACGAATTTTATCGCTACTACCGGGCCATCAAGAGGGCTGGCGAACTTCAAGCGCTTGAAGACCACATTCAGCAGCGCGACAAGCAATATTGGAGCCGCCACCGAGGCAAGGGAAAAGGCTCGTGGTGGGTTATGCGCCTGGCCGAAGCTGACGATGGCTATTTCCAGATACCGTCAAGCACGACGCGCAGTCGTTTGGCTACGGAGCTCGAGTACGCCGATCAGAACAACATCGCGCCAGATATGCTGTTGGCGTTCCTGTACGAGTCAGGCTCAACCGAGACGATAGAAGAAGACTTCGCTGAGGGTGAGAGGCCCAAGTGGGCAGCGCGCTATCGGGAGTGAGCAGTCCGCCTCTCAGATAGTTGCAAGCGAACTGGGATGGTGATCGACTGCCAGTTTTGGACTGAATGTCTAGAGCTGGGCCGGTTGCGGACGGGCAGCTTTTTGACGTGAACTACGCCAAAACGGCTGTCCGGCACCACGACGGGGACGACCGAACAAAGAGATGGTGCTTGGCCACTCTAGGTTGCCTAGCTGATCAGGCTTTACCCGCCCATTCGCCCAGGAGTTGTTGCGGTCAATGGCGGAACCGTCACGTCAACCAATCAATCTGATGAGCGAGCGGCAACTCGTGCCTGCTCGTCGTTCCAATCGTGAAACGCTCCCGTCGAATATGCGCCTCTAGTCGTTACCACTCGCGTCGCGACACTGGTCCAATCAATAACAGTGCTGTGGGAGGCCGTATGATTAGCTTACGGGAGAATGCTGAAGCAAACTACCGGCACCCGCCAAGCGCCATCGAAGAGTGCTGAAGGCGGGAATTTTTCGGTCGTTCAATAACACCAGAACCGTGCCAGAAGATGGCGCCGCGTATCCGAGGATCCTGGGAGACCTTTGTGATCGAGGAGGAAGTTTGTCGCGAACGCGAAGCCGCTGAAAGCGCGGTACCTCATCGGGAGTACGCCATAGTTTCAAGTGTTTTGGGTGCCACCCCTACGCCCAAAGCTAAGGTGTCTTCCGCCAAATTGGTGCTATCCTCGCCATACGGAGATCTGGCGACTTATCGAATGCGGGTGGGCGGCGCAGGTTCTGCGACCGAGAACGGGTCTCGGTTTACATGCCGGCTTGGATATCGTGGCGAACTCGTTTTACCTCCGACAAGATAGCTGAAACGCCCGTCGTCTTGAGCACGTTAGCGACCGCTCCGAGCTCGAAAAGTGGGGTCGAGGAAGCCCAGCAAGGCGTGGTGCCGCCTAAAGCCAATGTTGGTGACAGCGTTCCAATTCAGGAACTTTCGGTCTCACTTCAATTGGCTATTCAACAAGAATGGAGCGTGCATGATCCGCTCGGACGAGGATCGGGAAAGGTATATTACATAAATGATCGGCTCCAAGGAGCTGCTCGGTCGCAGGTTTGGGACCGTTGCAGCGCTAATTTCTGCGCATGCTGAAGAACGCGGCGACAGGCGCGCGCTTGTAACCAGCGACGACTCGTTGACCTACGCAGAGCTCAACCTGTTTATGGATCGACTCGCTGCTGCACTGCAACGCGATGGCGTCGTGAAAGGCAGTGCAGTTGCAATGATCGCTGGAACAACCGTTTCGAGCGCTGCTCTATTTTTTGGTATTTTGCGGGCCGGCTGCGTACCGGCGCCGATGGCGCCGTCGGCGACACCAGCGCAAATTGCGGCTATGATCAGCGACAGCACCGCGCGCGTTGTGTTTGTGGACGCCGAAGCGGCTGCAGTGCTGCCCTCAGTAACCGCGGACGTTATTCTCCTAGAAAACTTGGAACAGTGGCTTGTCCCCGACACGATCCGTCCGATGCCGGTGGTGATCGAAGCCGGTGACCCGTTCAACATCATTTATTCATCGGGAACGACCGGTACGCCCAAAGGCATTGTGCACACCCACGGCACAAGGTGGACCCAAACGATCTCGTGGGCGAATGCAGGCTTCGAAGACGCAGTCACCATGGTGGCGACTCCACTTTACTCGAACACCACGCTTACGACGCTGATCCCCACAATCGCTTTCGGGGG
Organism: Parafrankia sp. BMG5.11; assembly: GCF_004337455.1. Taxonomy (NCBI): domain Bacteria; kingdom Bacillati; phylum Actinomycetota; class Actinomycetes; order Frankiales; family Frankiaceae; genus Parafrankia; species Parafrankia sp. BMG5.11. Next base: position 426,253 of record NZ_SJXI01000001.1, on the reverse strand, counting down.
CACGGCGATACTTCTCGGGAAGTTTGACGCTCAACGCTTCCTGGAAGTGGCCGAGCGGGAGCGTGCGACCCATGCGATGCTGGTTCCAGTTCAGTACCAGAGAATAATGGCGATATCTGACTTCGATCGCTTCGACTTGTCCGCTTTCCGTTTGAAAACGTGTACAAGCGCTCCTTTCCCCGCAGAGCTAAAGTCCGATGTAGTCGCACGCTGGCCCGGCGAGTTGCTCGAGATATATGGCATGACCGAGGGTGGAGGCACATGCCTTCTTTACGCGAACCACTTCCCTGAGAAGCTTCATACGGTCGGCCAACCAGCTCCCAATAACGACATCCGCCTTATCGATGAGCACGGTCAGGAGGTAGCTCGAGGGATGATCGGTGAAGTTGTAGGTAGATCATCGTTCATGATGAGCGGCTATCACGGCCGCAAGGAAGCCACGGAAGCCGCAACCTGGCGCGATAGCGATGGCAATATTTTCATTCGGCATGGCGATCTCGGCCGCTTCGACGAGGACGGTTTTCTGACGCTGTTGGGGCGTTCTAAGGACCTGATCATTTCAGGTGGCTTCAACATCTACCCAGCCGATTTAGAGGCGGTATTGCTCGAGCACCCGCGAGTGGCAGATGCAGCGGTGGTGGGGGTCCCCTCCCAAACTTGGGGGGAAACTCCCTTCGCATATTTCGTCCCGGCAGATGGCGGGGTCGAGGCCACGGAACTACTTACATGGTTCAATGCACGCGTAGGTAAGACGCAGCGGCTTTCGGGTCTAACACCCATCGAGGAGCTACCGCGCAGCGCCATTGGCAAGGTCCTGAAGCGGGATCTGCGTGATCGCTATGAAGCGTCATCCGCACACCAAGAAACACGAGGAACATTATGACCGATTTGAATGGGCGGGTTGCGATCGTAACGGGAGCCGGCGGCGGACTAGGTCGCGCGCATGCACTGCTGCTGGCCCGGTACGGAGCAAAGGTGATCGTAAACGATCTTGGCACTGGCGCTGAGCAGGTCGCCTCCGAGATCGCCGCTGCAGGTGGCGCGGCTATCGCGGCGCAGGGCTCGGTGACGGATGAGGCGCAAGTCGCGGCAGTGGTGGAGGCAGCGATGTCGCGGTGGGGGACCGTGGACATCCTAGTAAATAATGCCGGCATTTTGCGCGATGCATCCTTCGCGAAGATGACCATCGAAGACTTCCGCGCAGTCGTTGACGTGCACCTTATTGGCGCCGTCATCTGCACCAAAGCGGTTTGGAACATCATGAAGGCACAGAATTATGGCCGCGTGGTGATGACTACCTCATCCTCGGGGCTTTTCGGTAACTTTGGCCAGGCTAATTACGGGGCAGCGAAGATGGCCTTGGTTGGGCTTATGCAGACGCTCGCTATTGAAGGTGCTAAGAACAACATCCGCGTGAATTGCCTCGCGCCAACTGCTGCTACAGCGATGACCGACGGACTTCTACCAGAGCCGATGAAGGCGCTTTTGGTGCCTGAGCGCGTCAGCCCGGGCCTCCTTAAGCTCGTAGAAGATGACGCACCGACGCGCGCCATTTTATGCGCAGGTGCAGGTCACTTTGAGCGTGCGTACGTAACACTTACGCAAGGTGCCTTTGTTGGTAGCGGAGAAGACGCGGCCGAAGGGGTTGTCGCCAATTGGGAGGCAATAGGTGATCGTGCCGACGAAATTGTGCCAGAATCAGGCGCCGCTCAGATCACGCGCGAGCTGACCTCCGCATCGCAATCCGCTCAAGCCTAAGGGACAGAAGTATGCGTGACGCCGTTATCGTCTCCACCGCCCGCACCCCCATCGGGCGTGCCTACAAGGGCGCGTTCAACAACACTCTCGGGCCGACGCTCGGCGCCTTGTCGCTGAAGCCTGCCATCGAGCGCGCCGGCATCGACCCGGCCGAGATCGACGACGTGTTGTGGGGCGCCGCGCTCCAGCAGGGCACGCAGGGCGGCAACCTCGCTCGCCAGGTCGCGCTACGCGCCGGGTGCCCGGTGACCGTGTCGGGCATGACCATGGACCGCCAGTGCTCCAGCGGCCTGATGAGCATCGCCACCGCCGCCAAGCAGGTGATCGTCGACCGGATGGACATCGTCGCCGCCGGCGGACAGGATTCGATCAGCCTCGTGCAGACCAAGGACATGCGGGTGCAGCCCGACCCGTCGCTGATGGCGATGCACAAGTCGATCTACATGCCGATGCTGCAAACCGCCGAAACGGTGGCCGCGCGATATGGCATCGGCCGCGACCGGCAGGACGCTTATGGTTTGCAGAGCCAGCAGCGCACCGCCGCCGCCCAGGCCGCCGGCATCTTTGACGATGAGATCGTCGAAGTGACCACCACCATGAAGGTGCAGGACAAGGCGACCGGCGAAGTCTCCGACCGCGAGATCACCTTGAAGAAGGACGAAGGCAACCGTCCCGAGACCACGCTGGAGGGGCTGCAGGGCCTCAAGACGGTGATCGAGGGCGGCACCATCACCGCCGGCAACGCCAGCCAGCTGTCGGACGGTTCGGCTGCCGTGATCGTGATGGAAGCCGGGGTTGCCGCGGCGCGCGGGCTGACCCCGATGGCGCGCTATGTCGGCATGGCGGTCGCGGGCACGGAGCCTGACGAGATGGGTATCGGCCCCGTGTTCGCCATTCCCAAGCTGCTTGGCCGCTTCGGCCTGTCGGTGGACGACATCGGCGTGTGGGAACTGAACGAGGCGTTCGCGGTGCAGGTCTTGTACTGCCAGGACGTGCTCGGCATCCCGAACGACAAGCTCAACGTCAACGGCGGCTCGATCTCGATCGGCCACCCCTATGGCATGACCGGCGCGCGCTGCGTCGGCCACGCGATCCGCGAAGGCAAGCGCCGGGGCGAGAAGTACGTCGTCGTCACCATGTGCGTCGGCGGCGGCATGGGCGCGGCTGGCCTGTTCGAGGTCTACTGACTATGGCTTCCGGAACCATAGCGGTCCGTAAGACTCTAGGAGCCTCAGTCTTGTTGTGGTTCCGGTCTGACCTGCCTCGCGAGCAAGTCAGGGCACATTGGCGGGGTCCGCACGCGCAACTCGTCGCTCGCCAAGCCTCTTTCCGTGACTACCGCCAGCATCACTTCGCGGAACTTGGCGAAGGGTTATGGCCCCGTGTCGAGGGTTTCGAAACTGAGATTCCTGAAGCCCGCCGGATCGACGGCATGCCTGAAGTTGTCATCAAGTCCGTCGCGGCGATGCTTAAGCCCAATAAGCTAATACCGCTCATTTTTGAGGACGAACGCAATGCGTTCGCCCGAACCGTTCTGTACTCTTGCGGTCCGGGCGGAGGCCGTTGGTACGATCTGGCAAGCCGAGGCGCTGTGGGGTCTCGCAGCGTAGTCCTGTTGCGGCGCCGGCCCCACGTGGAACCTGCGAAGTTTGCTAAGTTTATTCACAGATGGATGGGTCCGGCTCTTGCGCGATTCGTGTCGCTTCACGAGCTGAACACGCAAGTGTTCACGCGGTGGAGCGAAGGTAGTTGGGACACCCCGGGAGTAGCCCATGACAACCCGCCTGCCGAGGCATTCCACGCCTCGATCGTCCTTGGCTTCGCGGACGAGGCAGCAAGGACTGCGTTTTTCGAAGAGGCTGCTCTAAAATCGTTGTCGGACGCTACCGCAGAATACTGTTCAGCCGTTCACGCCTACCCGGTCGAAGAAACTCATATCTTTGTCAAAGATGGCAGGGTCACCATCCCTCAGGTCGCGCCTGTGCCGAAGCCGACACTTGATCCAGCATGCCGAACTCTACCTTCCGCGCCGGAGCGGGCGTCGCAGGAGGAATCCCTCACCCCTTTTCCGCCGGCACGTCTTATTCCGCTTAGCGGCCACGGTGCAGAGGATGTGGTCGCGGATGCGAAAGGTCGCCTTCTTTGCGGCCTCGCCGACGGAAGAATCATCCGTCTTGAACTTGCATCGGGCCAAGAGGAGACACTCGGCCGAACAGGCGGCCGGCCTCTGGGGCTCGAGGTATTGGAAGATGGACGCGTCCTTATTTGCGACGCGCAGCGCGGTCTTCTCCGGCTTGATCCGGCTACTGCAGAAATCGAAACGCTCGTCCACTCAGTCGAGGGAATTCCACTTCGCTTCTGCTCGAATGTGACCGCTTCCAAGGACGGCACATACTGGTTCACTGAATCGACAAATCGCTTTGACTTCGAACACTACATAGGGGCGATGCTTGAGCACCGCCCGTCTGGCCGATTGTTTCGCCGTGACCCGGACGGCCGGGTAGAGATCGTGCTTGAAGGCCTGCACTTCGCAAATGGGGTTACGCTTACTGAGTACGAAGAGGCGCTGATCTTCGCCGAGACGGACGGCTATCGTTTGTCAAAACTTTGGCTTCAAGGAACACGCCAAGGTGAGTTGGAGGTCATCGCTGACAACTTGCCCGGATTTGCGGATAATTTATCATCGGTGAAGAATGGTCGCTTCTGGGCCGCGATGCCCAATGCGCGTCAGAAAAGCCTAGATAACTTGAGCAAAGTTCCGGGTCCTGTACGGAAACTAGCTTGGAAACGATTGCAGCTACCTTTGACCCAAACTAGCGGAACTACTTGGGTAATGGCGTTCGACACCAACGGCCGGGTCTTGGCCGATCTTCAGACCAGCCGCACAGACTTTTTTGGTGCAACTGGGGTCGTTGAGAGCGGCGGCAAAGTTTTTTTAAGCAGCGTCGACGGAGGTGCATTGCTGGAAATCCGCGCGTCGTAGGCTATCGCCCCAGGGGCTATGCCTTCGTCATAGCTAGGCGAACTTCACGTGCGAACTCCCTGCATTGTTCTTGTTAGCCTCTCCTGAGTGTTGATGACGCTAATGGAGGTAAGCAAAAAGGCCTGGGCCCTGAAGGCGCCGGTACCGGGCGGCTGAAGCCCGCTCCTCGATCTTAGGCCAAAGCTTGCGCATCACCTTTTCTTAGACAGCCACGCACCATCTAATGTGCGCTTGGCGACGGCCGATAAGGATGCAAGTGACGGGTAGCGTCTCTATGCCGGCGCTGTTCAGCTTCGGTGTGGCTCCCCTTGGCACCTTATGCGACCTTCAGTCGTCGACGTCCTGCTTGCCCGGGAGGGCGCGAGCTTGAGGAGGAACTCATCAAAGTGTTCGCTCACACGTCCTACGTCACTTTGGCGATGGCGTCCCGATGTTCCAAAAGCCAACAACAGCCCGGTCCGGTTATGCCCGACCAACTATTAGTGGGCCGCACCACCGGCCCGGTTGGAGCTTCGCCTGTAAAGTGGTTCCACCGCATGCGGAACAACTAATGGTCGCCCGCCGCGGTGGCGCCGATGCCAGTTTCAGCTCGCACGTACTGCTCCAGGAAGCCTTCTCTGTCCTTGGCGGCGCGCTTGCTGCGGTCGAAAATGGATACAAGCCAGATGGTCACGAAGGCCAATGGCATCGAGAAGATTGCCGGCGATGAGTACGGGAACGGCGCTACGGGATTACCTAGGACCGTCACCCAAACTGCCGGCGACAGAATCGTCAACGCTAAAGCCGTTATTAGTCCAACTAACCCACCGGAGACCGCCCCGCGGGTCGTGCAATCTTTCCAAAGCATCGACATCAGAAGAACGGGAAAGTTACCTGAAGCAGCGAGCGCGAAGGCGAGGCTGACCATAAATGCAACATTCTGTTCTTCGAAGAGTATGCCTAGTAAGATCGCTGCAAGGGCAAGCACTAGAACGGTCCAACGTGAAACGCGAAGTTCATCGCGTGAAGTCGCTGCGCCCTTACATATGACCGAGGCGTATATATCATGACTGATAGCTGACGCGCCAGATAGAGTAAGGCCAGCAACCACTGCGAGGATTGTTGCGAACGCTACAGCCGATACAAACCCTAAAAAGAGGTCGCCCCCGAGCGCGGTCGCAAGATGAACTGCCGCCATGTTACCGCCGCCGCGCAACGCTCCTTGCGGATCCAGGTAGCTAGGGTCAGTAGCGACAAGGACAATCGCCCCGAAGCCAATCACGAAGGTGAGAAGGTAAAAATAGCCGATCCATCCGGTTGCCCAAAGCACCGACTTTCGGGCCTCTTTGGCATTAGGAACGGTTATGAAGCGCATGAGGATGTGTGGCAGCCCGGCGGTACCGAACATCAGCGCCATACCGAATGAGATCGCCGAGACGGGATCTCTGATGAAATTGCCCGGCCCCATGATTGAGACACCTTCGACTGCCGCTTCTGTTGGCGAAGCGCCGCCCTGGGCCGCGAGCCCTGTTTTGACTTCGACTGCGCGCGCAAACAGCGCATCTAGCGAAAAATTAAAACCCGCAAGTACGACGAACGCCATGACGCTGGCACAGCCCAGTAGGAGAACTGCTTTTACGATTTGGACCCAAGTCGTCGCAATCATTCCTCCAAAAATGACATAGAGTGTCATCAGGATTCCGACGATCACCACCGCTGCTTCGTAGGGTAGGCCGAACAACAGTTTGATAAGCTGTCCGGCGCCAACCATTTGCGCGATTAGGTAAAACAATACGACCGTTAGCGTACTAAAGGCGGCGAACATCCGCACCGGTGTCTGACCGAAACGAAATGAGGCTACATCCGCAAACGTATAACGGCCTAGGTTACGGAACCGCTCTGCCAGCAAGAAGAGAATTATGGGCCAACCTACAAGAAACCCTGTGGAGTAGATCAGTCCGTCATAGCCATCGGCGAAAATCTGCGCTGAGATGCCGAGGAATGAAGCAGCCGACATGTAGTCGCCGGCGATCGCAAGTCCGTTCTGAAAACCCGTGATCCCCCCGCCGGCTGCATAAAAGTCAGACGTGGTTTTAGTGCGGCCAGCCGCCCACCGTGTTATCCCGAGTGTAAGCAGTACGAAGGCTGCAAACACCGCTATCGCTGACCAGTTTGTCTCTTGGGGCTGGTTCGGAGAAGCGAGGGCGTCGGCTAAGGCAACCGCCGGCCAAAGCAAAGCCGTCAGAACCAGGGCGGCTGCGACGTTCCTGTGCGATCCATTCATTGACCTGCCTCCCGACGCAATTCATTGGTCAGCTGGTCAAATCTCCCGTTTGCGCGCCGAACATAAAGAGCAGTAAGCGCGATTCCAGAGAGGATCACGCCTATCCCCATGGGAATTCCAATGGTCATCGTCCATCCGGCAGCCACGGGCTTAGCAAGGAAGGCGGGGGCGAATGCGACAAGCAAAATGAACCCAAAAAAGATAATTAGAATTGCTATCGATAAGGTCCACCCAAGACGAGCCCGTTCTCGCGTGAGCATCTGAAACTTCGGATTTTCGGCGAGCGTAGAAGACGAAGTAGTGCGGTCCAAAGGAGTATTGTACGCCATTGTTACCGTCCTTCCTGAACCAAGCTATGAATCGACCGCCTGAAAAATCTCGACCGCACTACATCAGAAACCCCGTCATTCCGCCGCCACCCATCATGTGAGGAGGACCTAACACAGGCACTCTCGGGAGTGATGGGATGCTGCTTTTGTGGCCAATCGCTGGGTGGACTACTCATCCGATGCGGACGAAACCTAGTGAGTACGAGCCATAACCCTCAACCAGATAATCGGCGGCGAGCAAAATCAACAGTAGTAGTTACCATTGTTTTTACCCACCGCCTTAGCTTTATTGGTAATCCCAGCTCAACCTGATACCGATAGTTCTGGGGCGACGCGTTCCCACGCGGGCCGACGCCGCCCGTGGTGGATTGACGAAAATTATACTGTCACTATTGGTCAAGTTGTCCGCGTACAACACCGCGCCCAGGCGGCCGCGACTCCATCCCATACTTGCATTGATTTCAGAGGACGCCGGGACGATGCTATAGCCCGGGTCGGGCTTTCCTGTACCGGGCGCATTGGGAAACGTGTTGGGGAAGGAGCCAGCGCGATAAAAGTCGACGCGACCATAAAAGTCGTTTTCGTTGACGGACCAACCGTAGCGTACATGCGCGCCCCCCTTGAACTTCGGGGAGGAAAGGCGCGACCCCTCCGTCGCCCCAGAGATCTTTGCATCAACAGCATCGATAGTGACAATTTTACCCTCTTGCAGCGTGAGGTTAGCACCGATCTCCAAGCCGACCGCTGGACGCAGAACAACCTCAGCTTCGAAGCCGAACGCTTCTGCATCGCCAGCATTACCGTCAAAAGTGGCTTGGTCGGACGGCCGGATAAGCTGGATCTGAATGTCGTCCCAAGTGATGTAGTACGCAGCCAAATTCGCCGTCAGTCGCCCACCCAGCATTGTCGCCTTAGTGCCGACCTCATAATTCCAGAGACTGTCCCCATCGGCGCCAATCGGAATGACAACCGGATCGTTGGGGTCGATCACGCTTCGTCCGCCGTTAACGAGCGCGGAGTTGCCGTTTGCTTTGGGCCGCCGAAATCCTTTGGACGCCACCGCGTAGATGTTCAGGTCGTTATTGGGCTGCCATTGAACACCTAACTTTGGGGTGAAATTCAGTTCGTTGCCCGTCGTAAAGTCTGCCTGTGTGGTCAGCGGAGCTGATATGTCGATATTTCCGCCCGTGAACGCTCCGACATAAAATCGCGGCAGGCTCAGAGACGGAAGGGCACGATTTTCATACTTGCTATTGGTCAGACGGCCACCAGCGATGATTTTTAGCGCTTCAGTCACTCGGTAACTTGCCTCACCAAAAACGGCAGCTTCCGTGCTCGTGGTGCGCGTCAAAGTGTTCGATATCGTCGAGCCATTATTGATATTCGTCGGCGCCCCGGTGATGTTCCGGGCAGTGACAAATTCAGTCGGTACATACAACTGAACGGCCGACTTCGCGGTTTGCTCAAGGTAGTAAAGCCCAGTTACCCACTCCAAACGGCCATTGGAATTTGATGCGAGCCGGAGCTCCTGCTGCTTCGTCAGTATCTTTGAATCTAGGCCGAAGAAGAGAGGAATGGTTGGAACAGCGCCGAAAATGTTCAAGTCGATCATTTTCTGGGGCGAGGACGCATACGTAGTCGCAGATGTGAGGGTGGCCCAACCCATATCGTAGTCTAGCGTCAAGTTGCCGTGATAAAGATCGACCTTCGTGATCCACGGCCTAGGGCTGCTATAAACATTCACTCCGAACACGGGATCGTACAGAGGCGAGTCGCCTACACGGTTTGAAGCGTAATTGAATGTGAACGAACCAGTGAACCTGGAATCGGGGGCCCAGAGGACACTAGCTCGCAACACTTTGTCTTTAGTAGTGTTAGCGTTCTTTACGCCAGTACCTATGTTGTCAACATAACCATCATCGTCGCGCAGGAACCCCGACACTCGCAGAGCAAGTTGGTCTTGTACTAGTGGAACGTTGAGCATGGCGCCGACACTGGCACGGTGCGATCCTCCCGCCGTAGAACCCAGGTCGAGATCGGCCGAGGCATCAAACTCATCCGGATTTGGTTTGTTGGTGATATACCGGATCAACCCAGCCAAAGATCCAGATCCGAAGAGCGTTCCCTGAGGACCGCGGAGAACTTCAATCCGGTTCAGGTCGTAAGGAGCGACGTCCTGAATAATAGCAGACGAGGAGGTAAGAGGCAGATCGTCCAAAAACACCGCAACTGGCCGCTGGGTGCCGGACGAACTCGTCGTTTGTGATGTTTGAATTGCACGGATGGTCGGCTTATTGAAGCTGCCTTCACCCGTCGCGATAACTCCAGGAGAAGAGAGGGCGAGAGATTTAATATCCGTAATGTGTCTCTCTTCGAGCTCTTTCTCCGACAGAGCGGTGATGCTGACGGGGACATCTTGGATTGACTCGTTCCGCCGCGTCGCGGTTACCACGATCTCGCCCGTGGCCGCCGCTTCTGCAGGCGAAGACTCGGCAGTCTGCGGTGTTTGCGATGCACTGCCGCTCGACGCCGAGGTCTGAGCCTGCGCAGGGGAAGCCAGGGACAACGCGGTTGCCACCGCGGCCAGCGAAACGCCACTTAAAGAACGAGTCACGAACATAGATATACCCTCCCATGGGCATCGCCCGCGAAGGTAGCGATGCCAGACATCCTAAGCGGTTTTCCGCCTTTTCTCGGACGTGAAATCCCAGAGCATGAGAGGATTGCATAGTGGTCAAAAGCGGGCTTCTATGTTTCACTTATGATACGCGAACGCTGAGCTTTCTCAGCGCGGATGATTGATGCTGCGCTGGCCCTCAAGAACGGGCACCCGTATCTAAAGCCGCTTAAAGGCCATGCGACATCGCCGTTGTCGCAACGAGAAATCCAGCGATGCTGCCAAGCTCGACTTCCGCATACGTGCGGTGAATTCGCCTCCCGTGGGAGCTGTGTCCTGTCGCTGTTGACGAAAGAACTTTGCTACAGCCTCGGCTGTCAAACTGCCGAAAACGTTACTTGTCGAGGATACGCAAATCTATTGCGTCTGCCATCGCGCGGTACCCCGCGTCGTTCGGGTGCAACCAATCGCCGGCTTGAAATTCGACACGCATCCGGCGCGGGTTCGTCGGATCGCGCAGCGCAGCATCGAAATCGATCACACCGTCGAACTCTCCGCTCTGCCGGATCCAAGCGTTGAGGGCCTGGCGCACCACTTCACCGTTCTCATGAAAATAAGCGGCGCCTTCGTAAGGCAGAAGTGTGCCGCCGATCACCTTGATCCCTTGGGACCTCGCACGTGCGATTAGCTGACGGTACGCGCCAATCAGATCGGCTGTTGTTGGTGGAACTGCGCCTCCAACGCCGATGTCATTGATGCCTTCGAGTACAATCACGTGGCTGACGCCAGGAACCGAGAGCACGTCTCGATCGAAACGGCCAAGAGCTGACTGACCCATAGTCGCGATCCGACCGTCCGCCAGAAGCCGGTTGCCACTGATCCCTGCGTTTATCACATTTGGTGACCGACTGCCGCTCCGCGCTATCAATCTGTCTGCTAAACGGTCCGGATAGCGGCGGTTCGTGTCCGCCGAGGACAGATACCCGTCGGTTATGGAGTCCCCGAACGCGAGGATGACTCGAGACTTCGGAGCTGCTTCTACCTCTACGCCAGTCAGAAACGCGCGAAATGTCGAGTACGGAAGCTGTAGCGGCTGAAAACTGCGGTTGGTGTAATCGCCTGTCGGAGAGACAATTGTCGTGGCGGCTGCAACGGCATGGCAGCTGCATGCGGGCGCTTTACCATCAACAAAAATCGAAATCTTGAGATCATCGAGTTGCTTGACTTCTAGGTCGACCGGATCCGACAAAACTGGGGCCCCGGCCGGAATCGTAACGGTGTTGCGATGAGAAAACGTCACATTTTGGGCACCGAATTCTTCTTTCGACCGCTGCCGGGAGATGCGCTGGACTTTAACAGAGCCCAAGGTGAGCGGGGTGACGCCGTATTCGTTGCTAAAACGAAGTCGAACCCGGGCGCCCTCGCCGGTGACCCTGACGACCTGGATGATGGTTTTGTCGTCGAAAACAGGCGTCGTAGGGCGCGATTCGGCTGCCGGCGGCAAGGGCATTGGCGGGGCAGGCGGTGCTTGCCATGTAGCAACCCACTTCTCCGCCCCTGCGGCGCTCACGCCGGTAAGGGACGCAAGAACCAGCAGCCCTGCATGCAAGTACCACATCATAACCCACTCCCATGCTGCCGCAATCGTCCCGCGATTTCCGCGGTCGCAAAGCGGTCAGAACCTAGCCGCCAAAAGGCGAGCTTCACGCTATCCTCAACTCAGCATGAAACGCTGGCAAGTATGCAAATTTAGTGTCCGCTGTTCCAGCTTTGGAACGACCGAGAAGGTCCTTCGAATAAGAAATCAAGCGGGCCTGGGTCTAGTAATTTGGAAGAATGCGGAGACAGGACTTGTTTGCTACGCCTTACGAAGGACCGGTTCAAACTCTCATTTAGGCAAGTGATCACCCTCGTCGATCCCGCTTAGGGTAAGTCCTACGCGCCTAAACACGTCTTTTGCTTCAGGCACGAATGTCGCAGCCATGAACACGTGAAACCCACCCGGATATTCCCGATAAGAGATCTGGTTGCCTGCCGCTTGAGCTTTCGTGACAAAACTGCGCGCGTCAGCGACCAGCAAGTCCTGGGATCCTTGGTAGATATCGATCGGGGGTAACCCCTTTAGGTCACCGTAGAGTGGACTGAACCGTGGTGCGCGAGCATCGGCCATTCCAGCCCACCATTTCCCGCACAGTCGCAAAGCATCGACAGTCAGCATAACGTCAGACGATTCGACTTCTCGTGCGGCAGGGTCTGCCAGCGTCAGATCGAGCCAAGGCGCGAACAGAACCAAGCGAGCCGGAAGAGGCAGCGCCTTATCTCGAAGCTCGACTGCCAGCGCGAGGGCGAGCCCGCCCCCGGCAGAGTCACCCGCGAGTACAATGTTACTTGCGGAAGTCACATCCAGCACTTGGCGATAAACTGCCTCGAGCAGCGCAAATGCATCTTCATTCGTGCGCTCAGGGGCAAGCGGATAGATCGGAACTACCATGGTGGCCCCTGCGGCACTTGAGAGCGCCGCGATGATATCCCAATGCGGTTTCACCAGATCGTTCACGTACGCACCACCATGCAGATAGATAATAGTGCATCGGATTGGCGAGGACTTAGGAGTGAGCGTCACCACCCGCGAGGTACTTATTCGCTGGTCGCGAACTGTAAATCGACCCGCAAGCTTCTTAGGCAGAGGAGCTGGCGAAGGTGGCTTTCGACGTTCGACCGCAGCGCGAAATTCGTCGAGCCGGGCGAGTGGCTTTCCCCTGCTCCGGATCACCGAGGCTGCGAGCCGCATCCTCAAACTTCCTTCGCCCCGCCTTGCCAGATGAAAGGCAGTTGCCGCAAGCAGCGGCGAGCCTACGGCTCCGGCGACTTTCAGCCACTTCATCATTATTACGTCCTTTCTGGAGCAGCGCAGGCAAGTGATCAACGCAGCGCGCGGACACATTGCCCGTGCACATCCGCGGGGCAAAATTTTTTGGGCCGCCAAATTGCGTAGCGCAGCTGCGGTAGAAAGGCGCACGCGGCTCCGACGTACTATGCGGGTTTGCAATTGCCAGTGAAGTTCGACTAGCTCGCCAAACCGGACAACGACGTTTCAAATGCGGAACGCCCACTGGAGAGTGGAATGCAGGAAGTGGATGCGTTCGCGATGTTCGCGAAGGTGGGGGAACTAGGATCGATCTCCGGAGCTGCGCGCTCACTGAGCGTTCCAAAAGCCAACGTAAGCAGGGCGGTCGTCCGACTCGAAGCAGCCTACAAGGTTGCCCTCGTGGACCGCACAGGCCGCCGCATTAGGCTTACCGAAGCGGGCGTTACCTTCCACGCGCGCTGTTTACGAATTCTGGATGAAATGAACGAGGCTCAGGCGGAGCTCGCGGCGCATCGGGGTCATCCGGCCGGCACCCTGAGGATCGGGTTCCCTGGCGACGTTGGCCGAGACATGCTTGCTGATACTCTGCACGAGTTTTTGGAGCGGTATCCGGATATCGATCTTCGCGTGCGTGTGGGCGAACGGCTGCTCCCCCAGCCGAACAGCCTCGACGTGGTCTTGCACGCTGGTTGGCTGTCAGATTCTCGGCTTACGTGCCTCAAACTCGCCGATATCAGAACTCTCCTCGTTGCAAGCCGAGGTTATGTTAAGCGACGGGGTCTCCCCACTTCGTCGGACGACCTTGCGGGGCACTCATTTTTAGGCAACTTTTATCTCGATCGTGCTTCAATCGAGCCGGGCCGCCTACCCGCTCATGTTCCGGTGCTCGAACTTAAGCGCGAAACCGAGCGGTTCGCCTTACCGATATGGCAACGTTTTGCCTCAACTGACCATATGCTAATGCTTGATTTAGTTAAGCGTGGCATCGCAATCGCTCCGATTGCGGCGGCCCGTATCACCGACGAGCTCAGGTCAGGTGAACTCGTGCGCGTGCTTCCGGATTACGAACTTCATAACCCCCCCGCCTTGTACGCGCTTTACATCGGACGAGCAGCCATAGCGCCGAAGTTGAAGGTGTTTCTCGAATTCCTTCAAGAGATAATTGCCCGACAACGGCAGAACAACCGGGCCAGCAGGGCGCAGCGTTGATGGCCGACCGACGCGAGGTGGACTCGCTTTGAACTAGGCTGCACTCCGGCTGCGAGGGAACTTCGGTTCGGTACATCCAGCACCGCGTTTCAATTCTGAAACGGCGAAGAGCAATTTCGTGGACTTGTAAGGCCCTCACTCGCCGGTCGATGATGATCGCGGGATAGAGGTACAATAAGGCGCTGGAAATGATCGGCCTAGGAGCCTTGCTGGCGCGTGACTTCGCGATTTCGCCCGGTCTGACAGCACACGCACCGTGCGAGATAACCCATGCAAACTTCTCGAAAGCAACTTGCAACAGGCAATAACGAAAAGCCAGATGCAGGTGAACTGACATCTCCGGGTACCCTGTGCCTATAAGTCTCTCCCAGCGAGTGCGTGAGCGCTAAACGGAAGTGATCTGACATATGGCCACTTGCAACTACAACCGTCTGGCTCATGGGGCGAAGCACTTGTATGTCTGATAAAGAGTCCACGCCAAATCGCATGCCATTGTTGATTTTGACGGTGATTTACGTGCTTAGTTACGTTGATCGTCAGATTGTTAATATTCTGGCAGAAGGTATAAAACGCGATCTTGGACTGACTGATGCGCAGCTTGGTCTAGTGACCGGTTTATCGTTCGCGCTTTTGTACGCCGGTCTGGGGGTGCCCATTGCGCGCTTGGCCGAGAAGCAGCATCGCGTTCGTATTATTTCTATCGCAGTATTCACATGGAGCGCCTTCACCGTCGCCTGTGGCTTCGCCCGCAATGCGACCGACCTTTTCCTTATGCGAGTGGGTGTGGGCATCGGGGAAGCAGGTTCAACGCCACCGTCACACTCGCTCATTGCAGAATACTATCCCCCCGAAAAGCGGGCGTCCGCGATCGGCATCTACTCCCTGGGCATCCCGATTGGCTCAATGATTGGAACAATTCTCGGGGGGGTGGCCCTTTATTGGGTAGGGTGGCGTGGAGCGTTTATAATCGCTGGCGCACCGGGTCTCCTCATGGCGGTGATCGCCTGGATCTTTCTTCCAGAACCAAGGGCAAATCGTGGGTGGAAAGTTCGGCCAGATAACGCCACTCGGGTGTCATTACTTTCGGCGGTTCGATCGTTATGGAATGTTCGGTCATACCCTCGTCTTGTGGCAGGAATGACGCTCTTCTCTTTGTACGGATATTCGGCAGGAGCGTTCGGCGCATCCTTCATCTTCCGTAACCACGCCGAGGAACTCGATCGCTGGAGCGTCGCTATACGCGACACGGCCGGCCTGGACCTCGGGCCATCTGGCACACTGGGCCTTATCTCTGGCCTGATGATTGGCGCTGCCGGCATCATTGGAACTATCAGTGGAGGGAAGCTGGCTGATAAACTCGGCCGAAGTAGCAAAGCGGCATATGCCGAGATTGCATCGCTTAGTGTCCTTGCTGTAGTGCCTTGTTACTTGCTGGTGCTGTTTCTGCCGAGCCTGTCGGGAGTGTTTCTCGCAATGATGGCAGCTTCGCTAACGGGCTCGTTTATTTTTGGTCCGGTGTATGGTTCGATACAGTCAATCGCACCTATCAAGCTGCGGGCCACTGCCTCTGCGGTCACATTGTTAGTCGTTAATTTGGTCGCCCTCGGCTTTGGCCCATTAACGGTCGGGATCTTGAGTGACATTTTTGCAGGTACAGTGGGCGAAGGAGATGGTTTGACGTACGCTCTACTAGTGGTTTGTCCTCTTGCTCTTCTCGCTGGCAGTGCGGCATTGTGGTCGGCGCGAAAGACGATCGAACAGGATTACCGGGCGAGCGAAGCCTCATGACGAGAGACGCTGCTCCGCCTGTATGGATGTTTACTGATCGATCCCATGAGATTTCGGAATACCGCTCAACCCTCAGCCGTGAGCGGAAGCCATGCTTTAGCGCTCGCTCTTAATAGGGCGATGGAAATAAATTCAAGCTCACTTTCAGCCATCGTTCTTCCGAATTGCCAGTGACGCCCCTCTACTGGAAGGTCCGCGATACGTCAGAGAATTGCCTTGAGCGGTGAGACTAATTAGCGCCGTCTGCTTGCGCTGGCGAAGGCCATGTTCGACCCACACACCAATGTTATCGATGCCGATGTTGAAGTTGCGCTTAATGATCCGGCAACCGAAGCAGTCGAGTGATCGCAGCGGAGTCCGCCGTGCGCTCACAGAAGGGCATCAGCTTCGTTCCGGTTGAAAGAGGCGGCTACCGTTCCGCGCCGTGAGTTACAGTGTCGTTATGAACATCAACATGATCAATTGGCAGGCGCCTGGGAGTGCTCTTCTCGCCTAGCGGTTCAGGCGCCCTTCGATCAGCGTATCGACCACGCCTGGATCCGCCAGCGTCGAGGTATCGCCGAGCGCGCCCACCTCGTTCTCGGCAATCTTGCGGAGGATGCGGCGCATGATCTTGCCGGATCGGGTCTTTGGCAGCGCCGGGGTGAAGTGCAGGTGATCGGGCGTGGCGATAGGACCGATTTCCGTGCGAACTTGCTGGCGCAGTTCGGCGGTGAGCGCCTCATGCGGCTCCTCGCCAGCGTTTAGGGTGACATAGCAGTAGATGCCCTGGCCCTTGATGTCGTGCGGGAATCCGACGACCGCCGCCTCGGCGACGCGATCGTGCAGCACCAGCGCGCTTTCGACTTCGGCGGTGCCCATCCGGTGGCCGGAGACGTTGATCACGTCGTCCACCCGGCCGGTGATCCAGTAGTACCCATCGGCGTCGCGGCGGCAGCCGTCGCCGGTGAAGTACTTTCCGCGGTAGGTGACGAAGTAGGTGTCGGAGAAGCGCTGGTGATCGCCGTAGATCGTGCGCGCCTGGCCCGGCCATGAGCGCACCAGGCACAAGTTGCCGCTGGCGGCGCCCTCCAGCACCTCGCCCTCGGCATCGACCAGTTGCGGGCACACGCCGAAGAACGGCCGGCCCGCGCTGCCCGGCTTCATGTCGTGCGCGCCGGGAAGGGTGGTGATCATCACCCCGCCGGTTTCGGTCTGCCACCACGTGTCAATCACCGGCAGCGCCCCTCTGCCCACCGTGTCGGAGTACCAGCGCCACGCCTCCGGGTTAATCGGCTCGCCGACGCTGCCGAGCAGGCGCAGCGAGGAGAGGTCGTGCTTCTCCACGTGCCCTGCACCTTCGCGCATCAGCGCGCGGATCGCGGTGGGGGCGGTGTAGAAGATGGCAACTTGGTGCTTGGCGACGGTAGCCCAGAAGCGGTCGTGGTCGGGCCAGTTGGGCACGCCTTCGAACATCAGCGCGGTCGCGCCGTTCTGCAGCGGACCATAAACGACGTAGCTGTGCCCCGTGACCCAGCCGATGTCGGCGGTGCACCAGAACACCTCCCCGGCGCGGTAATCTAAGGCGTAGCGGAAGGTCGTCTCCGTCCACACGGCGTAGCCGCCGGTGGTGTGGAGCAGCCCCTTGGGCTTGCCGGTGGAGCCCGAGGTGTAGAGGATGAACAGCGGGTCCTCCGCGTTCATCGGCTCGCACGGGCAGTCGGCGGGCACTCCGTGCGACAGTTCGTGATACCAGTGGTCGCGGCTCTCGGTCATCGCGATCGCGCCGCCGGTGTGGCGGATCACCAGCACCGCCTTGACCGGCACCTTCTTGAGCGCCGCATCGACATTGGCCTTGAGCGGCACCGTCTTGCCGCCGCGCAGGCCTTCGTCGGCGCACACGATCCAGTCGCTGGCGCAGTCCTCGATCCTGCCGGCGATCGCCTCCGGGCTGAAGCCGCCGAAGATCACCGAATGTACCGCGCCGATCCGCGCGCAGGCGAGCATGGCAAAGGCGCCTTCAGGCACCATCGGCATGTAGATCGTGACGCGGTCGCCCCTGGCCACGCCCAACTTTTTGAGCGTGTTGGCCATGCGGATCACTTCGGCCTGGAGCTCGGCGTAAGTGATGCGGCGGACCTCGCCGGCGGGGTCGTCGGGTTCGAAGATCAGGGCCAGGTGGTCACCGTTGCCGGCGGCGACGTGGCGGTCGACCGCGTTGTGGCAGATGTTGAGCTGGCCGTCCGCGAACCACTTGATGCTGACCGGATCGTAGCTCCAGTCGCCCGCGACGGTCGGTGCTTTGATCCACTCGAGCCGCTGCGCCTGCTCCAGCCAGAAGCCGGCGCTATCCTCGATGCTGCGGTCGTACATGGCCGCGTATTGCTCGGCGGTGCAGTTGGTGCCTTGCGCTGCGGAGGCGGGGCGGCACACCCATTCGTCGTCGTCGTGCGCGGCGGGCTCGGTCATTTCTCTCTCCTTTGTCGAGTGGCTATTCAATGATCAAGACACAGCAAACGCGATGCCTTCTCCACCTCTGGAAAGCCGAGCTACTCCGCAATTGCCAAGCCACTTTCGCTATGAAGCCATTCAACAATTTTCCGGAGATCGCCTGCCACATCACAGGACTCCAATAATCTGCAGACCTAATGGCCGCATTATAGAACTTTAGAAATCGCTCTCGGTGGATCTTCGCAAGTAGTCTCGAGCGTCGACGATAGTGCCTTTTTCGCCCGGACTGCTTATCCCTGCCAAGTGCCTGCACGGGGGTTCGAGCACTTCAACACGCAATTGCGACTGCTTAAACAGCGCATATCCAGCTTGAGGAACGCCCTCGGTGACATTCCGAGGAAGTAATGGGCATCACGCACAAAGTGCGGGTAATCGCAGTATCGCCTGGATCAATCACTGTACTGCGATCGTGCGGCTCTGCTCGGCCTGGGCCCGGCCGGCAACAGCTAAGCCATTATTTGAGGGCCGCTAAGCAGGCCTCCGCATCGCTAATTTGCCAACCTGGCGACAACATTTTGCAGCGGATCGGCGACACGATTTGATCGACACTCTCTGACCACAACCGATCGCTGGAGCCATCCCGAGCAAAACGTCCTGCTCGTTGAAGTCGCCTTCAGTGTATGCGAGCTATGTCCGTGCGACCAGACGCGGCAGCTATCGGGACAATGACAATGAGCCCCTAACGACGACTCTTGGGCGCGAAGCAGATGTTCGACATAGCGGCACCCGACAAAAATGTGACGAAACTGATGATTGTTCACTATTTGTTCTACGCATACCTCTCGGCACGTGTCACAGGCTCCGGCGGAAGATCCACAATTCAGCGTCGAGCCGGGCCTGCTTTGCTTCCATGACCCTCGCGCGGCGCATTGCCAGTTTACGCGCCAGCGCTTGGCTTGCCACATTGTCCTGGTGGATGCGCGCATACAGCGTTTCGGCTGGAAGCTCCCATTCGGCCCAGTTAATCACGGCCGAGGCCGCTTCATGCGCATAGCCACGACGCCACATGTCCCGCCTGACGCGCCAGCCAATCTCGAGCAGCCCCAGCATTGGGCTATCGAGTTCCGGCACTCGAATGATGCCGCAGAAGCCCAGCAGCGCTTTGTCGCGCTTGCGCTCCAGCGCCCAAAACGTGTGTCCGTGTTTGTCGTGGTCGTGCATGTACCAGCGCACTTCGCGACGCACGTGACGTAACGGCATTTTGCCACCCAGGTACTTCATGACCTCAGGGGTGTTACAGTGCTCATGATAAGCAGCGCTGTCGCTTTCGCGCCATGTGCGCAGCCGTAAGCGCCGCGTTGTCAGGATTGTTATCGTATCCATGCGAGGAGCTCCACAGCGGCTTGCCGCGCAGCTGCGCAGCTAAGCCCAGTGTTTGGATATTCTAGAAAAGAGACCTGGCTGGAAGTTGGGCGCCGCACAGCTGGCAGCGCCCGAACATTCCAAGCTGTCACCACTCTTCCGGCAGCATCACTGTCAGGACCCGTTTGGTCACGGCTGCGTCAGCAGGATCGGACGACGCGTAACGCAAGTCCTCGTCATAGTAGTCGACCTTCCACAGCAGCCCAGCACCATCGAACTCGACGTCACCAAAATCGTGCTCACCATGCGGATCGTTGTCTTCGTCAAAGCCATCGAACGCGGCCAGAGCCGCCATGAGACGCACAGGGTTAAAGTCGGGCAGGGCCCGTACTCCTCGAGTCACCATGATGGCGCCGCCGGATCCGGTTTTGCGCAGCTTGTCGTTCAGTTGCGCGATCTGTTGCGCGCGCGCGTTATCGCGGGCGCAAGCGGCCCGTTCACTGCCTGTCATGGCCGTGTCCTTTCGTCAGTGATGTTGAAGGTGACGGTAACGCCGCCGCGGAGCGCGAGTGCGCTAGTGATCAGCCGTCAGCAGCGCTGACAGCAGATTAAGTTGCTCAGGGTATTGGCTTGAAAGCCGCGTCCCATCCTTCGAGCTCGTAGACTTGAGAGTTGAGAATCCGATCCGCGCAAGCGCGCCACAGGATCGTATCGATGGTCGCTACGCGATAGCCGCTCTCTGCGGCGAGCCTGGCGCACAATTCTTCGGTCGTAGTATTCTCGCGCCTCGCGAGCCGTTCCAGGTGCACGTCGGGTTTGGCCGTATCGACGCCGAAGTTTTTGGCTAAATGCAACGCGGTGATGGACCCAATGAATGGCAAGGACCGGAGCTGTTCCACCTTGTCTTCTGCGGCTGCGTAGTCCGCGAACAGCTCCTCGCGCTCAAGCCATATGCGATCGATGGCAGCGGCCTTCCCAGGATGTCCGAATACGTCCTTAGCAGCGCCGCCCTCTTTTAAAACCGCTAGGCAGCGGTTGTAGATCGACAGCGCGACACGGTTAGCCATGCCCGAGTTGCAGATTACGTAGATGGCTTCTTCCGCAAACAGATCGGCGCTGAGTGGCGGCAGGATTGTTTCTGACCAATCTATCTGTGTGTCATAGCCTCGGGCGCGCAGGCCGGCTTCAAGCAGCCGGAACCTGGGGAGCGTAATCACATCATCCGCACGAGCTTGCGCTGCGCGTCCCTATCGCCTTCGATGTATCGTTCGGTCGTCGTCAGCGCTCTGTGCCCTGCGAGCTCCTGCACATCGCGCAACGAGCCCCCTGCTTTGCTAACCATCTTGGCTGCGCTGGTAATGAAAGTGCGTCTGCCCGAGTGCGACGAACACCCGTCCATTCCCAGCTTCGCGTACAAAGCGGCAAACCAGTTGACGACGCTGCGAGGGGTCATGTGTGTGCCTCGCTGCGACCGTATCACGGGACCCTGTCGCGGGCGGCCTTGCTCACGATGGACAGCATCCAGCGCAGCGCGAAGGTCCGGATGGGTGGGGATGTGACGGCCGCGTCCGTTTTTGGCGATCGTGCCAGCCACGTTAAGCAACGTGCCAACGCGTCCGTTCGCCTGTAGAACCATGCCCCACTGCAGACCGGCCACCTCTTGCGCCCTAAGGCCAGCGCGGTAACTTAGGCTGACGATTAGAAAGTTTCTTGTGCCATGCCGCCCGCGCCGAGCTGCCGCATACAAGCGGCGCACGTCACCAGCGGCCAGCACCTTCGCGGGCTGGGTCATAACTCACTCACGTTGTTGCTAAGCTACTGAAAGCTTAGCATAATCTAAGCTGATGAGCAAGTTTGGCTTGCTGGAGCAATGTGCTAAGCTGGTTACATGGCTATCGTGTTTGCTGACGGTGACGAGGACTTTGAACCAATCGATTGGTCCGAGAAAATCGAGTTTATGGACGGTGTCGCGTGGTTGCCCGAGCAGATTACAGAAGCTCTGGTGTTTTTCGACACTGCGCAGCTGGATCGATGGCAACCTGCAAACGACATCGAAGCGATCTTGCGATCGATCCCTGAAGGAGGCGCGGCCAAGCTGGAGCGGTGGGGTTACTTGCAAGCTGGTAATGATGACACGCGACACGCAATATCGAAGCTTGAGTGCGAGCGACGTGCGTCCCCGCTGATGCGCTACCTCTACGGCACTGGAGCATTGATAGCAGCGGTTATCTCAATGCCCGCCGTATTCGAAGTTCCGATCGGGCGGCGCTTGGCGCGGCACCGGGCCTACGTAGACCTGATACCAATTGTCTCAGACGAGAGCCTGCAGATGTTACTTCCGGCGTAACCTAGGGCTTGCCGAAAGGTTTGTAGAAATCAGCCGTCCGCTTGCGCCCAATTTCGGCCATTGCGGCTGCCTGCCGATCGCCTGAAAGCAGACAGGGTCATAGTCGGAAGAGGCACATCGATTGCTGGACATTGAGTAGATGCCCGGGATCGAAGGCTTCGGCATTTGTATTGCTGGCTATTTATATCTCGATGGGGACCTCGACCAGCACGGGGACCAATGCGGAAATTGGCGTGTGAAGGTCGACTTCAACGCCCGGCGTCTCAAGGCTGATCACAAGCGCGTAGCGCGCCTCTTGGTCATATCTTCCGAGCGAATTGCGCTCTCGCCACCACCCTGAGATCGGATGGATATATAGAGCATTGCGGGCGGCAAGTTCGACGGCTGGCCCCTCCCACACATCGACATGCAGCGAACCCGACGAGATCTGCTTTTCGCCGAATAACCACCCGTCGTTCGTTTCATTGACCGCGCGCGGAGCGTCTTTGTCATAGCCTTCGGCATTGTTGCGGCGATTGAAGTTCCCAATCGTCTCACGTGAGCGCTTGAGATCGAAACGCAGGCCGAAGGACTGGTACCGTGCCGGGTCCAAATTCGTGGCAAAGCTGGGGTTGGGTTCCACGAAATAGGAGAGGGCGACTTTCAATCTCACCCGAGTGTTGTCGAGTGCCTCAAGCACGTCCTGGGGCCAGGGAAGCTGATAGATATGCGACTCGTTGAATCGCACGCTGCCGCCATCTATGCGGAACGGACGTATCGTGTTTTGTGCGACCAGGGCGAGATCATCGACGGCCGACGCCATCGCGCGCCTCAAATCGGGGATACCGTAACCGAACCGCCTAAGACAGTCGGCCTTTTCTCGCTTTGTCGCGCACTGCGCGACTAGTTGATCCATGTGCCCGGTCCAACGGGCACTATGCACCATCAGCGCACGTATCGTTTCCGGCCAGTATTGAGGGTAGGCCGCGATCAGCTGAGCTGCCATCCGGGCCGCCTGAGCGGTTGCGGCACTTGTCGCCCAGAATGCGTCCAGCGGCTTCTGCGCGACGAGGCGGGAGGCTGTAAGGAGGGAAAGGGAATCGAGTCCCGCTACCGCCTCTGCACCGCACGGGCTGAGCGCCCTGTTCCCAGCCTCGAAGACGAGTTCGGGTTTGAACGGAGATTGGCTGGTGTCCCAGAGGAAGGATGTCCGGCTGTAGGGACTGCCGGCACCAACCGGTGCCATCGTGGTCCAACCGTCGTAGCCTGCCTCGCCGATCCCGGTCTTGTCCGTATATCCGCCGATCGTGAGGGCGTTCCAAGCCTGTGAGGGGTCCTCTGCTGGAAAAGCATCAGAATCCGCGATTTCGGCAGCAATTGAACTGTCGGGAATATTGCCAGCAGAGAGCAGTATCAGCCGCCGAGGCGACCGATTTTCAGCATCGTGCGATTCCGCTCCAGCCGCCGCCTGGTCGATGGCCGCGCTCCACGCCGTCGCGTCTGATCCGCTGCGCCCCTCGTTGGTGACCGCCATGCAGAAAACACGGTCACGATCCGGATTATTGATCTCCGCGAGCAGAATGGCGCTCTGGGTGATCGGTCCGTAGGAATGTGGATCGTTGTCCGGTACGCCGGGAGGGGACAGGATCTTGACCGATTCCAGGCGGTGGTTGAGCTCGATTGGCTGATTGCTCGCGAGGGGACCGACAAGGTCCCCAAGCAAGGCAAGACCCGCCATGCCGGTCCCATGGCCAGCGCCGTGTTCGTGATCGTCCCCACCCCAAGCCGTGTCGATTGCCATCAGATCTTCTGGCGACAGAGCGGGTTCTATCAGGGGATGCGCTCGATTGACCCCTGTGTCGAGCAGGCAGACCGCCGGAGCGTCATTGCCGGGCCAGGTTACATGCTCTGCGAGATCATCGATAAACGCCGGAACGTCGTCCTTCAGGTCCCGGGTAAACACCAGCGGGCTGTCGCTCGCGCGACGCAGCTCCGAAATGCCTGCGGTCGAGAACAGTAACATCTCGATTGATGCGCGCCGTCCGTATGCCGGGATCACCGTCGTCTCCGGAAAACGCAGAAAGGTGTCGGGGTTGCCGACATGCAGCCCCAACACCGCGGCGGTGCCCAGAACTCTGTCGATGCGATCGTTGAAGCACCAGAGCGCCCACCACATCTGCGCCTGGGGGTCTTCCGGCAATGCCTCGGGAGCATCGCGCCAGAAACTTTGCAGGCGTGCCGCGCGAATGTGCTCGATCGGTTCGACCCGGGTCTTCTTGGGCGGCGATCCCTTTTCGCTCAGTTCCCCGTTTGTGTAATCCTCAAAGACTTGGGAAAAGGCATCGCGCATGTCATCCGGGACAAACAGGGCAATGCGGCGTACGCCGTTCTCGTCGACGATTTCGGCCGCTTGCCGTGTGCCTTCCCTCTGTCGTTCAAGGTTGGTGGCGCCTGTGCCCCGATTGAGTTCGACCTCAATGAAAACGCCGCTAGCAGGCTGAAGGTCTACTGGCTGTTCGGGCAGGCCGCGCTGTCCCGCCTCAGCCTCCGCGAAGGCATTGCCAATTTCCGCGATGAGGCGGAGACCGTGATCCGCACGAACTCTGTTTAGCGCGCGCTGCCGTGCATTGCTGCCCGGCGACTTGAAGGTGCGTCGCTGGGCAAGCGGAGTGATATCAATATGCGGTCGGTCGTGCTCGCTCACAGGTCTCAGAGCTTCACTGCGAACGCCGTTCGCATGGCTTGACGTTCAGTGAGCTTGGCGACGACCTCCTGGGTGGTTGTCATATTCCTTTGCTCGAGGATCGCCGTCTTGACCACTTCATCTGCGGCCCGCGCAACTTCCGCCTGGCTCAGCCCGTGCGCCGCCTGCTCGATCGCGGCCCATCCTGCGCGCTGGAACTTGAGAGGCTTGAGGTTGGCCTTGATCACTGCGCGAAGTTGCGCGGCGGTCGGCATCTCAAATTCCAGCACGTCATCGAAGCGACGCAGGAGCGCCCGGTCCAGAAGCTCCGGATGGTTGGTCGCTGCGATGATTGGGCTGTCGGTCGATGTTTTTTCCTCCATGAACTGGAGGAAGCTGTTGAGGACGCGGCGCATTTCAGCGACGTCGTTGGTCGCGGTGCGATGACCGCCGACAGCGTCGAATTCATCGAACAAATAAACCCCGCGCCGACGCCGGGTCTCATCGAAAACTAGACGCAGTTTTGCTGCGGTCTCGCCCATATAACGAGTAATCAGTGTTTCGAGTCGAATGATGAAGAGCGGGAGCTTCAGCTCACCTGCAATCGCCTCGGCTGTCATAGTCTTGCCGGATCCCGGGGGGCCGACGAGCAGCAGGGTTCTTGACGGAACCTTGCCATGTTCGCGCAGCCAATCGCGTTTGCGCTGCTGCAAGAGAATCCCATTGAGCCGCTCGGACACCGACGCGCTCAGGATAACGTCATGCAGATCAACCACAGGATCGCGGTGTTCGAGAAGTCCTTCGAGATCGCCGCGCGGGGCAGAAAAAGATAGGGGAATAGATGCCTTGACCCCGCCCGAGCCTCGCGCAGCATCGACTGCGGAACGAAGTTCATTCGCGGTTTCTCGATGGCCTTGTCGAGCTTCGGAGGCGGCAACTTGTAAGGCAATAGAATAGAACTGCGCGTCGTCGCCTTCGGCGCGACTGCGTAGCATCGCCAGTATTTGCTTGGCGTTTGACATCAATCCTGCTTTCGAACCCCACGCGTCGCCAACCTGGGACGCAACCAGCGATACGTTACGCTCCCTGGAAATTGAAGTGGGATTGTCGCCTTAGGGCTATCCGATCAGCCGAAGTGACTTGGGCCTTGGGTGCGGCATTGGGAACTTCCTTCTCTTGCCGTCGCGTCAGAAACCCAGGTGCGATCGGTTGTCATGCGATAATCTCTTCAGCACATTTCGAGCCGGTATCTGGACAAATGCCAACGACAGGTTGCCCCGGAGACGGAAGTTAGGCGCTGGCTGCGGAATGGCGTATTCCGCTTGGAAATCGCCTGTTGCGATCTAGCCTCGGAATTGCGGCTTTGCCGGTTGGCTATTTGGAACCTGCCGTTCAGCAAACGGCCCAATTGCCGCCGGACCGGGGCTGTTTTGAGTTGAGCGTCACATACGTCGAGGCACTAGTCTCAGCCTTCGTCGTCGACATTCTCATCACCGGCGGAGCGGCGTGCCCCTTTCTCGACCGGGCTGCCGCGCTCAATTGACAACGACCGGACCATTGCCGCCAAAAAAAGCCCCGTGGTCGCTGGGTGGTCGCTGGCAACGCACAACTGAGCAGGCATACTGCGCAAGTGCATGAAAAAATGGTGAGCCCTGCTGGGTTCGAACCAGCGACCTACTGATTAAAAGTCAGTTGCTCTACCGACTGAGCTAAGGGCCCCACGCGGTGGGCCCTAGGGCAGCGGATTGCTGCGGGTCAAGCGGGCGTAGAGCTGGCGGACGGTGAAGCCGGTGACCGGATCGCGCCAGCGGGGTGCGATGCGCGTGGCCGGCGCGAGCACGAACGTGCGCTCGCGGTAGCGGGCGTGGGGGATGGTCAGCGGCCGGCTCGCCCAGGCGCCGGCGCTCCACAGCACGATATCTAAATCCAGCACGCGGGCGCCCCAGCGCTGGCCGCGGCGGCGGCGGCCATAAGCGCGCTCAATGTGCTGCAGCCTCTCCAACAGGCTTTCGGGCGGCAGCGCGGTGGCGATGAGCGCAGCGCTGTTGGCATAGCGGCGGCGCGAGGGGCCAAGCGGTGCGCTGGCGATGACGGGCGCGGCGGCGAGCACGGTGATGTCGGCGCGGCCCAGTTCCTCCAGCGCCGCCGCGATCACCGCCCGCGGACTTCCCAGCCGCGCGTGGCGCATGTTCGAGCCGAGCGCGATCAGGTAGCGGTGCGGCCGCTTGGCCAGGCGCTCAGATATCCTCGCAGATCCGGCCATAAAGCTGCGGCCGGCGATCGCGGAAGAAGCCCATGCCGGCACGGTGCTTCGCCGCCCGGTCAAGGTCGAGGGTGGCGACCAGCGCCCCGCTTTCGCTCGCGCCATATTCGCTTACGAAATCGCCCCACTCGTCGGTGACGAAGCTGTGACCATAGAACCGCGCACCATCCTCGTCGCCGATCCGGTTGGCGGCGATCACCGGCATGCAGTTTGACACCGCATGGCCCAGCATCGCCCGGCGCCACATGCGGCTGGTATCGAGATCGGCGTCGTATGGCTCGGACCCGATCGCGGTGGGATAGAACAGCAGTTCGGCGCCCAGCAGCGCCATCACCCGCGCGCATTCGGGATACCACTGGTCCCAGCAGATGCCGACCCCGATGCGCGTTGCGCCCCCGTTTGCAAGCGGCACGTCCCACACCTTGAACCCGTCGTTGCCGGGGCGGAAGTAGTACTTCTCCTCGTACCCCGGACCATCGGGAATGTGGCTTTTGCGGTACGTGCCCATGATCTCGCCATCGGCGCCGATCATCGCCAGGGTGTTGTAATAGTGGTGCCCGTCGCGCTCGAAGAAGCTGGTCGGGATCGCGATCTCCAGCCTCGCCGCCAGCTTTTGCATGGCCACCACCGATGGATGCTCGGCCACGGGGCGGGCGAGCGCGAACAGCGCCTCGTCCTCTACCTGGCAGAAATAGCGGCCTGAAAAGAGCTCGGGCGGGCAGACGATCTGCGCGCCCTTGCTCGCCGCCTCCTCCACCAGCGCCGATACCGCGGCGATGTTCTCGCTCTCGTCGTGCGAGGACAGGTCGAGTTGGAGCGCGGCGACGGAGACGGTGCGGGCCATGCGCAGCGGTTATTTCGGGCGCAGCGCGAAGTCCACCTGAATGAACACGTCCGAATTCGTGGTGCCGATCATCATTCCCGCCCCGCCGCCGCGCATCACTGGCGGAGGTGGCGGCGCGACGGGGGCCGCCTGTTCGGGACGCGGCGCCGCGACGTCGATCGCGGTGGCGTCCGCGGCGCGGAAATAGGTATTGCCCTGGCTGCCGCCCGCGTCGCGGATGTAGAGCACGCGGCTGACCTCCATGTCCGCCGCCCTGGCGTAGGCGTTGGCGCGCGTGCGAGCCGCCTTGTAGGCATCGGCATAGGCGAGGTTGGCGGTCGCTTCCGGATCGGTCATCGACAGGTTGGGGCCGGAGACGATGTTGGCCCCCGCCTCGGTCACGGCGGTGACCGCGGCGCTGGTGCTGGCCGGATCCCGCAGCGTGACGTTGACCACATTGGCGGCCTGGAATTGCCCGCGCCGGTCGCCGTAATCGATCCGCTGGACCGACACCGCGCGGGTCTGCAGGTCCCGTTCCGGAACGCCGAGCGCCCGCAGCGCGCCGACGATCTCCTCGATCTTGGCGTTGTTAGCGGCGCTGGCTTCCTTCGCGGTACGGGCCCAGGTCTCCACCCCCGCCTGGAACTCGGCCTTGTCGGGCTTCGATTCGGCGTGGCCCGAGGCGCTCACCGACAGCAGCGTCTCGCTCCGGTCGACCCCGCGCGGATCGTCCGCCCCGCCGCCGCCGCCGCAGCCAGCCAGCAGGAGGCACGGGGCGATAGACAGCAGACGTGGTGGCATAAGAGGCGACTCCAGGGTTCGATGTAACAGTGTCACATCGAACCCTGGCTTTGGCAATCGGTTATGCGCGCTTGCGAAACAGCAGGGTCATGCGGTCGCTTTCGCCCAGGTTCTCAAGCTCCGGCCGCTTGGTGCTCCACGACGGCTTCATTTCCCACACCCCGCCGGCGTGGTTGGCGGGATCGCGCGGGTTGGCGTTATAGTCGGCGCTGCCAACCAGCTCGAACCCGTTGATCTCCATGAACTTGATCACGTCGGCTTCGCGCAGGTAGCCCTTGCTGCCGTCGGTGTAGGAAAACGGCGCATCGGCCTTCGCGCGGTGTTGTTCGATGCCGATCATGCCGCCGGGTTTCAGCAGCTCGCGCATCGCCTTGATCTCGCGGTCGGCGATGTTCCAGCGCATCAGGTTGTGCATCATGCGCATGACCAGGATGCGGTCGAACGTGCCCTTCTCCGCTTCCGCGGGGGCTTCCAGCGTCATGGCGGCGAAGCGATCGGCCGGGATGCCCGACCAGCCGGCGATGTCGGCGGGATACTTGGCCGCACCTTCGCGGATGCCGGCTTGCGTCTTTTCGTTGAACGCGCCCGAGGTGGGATCGAAATAGAGGCCGACCAGCTTGCCCTTGGGGCCGAGGTACAGCCCCAGCAGGCGCGAATACCACTCGCCGCCGGGCGCATATTCACCGACCTTCATGTCCGGCGCGACCTGGAAGAACGCGAGCGTTTCGGCGGGCTTGCGCCACTGGTCGCGCGCGCGGTCCGCGTCCCGGCGCGGATCGGCGACCGCGGCCGCCAGCGCCGGATCGACTGCAACCGCGGCGGCGGTGGTGGACGCAGGCGGGGTCTGCGCACTGGCCGGAACGGCAGCGGCGAGCATCGGCAACAACAACAGCGCAAGTGAGCGCATGACAGGTCTCTCCCTAGAAAATTCGCCCGCAGCTTATCCGAGCGGGTGGCGGTGACAAGCTCTGCTGCGCTTCCTATCTCCCCGCCCGAAGGAGATTGGCATGAGCGAACAGGCTATCATCGCAGGCGGGTGCTTCTGGTGCACCGAGGCGGTCTTCCGCGACGTGGTCGGCGTCAGCGCGGTCGAAAGCGGTTATATCGGCGGCACCGTCGCGAACCCGACCTACAAGCAGGTCTGCGGCGGCGACACCGGCCATGCCGAAGCCATCCGCGTGACGTTCGATCCGCACGCGATCAGTCTGGCGGAACTCTACGACGTGTTCCTCGGCACGCACGATCCGACCCAGCTCAACCGGCAGGGCAACGACGTAGGCACCCAGTACCGCAGCGCGATCTTCCCGCTCGATGAAACCCAGCGCGCCGAGGCCGAAGCGGCCATCGACCGCTGGAACGCCGAGCATGGCGGCAACGCGGTGACGACGATCGAGGACGCGTCGCAGTGGTATCCGGCCGAAGACTACCACCAGGAGTACTGGGAAGGCGAAGGCCAGCGGAACCCGTATTGCCAGGCGACCATCCCGCCCAAGCTGCTCAAGCTGCGCAAGAGCTTCCGGAACAAGGTCAAGGCCTGACCAGCCCGCCGGCACCGCCGGGATGATGGCCGCAGCCCTCATCCCGGCGGCGCTGCCTACGCGCCTTCCACCCGGGCCGGGATACCCTGCCCGCGCGTCTTCCACAGCGACCAGGCGACACCCCCGGCCAGGATCGCGAAGGTGATGCCGAGCGACACCGGCGGCGGGATCTTCGCCAGCCCCAGCGCATCGGCGACGAAGATCTTCGAACCGATGAACACCAGCAGCAGGCTGAGCGCGTACTTGAGGTAGTGGAACCGGTCGACCATCGCCGCGAGCGCGAAGTACAGCGCGCGCAGTCCCAGGATCGCGAAGATGTTCGACGTGTAGACGATGAACGGATCGGTGGTGATGGCGAAGATCGCCGGCACCGAATCGACCGCGAACACCACATCGACGAATTCGATCATGATCAGCGCCAGGAACAGCGGGGTCATGAACCAGGCAACGCGGCCGGTGGCCGGGTCGGGCTGCCGCACCCAAAACCGCTGGCCGTGCAGCGTGTCCGTCACGCGGAAGCGTCGCCGTACCCAGCGCAGGATCGGGGAGGCGCCGACATCGTACTGCTCGTCAGCCGAACGCCACATCTTGATGCCGGTGAGGATCAGGAACCCGGCGAACAGGTACAGCACCCAGTCCCATTCCTGCACCGCCGCGGCGCCGAAACCGATCATGATCGCACGCAGCACGATCACGCCCAGCACGCCCCAGAACAACACCCGGTGCTGGTACAGGCGGGGGATTCCGAAATAGGCGAAGATCATCGCGATGACGAAGACGTTGTCCATCGCCAGGCTTTTCTCGATCACGAAGCCGGTGATGTAGTTCATGCCCGCCGTAGCGCCCATGTACCACCACACCCACGCGCCGAAGCACAGCCCCAGCGTGATGTAGAAGCCCGACATTACCAGGCTTTCGCGCACCCCGATCTCGCGCTGTTTCCGGTGCAGAACGCCGAGATCGAGCACCAGCAGCGCGATCACGATGCCGATGAAGGCGAGCCAGATCCACACCGGCGTGCCCAGCCATAAAGCAGTCAAAGGCTCCATGGCTCAGCTCCCCACTGGCGCGGGGTTGAGCAGCGCGCGGGACAACCGCCGGCCCAGCTGCGCGCGGCGGCGGCGCAGCAGCACCAACCGCCGCGGATCGTGCGCGGACTTGATCCGCTCCAGCCGCAGGGCATCGTCGATGCGTTGCTGCATCAGCATCGATAGGAAAGTGAAAGGTCGCATGTGTGCCATCCTCCTTGTGCGTTGCACGTGATCGGATGACAGCGACGAAGCCGCATTGGACCCTGCACCGGTGTCACCCGATGCGGTCCGACATCGCGCCGCGCGAAAGCGCTGCGCCAGAGGGGCCCGGCCCGCTGTGATCAGGAATAGGTGCGGTCCGTTGGCGTTTCAAGAACGCGAAGAACGAATTCGCGCCGCTATCCTCGCCAGCGGGCGACGAAGAAGCCGTCGAGCCCGCGTTCGATCATCGCAGGATCGGTGCGCAGCCACCCCCCGGCAGTCGGGAGCAGGCCCGCCGGCAGTTCGTCAGGCGCGATCGGGGCGGGCGCAAGACGGACGCGATCCGCCTGATCCTCCCCCTCTTCCCGCTCCAGCGAGCAGGTTACGTAAACCAGCGTCCCGCCGGGCGCGAGCCATTCGGCGGCGCGGCCCAGCAGCGCCGCCTGCAGCTCCGCCATTTCGGCGATCTGCCGCGGGCCGATCCGGTGCAGCACGTCGGGGTGGCGGCGGCAGGTGCCGGTCGCGGTGCACGGGGCATCGAGCAGGATCGCCTCGTATGGGCGGGCGGGCTCCCACTTCAACGCATCGGCGGCGACCACTTCGGCGGCCAGGCCCACGCGGTCGAGGTTCTCGACCAGCCGGTCGAGGCGTTTCACGCTCTTGTCGAGACTGGTGACCTGCCAACCGGCGGCGGCGAGTTGCAGCGTCTTGCCCCCCGGCGCGGCGCACAGATCGAGCACGCGGCGTCCTTCGCCCTCGCCCAGCAGACGCGCTGGGATCGACGCGGCGAGATCCTGCACCCACCAGGCGCCCTCCTCGAACCCGGCGAGCCGCTCCACCGCGCTGCCCCGGGGAAGCCGCACATGGCCGGGAGCCAGCGAGATACCGCCCAGTTCCTCCGACCAGCGTGCCGTCTGCGTCCAGTCCTTAAGCGACAGGTCAAGCGGCGGCGGTTCGGCCAGCGCGGCGGCGATGGCGGCCGAGCGCTCGCCCCAGCGCTCGATCACGGCGGGCGGCAGCGTAGGTACTGGCGGCAGCGCCACTTCGCGCTTCACCAGGGTCGAGAACACCCCGTGCGCCAGCCGCCGCGGGCCACCGTCAAGCAGTTCCAGCCCGGTGGAGATCACCGCGTGCGGCGGGGTGTCGAGCCGTAACCACTGCGCCAGCATCATCCGCAGCACGGTGCGGGGCTTGGCGTCTTCGGGCAGCACGTCCCTGGTCGCACTGTCGATCAGCGCGTCGAGATCGAGCAGCCAGCGCAAGGTTTCGCTGGCGATCGCGCGGGCCAGGCCGCGGTCGCTCGGCGTCAAACCCTTGGCATACTGGCCTTCCGCCAGATCGAGCGATTCGCCCCGGCGCAGCACGGCGTCGAGCATCCGCAGCGCCGCGGTGCGCGCGGCCAGTCCCTGAATTTTCGCGCCTGCTGTTTTCGCCATGCCGCGCGCCATATCGGCGATTGCAACCGAGCGCCAGCGCACCCATTTCGGGCGCCATGGAACGAGCCACCAAGCGCCCCGAGAAATTCGACAAGCCGGCCCACTGGACCAACGCGCCCGCGCCCGAACCCGCGCCCGCCACGGAGGAGGAGGTACTCAGCCCCACCCGCTATGGCGACTGGGTCAAGGACGGCGTGGCGATCGATTTCTAGCGGACGCGTCTACAGCGGCCGGAAGGTGACCTTCAGCCCGTCCTTGGGCTTGGGGATCGGCCACGGCTGCCACTCCGGATCATACCCCTCGGCAATCTCGATCCGGTAGCGCTGCAGCAGCTGCGCCATCAGGATCTTCACCTGCATGTAGGCAAAGTGCAGTCCCAGGCACATGTGCGCCCCGCCGCCGAACGGGATCCAGGCGTACTTATGCCGCGCCTTCACCTTGTCGGGGGTGAACCGCATCGGGTTGAAGGTTTCCGGGCTGTCCCAGTATTCTTCCATGTGATGGGTCAGGTGCGCATTGAACCCGCACTGCGCACCGGCCGGGATGCGGATGCCGTTGAATTCGAAGCTTCTCAGCGCGCGGCGCGGGATCGACGGAACCGGGGCGATCAGCCGCAGCGATTCCTTGAACGCCATCTCCATCAGTTCGAACTTGCCAAGGTCGTCGTAGGTCGCGCCGCGCGGAGTGCCGCTGGCGTCGGGACCGCCGGTGACCGCGAACACCTCCTGCCGCACTTTCTCCTGCCACTCGGGGTTCTGCGCGAGGTGGAACACCAGGCTCGTCGCGCTGGAAGTGATGGTGTCGTGCGCCGCCATCATCAGGAAATTCATGTGGTCGACCACCTCGTCGACCGGCAGCAGGCTGCCATCGTCACGGGTCGCGGTGGCGAACTGGCTGAACATGTCCTGCCCCACGCCCTCGCCCGCGCGGCGTTTCAGCGTTTCGCGGGTGAAATACTCGACCAGGAATTCACGGCCCTTCACCCCGTTGCGCATCTGGGTGAACGGCAGGGGCTTGCGCACCGGGGTGATCGAGGCGGCGACCATGTCGACGAACGCCTGGTTGATCTTGTCCGCCTCCGGCCCCCACGGCACGCCGATGAAGCTGTCGGCGGCCAGCTCCAGCGTGAGCTGCTTGATCGCCGGGTAGAACAGCATCGGGCCGGTCCACTTGGCGACTTCGGCGGCGATCCCGCGGTCGAGCGCGCCGGCATAATGGCGCATCGGTTCGGGCTTGAAGGCGATCGACAGCGCGCGCCGGTCCATCCGGTGGTGATCGAAATCGAGCAGCATCAGCCCGCGCGGGAACAGCTTGTGCAGCGCCGGGCTCCACCCCTGTTCGCTGGAGAAGATCTTGTCGCGATCGAACAGCAGCAGTTCGTTCGCCTCCGCCCCGATCAGCGAGACGTGCCAGTGGCCCAGGTTCCGGTTCTTGTAGACCGGGCCGTACGTGCGGAACATGCGCCAGGCGAACCCGTGCGGGTCCTTCAGCATGTTGAACAGGTTGCCGATCACCGGCGGCCCCGCCTCGCCCGGAATGTGCGCCACATCGGCATCGGACAGCCGGCCTTCCGACCAGTGGGAGGGCGAAGTTTCCTCGCTGACGTGCGGCGATGCGACAGGCTTGGCAAGCGTGGCCATGGCAGGCTCCTGATAATTGACAGGAGTGTAAGTGAGCTACACCCAGCCTGCAAGTTCGCGCCGTACCAGCGCCTCCAGCATCGCCATGCCTGGTTCGCGGTCGTTCAGGCAGACCAGGGTGGTGAACTCCTCGCCGCCGGCTTCCAAGAACGTCTCACGCCCCCTGATCGCCAGCTCCTCGAGCGTTTCCAGGCAATCGGCCGAAAAACCCGGCGCGGCGATCGCCAGCCGCTTCGTGCCGCGGCGAGCCTCATCCACCAGCACGACGTCGGTTGCCGGTTCCAGCCACTTGGCCCGGCCGAAGCGGGACTGGAACGTGGTCACGATCCGCAAGTCCGGCCGGCCCAGCTTCGCTTCGAGCAGCCGCGCGGTCTTGCGGCAATGGCAGTGGTATGGATCGCCCAGTTCAAGCGTGCGCTGCGGCATTCCGTGGAAGCTCAGCAGCAGGACCTCGGGCGAAATGCCAGGTTGCATCAATTGTGCGCCGAGATCGGCCGCCAGAGCGTCGATATAACGCGGGTCGTCGTAGTATGCGGGCAGCGTGCGCAGCGCCGGTTGCCAACGCATTGTCCGCAGCTTGTCCGCAGCCTTGTCCACCACCGTCGCCGTAGTCGCGGCGCTGTATTGCGGATAGAGCGGGGCGAGCAGGATCCGGTTGCAGCCGGCATCCATCAGCGCCTGCAAGGCCACCCCGATCTCCGGCTTGCCGTACCGCATGGCATGGCTGACCGTAACGGTTTCCCCTAGCCTTTCCTGAAGCTTAGCCGCCTGCGCAGCGGTGATCGCCGCCAAGGGAGAGCCGTTCTCGGTCCACACCTGGGCATAGGCATGCGCGCTCTTTTTGGGCCGCGTCGTCAGCACCGCGCCGCGCAGGATCGGCTGCCAGATCAGCGGCGGGATCTCCACCACCCGCCGGTCGGAAAGAAATTCCGCGAGGTAACGCCGCACCGATCGGGCATCGGGCGCGTCCGGGGTGCCGAGATTGACCAGCAGCACCCCGACTTTGCCGGTTTCAACCCGGGGATGTCCCGCTGGCTGGTTCATATTCCCTCCGATAGCAATGGCAGGCGGCGCAAGCGCAGTCCGGTCGCAGAGTGCAGCGCGTTGGCGATCGCGGGAGCGGCGATCACCGCGCCGATTTCGCCGGGGTCGGCCGGCTCGCCGTCGCCGGCGATGATCTCGACTGAAATATCAGGACAATCCGCGAGCCGCGGCAGGGCCAGCGCGCCAAGGCTGCTCTCGGTCGGCAGCCCGTCGGAGAACGAAATCGCCGACCCGGTGGCAAGGCTGGTGCCGAACACCAGCCCGCCTTCGATCTGCTGGCGGGCAATATCCTGATTGACCACCCGCCCCAGGTCCACCGCAGCGGACAGCTTGCTCACCCGCACGCCGCCCTCGCCAGCCCGGGCGGTGGCGACGCAGGCGATGCGTGCGACCGCCTCGCCAGTCGCAGGATTGCCGATCCGCCAGCACGCCAGCCCGTTTCCGCTCTGCCGCGCACCGCCGTCCCATTGGGCCAGGCGAGCCGCCCGCTGCAGGCATTCGGCCAGCCGTGGATCCTCACCCAGCAGCGCCATGCGAAACGACAGCGGCTCGCGCCCCACGCGGGTGGCGAGTTCGTCGATGAAGCTTTCAACGATGAACGCAAGATACCCCGCCGCATTGCCGCGCATGCGCCCGGTCGGCAGGCCGATATCGACCGGCACGTGATCGATCGCGACGGCCGGAATCGCGTAAGGGCTGAGCGCGCCTTCGAACGCCAGCGGATCAGGGTCCTCCGCCGCATCCAGCGCGGCGAAGGCGGTCTTGTTGCCGAACAGGCGCTCGCCGAATTCGCGCGTCGTGGCGGGCATCGCTACCCGCAGGCGCAGCGCGCCGGGCGTGCCGTCCTCCCGCGCGGTCCACGCGCTGGCCAGGCAAGCAAGCGGCGACCGCGGGCGCCCCGCCACCATCTCCTGCCAGCGCGACCATACGAGTTGAACCGGTGCGCCGACTTCGGCGGCGATGACCGCCGCCTCGATCGCGTGGTCATGCTCCAGCCGCCTGTCGAAGCTGCCCCCAGCGCTCATCGGATACAGCACCACATCGGCGGCGGAGAGCCCGACCGCCTTCGCGGCCGCAGCCTTAGCAGCGGCGGGGGCCTGGCTTGCAAGCCAGAGCTCCAGCCGCCCGTCGGCGACCCGCGCGGTCGCGCTGGCGGTTTCAAGCGTGGCGTGAGTGGCCGGCGCAATTTCATAGCGGTACGTAACAGTGGGCTCGCCGAGATCGCGGTCGCCCTCGCCGCGCGTGGCGATCCGCCTGGCTTCGCCGTTGGTAAGCGCTTCGTCGAGCCGCTGGTCAATGATTCCGCTGTCGGCACGGTTCTCTGTCCGCCAACGCGGACGCAGCGCCGTCAGCGCCTGTTCGGCAGCCCACCAGGTATCCGCCACCGCGGCGATCCAGCGGCGCGATTTGACCACCTGGCGCAAGCCCAGGGTACGGGCGCCAGCCTTGCTGTCATAGCCGCTGAGCACGGCGTCACCCACCGGGCCGTGACGTATCGCGGCATAAAGCATGCCAGGCAGGCGCACGTCGCCCGCGAACTGGAAACCGCCGTCCACCTTGGCGGGCAGATCGAGCCGCGGGTAGGCAAGGTCCTGCGACACCCCCATCGCGATCGGCCGTTCGCTGTAGGGAGCAGGTCTCAGCGGCGGCGGATCGGGGGCGTCGAACCGCGCTGCTTCCTCCGCCAGCGTGGCGAACGAGAGCTGCCTGCCGCCGTGCAGAACCAGCCCCCCTTGCGCCTCGCACTCCTCATAATTCACGCCCCAGCGCTCGGCCGCGGCCATGCACAGCATCGCGCGCGCCGCGGCGGCCGCTTCGCGCGCCGGGCGCTCGTAAGCGGCGAGGGAGGTGCCGTCCGCCGTAGCCATGAACCCGTTCTCGCCCGCCCAGCGACGGGTGACGAGATCGCCGGGCTCATCCGCAAGCCCCGGTGCAAGGGGCAGCCATAGCGGCGCCCACTTCGCGGCCAGCGGCAGGTTGGCATACGCGCCCGAGACCGGCGCCGGCTCCACCGCCACCTGCCGCCAGTCGGCGCCCATTTCGGCAGCGACGATCTGCGGGATCAGGGTGGTGATCCCCTGCCCCATCTCCAGCTGCGGGACCGCCACCGTCAGCACCCCGTCGCGGGCCAGTTTGAGCCAGGCGCCGAACGCCCATTCGCCCCGCCCGGGGGTCAGCGGCACGCCATAGTCGCGCGGCCACAGTCCCCAAGCCACGAGCAACCCGCCGCCGACCGCGGCTCCCGCGAGCAGGCCCCGGCGGCTTAACTGCATTGTCAGGCGGAACCCGGCCCGGCCCGCTGATCGAGCCACTGACCCAGCTTGGCGGCGATCGCATGGAACGCGTCCGCGCCCTCTCCGTCGCCCGCGGCGGGAGGCGTTCCGGCATCGCTCGCCTCGCGCACCACCAGGCTCAGCGGAATGCGTCCCAGGAACGGCAGGCCCGCCTCCGCCGCCGCATCCTCGACCCCGCCGCGCCCGAACGGATCGCTCGCTTCGCCGCAATGCGGGCAGACATAGCCGGACATGTTCTCGACCAGCCCGATGATCGGGACGCCGCCCTTGCCGAACAGTTCGGCTGCGCGCTGGGCGTCGATCAGCGCCAGGTCTTGCGGCGTGGAGACAATGACCGCACCTGCAGGCTTGTGCTTCTGCAGCATGGTGATCTGCACGTCGCCGGTGCCGGGCGGCAGGTCGAGCAGCAGGACTTCTGTATCGCCCCAGTGGGCGTCGACCAGCTGGCCGAACGCGCCGCTCGCCATCGGACCGCGCCAGGCGAGCGCCTTGCCCGGCTCCACCAGATGGCCCATCGACAGCATCTTGACCCCGAAGCGGCTGTCGATCGGGATCAGCTTGTCGTTTTCCGCCTGCGGTCGCTGCCCTTCGGTGTCGAGCAGCGTCGGCTGGCTGGGACCATAGACGTCTGCATCGACCAGCCCGACCCTGCGGCCGCTGCGCGCCAGCGCCACCGCCAGATTGGCGGTCAGCGTCGACTTGCCGACCCCGCCCTTGCCCGACCCCACGGCAACGATCACCGGGCCGCTGCGCACCGGCTTGTCCGCCATGATTGCCACCCGCACCTCGGCCACGTCCGGGGCCGAGCCGAGCACATCCTTCACCGCCGTCTCCAGCGCATCGCGCTCGGCTGCGCCCAGCCCCGATCCATCGAGGATCGCGGTCACCCTGCCATCGGTCCACTTCAGCGACTGCACGCGGGCCGCGACGGGTTGCGGCAGGCGCGCGGTCAATGTTGTCTCGTCCATCAGGGCCGGCGCACTAGCACCAATTTCGCCGTCACCACCCCTGTTTTTCCGGCCGATGCTACCTATAAGTGGAAGCATGGACATCAAGGATGGGATGGGGCGCCTGGTCGGCCTCGCCATGGCTGGAAAAAGCCCGTGGGGCGGAAAGCAGCCGGGGGACAAGCCTGAGCCGGACAAAGGCGGCCCCGGCGAGACGGCGGGATCGGGCGATGGTCCGCCGAAAGCGAAGGGTCCGCGCAACCCGTGGTTGCCTTCGGCCGATGAGCCGCGTCGCTCCGCGAGTATCGAGGACATCTTCAAAAACCGCGGTCCCGAAGGTCCGCGCCGCACCGGCGGCGGCGGTCCGGGCTTCCGCCTTCCCGAGCGACCTGGCGGTAAGAGTTGGTTCCCGCTTGCCGTCGGGGCGATCGCGCTGGTGTGGCTGGGCATCTCGGTCGTCCATCAGGTGGGCCCCAAGGAACAGGGGATCGTCACTACGTTCGGAAAGTATTCCAGCACCATGCAGCCGGGCCTGAATTTCTCGTGGCCCTGGCCGATCCAGCAGGTCGACATCGAGGAGGTCAGCGAGTTCCGCATCGAGCAGATCCCCGAGGGATCGGCGCAGAAACTGATGCTGACCGGCGACCAGAACCTGGTGGATCTCAGTTACATCGTCCGCTGGACGATCAAGGATCTGAAGCAGTTCCGTTTCCAGCTCGATGCGCCTGAGGAGACCGTCCGCGAGGTGGCCGAGGCGGCCATGCGCGCGTCGGTCGCACAGAAGACCCTCAACGATGTGCTGTCCGGTTCGGGTCGTGCCGACATCGAGCAGAGCGTGCTGACGCGGATGCAAGGCATCCTCGATGCGTACAAGTCGGGCATCGCGGTGCAGGGCGTGCAGATTCGCAAGACCGACCCGCCCAAGGAAGTGGAAGAAGCGTTCAAGGACGTGTCCGCCGCGCAGCAGGACGCCGACGCCGAGATCAACCGCGCCGAGGCCTATGCCCAGCAGATCCTCGCTCGCGCGCAAGGTGACGCGGCGTCGTTCGACAAGATCTATGCCGAATACAAATTGGCGCCCGAAGTGACCAAGCGGCGGTTGTATTATGAAACCATGGAGCGGGTCCTGCGCCAGAACGACAAGACGGTGGTCGAGACGGACGGCGTCCAAACCTACCTGCCCCTGCCTGAGCTCAAGCGCCGCTCGCAGAGCGCCAGTCCCCCGGAGGCCCAGTAATGGAAGCGTTCTGGCAAACCCACCGGACGTCGCTGATCGCAGTCGCAGTCGCCGTGGTCGCGTTGATGTCCACCTTGATCGTCGTGCCCGAAACCCAGCAGGCGGTGATCATCCGAACCGGTGAGCCGGTGGCGACGGTCAATCAGTTCAAACCCGATCAGCCGTTCGGCCGCACTAACGCAGGTATCTGGTGGCGCATTCCGTTCGTGGACCGGGTGGAGCGCATCGACAAGCGAGTCCTCAGCGTCGACATGGAGCCGCAGACCGTGCTCTCGACCGACCAGTTGCGGCTGAACGTGGATGCCTATGCCCGGTACCGGATCATCGATCCGATCAAGATGGTGCAGACCGCCGGCAACCTGGCGACAGTCGAATCGCAGCTTGGCCAGGTGCTGTCGTCGGTCGTGCGGCAGGAACTCGGACGGCGCAGCTTCACTGCGCTGCTCGCCGCTGAGCGCGGAACCACGATGGCCAACATCCGCACCAAGCTGGACGTGCAGGCGCGCAAGTACGGCGCCCAAGTCATCGACGTGCGGATCAAGCGCGCCGATCTGCCCGACGGCACGCCGCTCGAATCCGCGTTCCGCCGGATGCAGAGCGCACGGCAGCAGGAAGCCGCCACGCTGCGCGCGCAAGGGTCGAAGAACGGCCAGATCATTCGCGCCGAGGCCGAGGCACAGGCTGCCAAGATCTACGCCCAGGCGTATGGCAAGGACCCGGAGTTCTACGATTTCTACCGCGCTATGCAGAGCTACGACACTACCTTCGCGGCCGATTCCAAGTCGTCGAGCACGATCATCCTGTCGCCCGACAACGAGTATCTGAAGCAGTTCCGCGGAAACAACTGACGAGCCGGCGGATGTTCAATCGCGGTTCAGCCCCGCGGGCGTGATTTCACGCCGATACCGAAACTGGGGGAACACGGCGGAGGCGCCTGCGCTTCCGTCACGCAAGAGGAAGCAAAGGACGTTATGCGCGTGCGATATTCTTACGGACTGACCTCGGCGCTGCTGATCGGAGGCGCCGCGATCTCGCTGGTCACCGGCAACCCAGCCGGGGCTCAGGTGGCTCAA
The DNA here is from genome assembly GCF_004337455.1 of Parafrankia sp. BMG5.11. Lineage (NCBI taxonomy): Bacteria > Bacillati > Actinomycetota > Actinomycetes > Frankiales > Frankiaceae > Parafrankia > Parafrankia sp. BMG5.11. The sequence continues at coordinate 385,308 of NZ_SJXI01000001.1, read as the reverse complement.
AACGACGACAGTCAAATGGCGCGCGTGGTCCCCCGTGCCGGAGCGCCCGAAAGCTTCGCCGACCTGACCGCGCAGTTGCAGCCGGCGGTGGTCAACATCTCCACCCGCCAGCGAATCCAGGTGCAGGCGCAGCAGAACCCGTTTGCCGGCACCCCGTTCGAAGGGCTGTTCGGCGGACGCGGCGGCAACGGCGGCGCGCAGCAGCCGACTACCCGCGAGGCGCAATCGCTTGGTTCGGGTTTCATCATCTCGGCCGATGGTTATGTCGTTACCAACAACCACGTGATCGCGCCGCAGGGCCGGGGCGAGGTGGCAGAGATCACGGTCACCACCCCCGACGGAACCGAATACCCTGCCAAGCTGATCGGCAACGACGCCGCGTCCGACCTGGCAGTGCTCAAGATCGGCCGTCCGGAGCCGTTTCCGTTCGTCAAGTTCGGCGATTCGCGGCAGGCGCGGGTCGGTGACTGGGTGATCGCCATCGGCAATCCGTTCGCGCTCGGCGGCACCGTCACCAGCGGGATCGTGTCGGCGGTGTACCGCACCACTGGCTCTGGCACTGCTTACGATCGCTACATCCAGACCGATGCGAGCATCAACCGCGGCAATTCGGGCGGCCCGCTGTTCGACATGCAAGGCAACGTCATCGGCATCAACAACGCGATCTTCTCGCCGTCCGGCGGCAGCGTGGGCATCGGCTTTGCCATCCCTGCCGAGATCGCGGCGCCGATCGTGCAGAAGCTGCGGTCCGGCGTCGAGATCGAGCGCGGATACCTCGGTGTCTCGCTGCAGTCGGTCGCGGGTGACCTGGCCGATTCACTCAACCTGCCGCAGAATCGCGGCGAATTCGTCCAGTCGGTCGAGCCTGGTCAGGCGGCGGACAACGCCGGCATTCGCCCAGGCGATGTCGTCACCAAGGTGGGCGGCAAGGACGTGACGAGCGATCAGACGTTGTCGTTCCTGGTGGCGAACACCGCGCCCGGCACCCGGCTCCCGATCGAAATCCTGCGAGATGGGCAACGGCGCACGGTGAACGTGACCGTCGGCAAGCGCCCGACCGAGGAGGAGCTTGCCCAGTCGCAGTTGTTCAATAGCGAAGGCCAGGCGGAAGACGACCCGAGCGGCTCAGCCGGCCGGGGGGACGCGTCCCTGGCGCAGAGCCTTGGCCTGCAGTTGTCGCCGATGACGCCGCGCTATGCGCAGCAGCTCGGCGTTTCGGCCGAGACGGACGGGCTGGTCATCCTGGACGTCGCGGCCGGCTCCGATGCCGGCAACAAGGGTCTGCGTCCCGGCGACATCGTGGTGAGCGCAAACTATCGCGAGGTCGATACGGTGGCCGCGCTGGGTTCGATCGTGTCCGCCGCGCAAGCCGCGGGACGCGAGACGGTGTTGCTGCGCATCCAACGTCGCGGCCGGCCGCTGACTTACGTGCCGATCCGCATCCGCTGAATTTTGCTCGCACTGAATGAAGGGCCCCGCCCGGCATATGCCGAGGCGGGGCTTTTCATTAGAACGGCGGGCGTTGACTGGCGGTGGGCTGGGGCGCCGGAACTCTGAGCCGGGGCGGCGGCGGTGGCGGGCCACTGCCCCCCGTCGCGCTGTTCAGGAAGTCGTCGCTTGCCGCCTGGGTGCCTTCGTCGCTGGGCTGCGGGCGACGTACCGGCGGCAACGCCGGTCCCGGCCCGCCTTGTTCACCATTGGCCGGGAAAGGATCCTGTTTTTGTCCGGGCGCGCCCGATGCCGGCCTTTGCGGCTCGATCAGATTGCCGCCCTCGTCGATGTAATAGTAGTCGTCGGGGTCCCCGTACATCTGCTCGTCGTCCGGCTCGAGCTGCCACTCCGGCAACTTGAGTTCGGTGTTGAACTGCTCGACCGGCCGATCGCGCACCGCGTACTTCATGTACGCCGCGAACGCTCGCGCGGGGGCAGTGCCGCCCTGCAAACCGCCAACCGCCTTGGCATCGTCGCGGCCCATCCACACGCCGGTGGTGATCCCGCTCGAAAAGCCCAGGAACCAACCATCCTTATTGGAGCTGGTGGTACCAGTCTTGCCTGCCACGGGACGTCCGATCTGCGCGGAGCGCCCGGTGCCGGTGCTGACCGCCGTCTGCAGCAGGTCAGTCATGCCGGCCGCGACGTAGTCCGGCACCAGCCTGGTCGAGTTCTTCGCCTCGTGCCGGTAAAGCACTTCGCCGCCTGTGGTGGTAACCTTCACGATGCCGAACGGTTCAACGCTGTTGCCGCCTGCCGACACCGCCGCGAACGCGCGGGTCATGTCGATCACCCGTGTCTCGCTCGATCCCAGAACCATGGCGGGATAAGTCGAGATGGGTGTCGAGATGCCAAACCGGCGCGCCATCGACGCCACGGTGCCGAAGCCGACCTCGTTGCCGAGCTGAGCGGCAACGGTGTTCTTGGAATAAGCGAACGCGGTGCGAACGTTGATCTCACCCGCGTAGCTGCCGCCGGAATTACGCGGACTCCAGCCGTCGATCGTCACCGGCACGTCCTTGACGGTGTCTTCGGGCGTGTAGCCCGCCTCCAGCGCGGCAAGGTATACGAACAGCTTCCACGCTGAACCCGGCTGCCGCAAAGCTTCGGTCGCGCGATTGTAGTTGGTCGCCACGTAATCGGTCCCGCCGACCATCGCCAGGATCGCGCCGTCACGGTCGATGCTGACCAGCGCTCCTTGCGCGCCGCTGGGCACGTTGGACTTGATCGCGGTCGCCGCCGCTTGCTGCATGCCCGTATCGAGCGTCGTCCAGACCTCGATCGGCTCGAACGTTTCCGGCAGCAGGATGTCGAGCTGCGGCAGCGCCCAGTCGGTGAAGTAGCGAACCGAGTTCTGGCTTTCGTCCTTTTTCAGTTTCACCGCGCTGGGATCGACTGCGGCCTCGCTCGCGGAAATGCGACCCTGTTCCCGCATCAGGCCGAGCACCACGTTGGCCCGCCCCACCGCGGCGTCGACGTCGGCGGTGGGCGAAAACCGGCTTGGCGCCTTGACCAGACCGGCGATGATCGCTGCTTCCGCCGTCGAAAGCTCGGTCGCGTCATGGCTGAAGAACTTGCGGCTGGCCGAGTCCACCCCGTAAGCGCCACCGCCGAAATAGACCTTGTTGAGGTACAGCTCCAGGATCTGCTGCTTGGAGAACTTGGTCTCCAGCGCCATCGCCAGGATCGCCTCGCGCAGCTTGCGGTCGAACGAACGGTTGGAATTGAGAAACAGGTTGCGCGCCAGCTGCTGCGTGATGGTCGAGGTCGCCTGAAGCCGCTTTTCGCCGCTGAGCCAAACATAAACCGCGCGTGCCAGGCCGATCGCATCGACCCCGGGATGCGAGAAATACCGCCGATCCTCGACCGAGATCATCGCATCTTTCATCACCTGCGGAATCTGGCTGCTATCGAGCCACTTGCCATAACTCGGCCCCAGCTCGACGATCTCGGTTCCGTCGCGTGCGCGCACGACGATGGTCTGCCCGGGCTGCGTCGCCTTGAGAGCGGAATAAGTCGGCAGCGAGCGCGCGGCGAACAGCACCGCGAGGCCAAGGAACAGCGCGCCGAGCAGCGCGGCCGCGCCGCCCCAGATGACGCCGCTGCGCAGCCACAGGCGCCAGCCGGTCCGCTCAGTGGCCCTCTTGCCGGGCCGATTGCTCGTATGCCGCCTGCGCTGCGTCTCCGCAGCGGCGCGCCGGCTTCCTCGCTGAGCCATCTATCGTCCCGACACCCTCATCACGCGAGGGTGCATAGGCGAGATGGAACCCGGCGTGAACGGTTATTGCGCGCCGCCTCCGGCGTCACTGTCCTGCGGGGTGAAATCGAGCGAGGCTGAATTGATGCAATAGCGCAGCCCGCCGTGGTCGCGCGGCCCGTCGGGGAACACGTGGCCCAGGTGCCCGTCGCAATTGGCGCAGGTCACTTCGGTCCGGACCATCCCATGGCTGAGGTCGCGGTGCTCCTGGATCGCCGAACCCTCGGCCGGGGTGTGGAAGGCCGGCCAGCCGCAGCCGCTGTCATACTTGCCATCGCTGTCGAACAGCTTTTCGCCGCACCCGGCACAGCGGTATTCGCCGGCGCCATAGTTCTTGTCGTACTTGCCGGTGAAGGCACGCTCGGTGCCTTTCTCGCGCAGGATGTGAAACTGCTCAGGGCTCAGCTTTTCACGCCATTCGGCAGCGGACAGGTTCTTGAAATCGATCGTCATCGGGAGGTCTCCTTCCCGATCATATGGGGTGCACGCTCGAGCCGCTCAACCGTCGACCTGCGCATAGTGGACGGGCGGCTGGATCACCTCCATTCGCTCGGTCAGCAGCGGGCGGAAACTCGGCCGGCTCTTGAACACCGAGTACCAGCCCCGCGACTGCTCGTGCCCGGTCCAGTCGATGCCGCCAAGATAATCCGCGACCGAGATCTGCGCCGCCGCGGCGAGATCTGCCAGGCTCAACGTCGAACCGGCCAGCCACGCCCGCGTATCCACCAGCCAGTCGATATATTCGAGATGCTCGTGCGCCAGCTTCATCGCTTCGCGGAGCACCTTGGAATCGGGCGGCTGGCGCAGGACGATGCGCTTCTTCATCCGTTCGTGCAGCAGCGGCGCGGTGACATCGCCATAAAAGTTTTCATCGAACAGCGCGACGAGCCGGCGGATTTCGGCCCGGTTCGTCGCGGTGCCGTTGATCATCGCCGACCGGTCGACGGTTTCCTCGAAGTATTCGCAGATCGCCCGGCTGTCGGCCAGCACGACCCCCTTCGCCTGATCCTCCAGCACCGGGGTGCGACCGGCGGCATTGAGCCGCCAGAATCCATCGGAGGGATCCCACGGGTTTTCCCGCCAAAGTTCGTAACCGACCTGCTTCTCCGACATGAGCAGGCGCACCTTGCGGCTGAACGGGCAGAGGGGAAACTGATAGAGGCGCCACATGGCCGCCGGTCATGCACCACCCCGGCAGCGGAATCTACCGTGGCGACGGAGAATACCCGCGGGAAATCGTCAGCGGTTACCGGCCTGGTCGACCGCGTCCTGCATTCGTGCCGCCATCTCGCGCAACGCCGGGATCATCGCCGACACGCCGCCCGCCATTCCGGCGACCGCATCCATCGCGCGGGGCAGCTTGTCGTGGATCTGGGACGGCACCGTCTCAGCATCTGGAGAGACGTGCCGCAATGTCAGGTTCGGGTCGATATCGCGCGGGTCATCCCCAGCAGCCTCGGCCACGGCGCGCGCCAGCGGAGCCAGCGGCACGTCGAGCAAGGCTTCACTCGCGGCAGCCATGCCCTGGGCCACGCTTTGTTGAAGCACCGGGTCCCGCAGCATGTCCGCCACCCGAGCGGCGTCCTCCTCGGTATGGTCCTGCGCCAGAACAGGGGCGGGGACGACAAGCGCGGCCAGCAGTGCTGAAGCAGCGATCATGCGCATGGGCTTCACCTTTCAAGACAAGACGACGTCGCAGTAATCTAAAGTCGGGCCACTTGCCCGCCGCTGAACGCCCCGCTCGGCCCGTCGCGTCAAAGCCCCGATGCGTCGAGAAGCAACAGGCAGGGGGTCATGGCGGCATCCAGTGCACCGGGCGCCGCAAGCGCTGTCGCCTGCTTCCGTGTCCGGATCGCCACCAGGTCACGGCTCCAGCCGGTCTCATCCATGATCCTGGCGGATGCTTGCACCATAAACTCGCGTCCCCGCTCGCTCAGCGCCGGCCACTGTGCGCCTTCTCCGCGCGTCTGCATCGCCGCGCCGAGCGCAAAAGCGGCCGAACACTTGAGCGCGCTTGCCTGGGGCAGGGACAGCGGCGCAGGTTCGGGCGCGGCATCTGGAACAGTCTGGGCCGCGAGCGGGGAGGCGGCGAAGAGAGCGATCGGCAGAAGGCGAAGGGTCATGCCGCAGCCTCTAACCGGGTGATCCTGAACCGCGCCAGTCCGCATTGACGGCGCTTGCCCGCCGCGTCATCGAGCCCGTCAAAGGAGAACCGACCCATGGCCGACCACCCCGCTTGCCACCTGCTGATCGCCGGCGAGGCGCTGTCGGGCGAAGGCCGCGACACCCAGGACATCGTCGATCCGGCCACCGGGGAGGTGATCGGCAGCGTGCCGCACGCGACCTCCGCAGACCTCGACCGGGCGCTCGAGGCGGCGCAGCGGGGGTTTCGCACCTGGCGCGATACGTCGGCCGATCAGCGGACCGCCATCCTGTTGAAGGCGGCCGCGTTGATCCGCGAACGCGCCGCCGCGATCGGGGAGGCGTTGACGCGCGAACAGGGCAAGCCGCTGAAGGAGGCGATCAGCGAGACCGTCTATTCGGCCATACTGCTGGAATTCTACGCGCAGGAGATCAAGCGGATCTATGGCCGCACGCTGGTGCGCCCCGCCGGCCAGAGGGTCGAGGTGCAGTACCATCCGGTGGGCCCGGTCGCAGGGTTTGCCGCCTGGAACTTCCCCTCGCTCAACGTGATGCGCAAGATCGGCGGCGCGTTGGCTGCCGGTTGCTCGGTCATCGTCAAGCCGTCGGAAGAAACCCCCGCTGCGGGCCTGGCGCTGGTGCAGGCATGTATCGACGCAGGCGTACCGGGCGATGCGGTGCAGTGCGTGTTCGGGGTGCCCAACGATGTCAGCACGCACCTGCTGGGCTCCCCCATCATTCGCAAGGTGACCTTCACCGGCTCCACCCAGGTCGGCAAGCACCTGGCGAAGCTGGCGGCGGACGACCTGAAAGTCGCGACGATGGAGCTGGGGGGCCATGCACCGGTGCTGGTGTTCGCCGACGCGGATATCGACCGGGCGCTCGACACGATGGCCGCCAATGCGTTCCGCAACGCCGGGCAGGTGTGCGTCAGCCCCACGCGCTTCCTGATCGAGGAGCCGGTGTTCGAACAGTTCCGCGACGGCTTCGTCGAACGAACCGAGGCGCTCAAGGTAGGGAACGGGTTTGCCAAGGATACGGACATGGGGCCGATGGCATCCAGCCGCGGACTCGAGCGGATGGAACAACTGATCGGCGATGCCCGCGACCGTGGCGCGCACGTGCTGACCGGCGGTGAGCGGATCGGCAACCAGGGGTTCTTCCACCACCCCACGGTGCTGGCCGAGGTGCCGGTGGATGCGACGATCATGAACGAGGAGCCGTTTGGCCCGATCGCGCTGCTCAACCCGGCGGCCGGGGAGGACGCGATGATCGCCGAGGCCAATCGGCTCCCCTATGGCCTGGCGGCTTATGCCTGGACGAAGGACCCGGCCCGGCGGCGGCGGCTGGCGGCGGAAATCGAAACGGGCATGCTGGCGATCGATACCGGCAGCGTCTCGGCTGCCGACGCGCCGTTCGGCGGCGTCAAGTGGTCGGGCTATGGCAGCGAGGACGGACGCGAGGGCGTGCTCGCCTGCATGGTGCCCAAGACTGTCCACGAAGGCTAGGGTCCCGGGGCTACCACCACGATCGACCTTGCCCTTGCGGCGCGTTCGGGTAGCAAAGCGCAACTGACAACCGGAGGAGGAAAACGATGTACAGCCACATGATGGTCGGCTCGAACGATATCGAGCGGTCCAAGAAGTTCTACGACGCGACCTTCAAGGCAATCGGCGGACGCGAAGGCATAGTCGATCCCAAGGGCCGGCTGATGTACCTCTACAACAACAGCGCGTTCCTGGTCACCCAGCCGATCGACGGCCAGCCGGCGACCGCGGGCAACGGCTGCACGGTCGGGTTCTCGATGACTCCCGAACAGGCCAATGCCTGGCACAAGGCAGGCGTCGAAGCAGGCGGCACCGCGATCGAGGATCCGCCGGGCGAGCGCGAAGGTTCGGGCATGTACCTTGCCTACCTGCGCGATCCCGACGGCAACAAGCTGTGCGCGCTGCACCGCATCCAGCAGTAGCGTGTGTGCGCGGTGAGGTCGGCCTGCTGGCGGACCTCGCCGCGCTCCACATTCCGTATGCGGCGCATGAGCACGCGGCGGTCTTCACCGTCGCCGAAAGCCGCGCGCTCGATGCCGGCATCCCCGGCGCTCACACCAAGAACCTGTTCCTGAAGGACGCGGCGGGCGCATTCTGGCTGGTGACCGTACCGGCGGAAGCGCGGATCGATTTCAGGGCGCTGCCGCAAGCGATCGGCTGCAAGCGGGTCAGCTTCGCCAAACCCGAAGCCATGCAAAGCCTACTCGGCATCACGCCCGGATCCGTGACGCCCCTCGCGATGATCAACGCCGTGCCAGATAGCGTCACGGTCGTGCTGGACGAGGGACTCGCGGCGGCTGGGCGGATCAACGTCCATCCGCTGCGCAACACCGGCACGCTTGGCCTGTCGGGCAGCGATGTCCTGCGGCTGATGCGGCACTGGGGGCACACCCCCGTCATCGCTGCGATACCGGTGACTGGTTAGCGGCGCCGGAAGCGGAAGTACCAGACCTCGTGGTTGTAGACGGTGCGCGCCTTGTGCTCGTACCGCGTCTCGGGCCAACCGGACGGGCGGTTTTCCCAGTTTGCGCGTCCGTCGACCACCCACTCGAAGACGTCGGTGAAACGGCGCATCACCATCAACGCGTGGCGCAGGTATACCGCGTGATCGGTCCCGAAGCGCAGTTCTCCCCCTGGCTTGAGCTTGTCCGCCATCATCCGCACCGGCCCGTCGTTCATCATCCGGCGCTTGGCGTGGCGCGCCTTGGGCCACGGATCGGGGTGCAGCAGGTAGAGCATCGTCAGCGCCCCGTCGGGCACCCGCGCGAGCGCCTGCAGCGCGTCCCCGTGCTGGATGCGGACGTTGGCCAAGCCGCCGTCGCGTACATGCACCAGTGCCTGGGCAACGCCGTTGACGAACGGTTCGGCGCCGATGAAGCCGTGGTCGGGCAGCAGGTCGGCACGATAGGCAAGGTGCTCGCCGCCGCCGAAGCCGATCTCGAAATGCAGGGGGCGATCATCGCCGAACAATCGCGCCGAGGTGACCTCCCCCTCCTCCGGCACCGCGATCTGCGGCAGGAGGGTATCGACCAGCGCCTGCTGCCCGGCCCGCAGCGGCTTGCCCTGGCTGCGGCCGTAAAGGCGGTTGAGCGTGGTCGGGTCGCCGGGTTTATTCGCGGTCATCGCCGCGCGCCTAGCCTTACTTGAACCAGGCGGTCCAGACCCCATTGGCGCCGATCAGCGCCGACACGGGGCCAGCTGGGACCGCCATGACCTGCGCCGGGATGTGCCCAGCGCTGCCCAGCGCCGCGACCGATCCAGCGCGGAGCCACCGCGCGTCCGAAAGATCAGGTTATTTCAGTTTTTCAGCCTTGCTATCGGCCCACTTCTTCCCGGCGTCGCCGCCCCATAACAGCCAGGCGATGAAGCCGGCGGACGGGTCGCTGTCCGAATTCCACTTGTGGCTATCGGTGTCCTTGTCGACCGCATGGCGCGCGAAGTAGCTGTGCATCGATTTCACGTCAGCTTCGCTCAACTCGCGGCGGTCGGCGAGCTGGTGCGCGCGTTCGACCCCCACTTCAGTGCCGCCGCGGCCGAATTTCTCGCGCAGGCGCAAACCGCGCCTCGCTGCCGATGCCATCCGCTGGGTCGGAGTAAAGGTCCGCTCTCCCGCCACCGGTCAGGCCTTGTCGAGCGCGGCGGGTTTATGCGCCGCACGCTTCCCCTCATCGGTCTCGACGATGTATTCGGGATTGTCTTTCGACGCGGCGACCTTGTGCCCCTTGATCGTCGTGGGAGACGTCGCCTTTCGCACCACCTTGCCGTGCGCGGTGCCGCCGTGGCTTTTCCAGGTGACCTTGTCGCCCTTGCTCAGTTCCTTCGCCATCGCTCGTGTTCCTTCACATCTTACCGAGCAACGGAGCGACTTGCGCACCGTTCCGGTGGGCGAACGAAAACCGCCCGGGGACCTTGGCGGCACCCGGGCGGCTCTTCCCCGTCCAAAAGGAACTGGTCGTAAGGCGGCGCTTAAGCGGCCTGCGCCTCGTCTTGCGGGTCGCGCAGCACATAGCCGCGGCCCCAGACGGTCTCGATGTAGTTCTCGCCGCTGCACGCGTGGCTCAGCTTCTTGCGCAGCTTGCAGATGAACACGTCAATGATCTTGAGTTCGGGCTCGTCCATCCCGCCATACAGGTGGTTGAGGAACATCTCCTTGGTCAGCGTGGTGCCTTTGCGCAAGCTGAGCAGCTCCAGCATCGCGTATTCCTTGCCCGTCAGGTGGACCCGCGCGCCGTCGACTTCGACGGTCTTGGCATCGAGGTTGACCGCCAGTTTGCCCGTGCGGATGACCGACTGGCTGTGTCCCTTTGACCGGCGCACCACGGCATGAATGCGGGCGACCAGCTCTTCCCGGTGGAACGGCTTGGTCACGTAATCGTCCGCGCCGAAGCCGAAGCTGCGGATCTTGGAATCCATCTCGGCGATACCCGAAAGGATCAGCACCGGTGTCTGCACCTTGGCGACACGCAGTTTCTTGAGCACGTCGTACCCGTGCATGTCGGGCAGGTTCAGGTCGAGCAGGATGATGTCGTAATCATACAGCTTGCCGAGGTCCAAACCCTCTTCCCCGAGGTCGGTTTGATAGACGTTGAATCCCTCGGTCGTGAGCATCAACTCGATCGCCCGTGCCGTCGTCGGCTCATCCTCGATCAGCAGTACGCGCATCGCCGGTCCCCCCTGAAATCCCACTGCCCCTGGTAACGCCCCGTCAACGGGTGTTGCCCTTGGTTAACCACAAAACATCTGAAGGAAAAAGGTTAACGAGGCGTAAAGGGGATTAACACTTTCTGGTGTGGCCCGTCGGACTCAGTGGGTCATCCAACGCCGGCGAGCTTCTTCTGCCGCCTTCGCTGGACGCTCGAGCCGATCCCCAGCGCCTCGCGATATTTGGCGACCGTGCGGCGGGCGAGATCGAAGCCCTTGTCCTTGAGCAGATCGACCAGGGTGTCGTCCGACAGGATCGCCTTCGGGTCTTCCGCCGCGATGAGCGCGCGAATCGCCGCCTTCACCGCCTCGGCGCTTGCCCCACCCTCCCCGTCCGAAGATGCGACGCCGCTGGTGAAGAAGTACTTCAGCTCGAACGTCCCGCGCGGGCAGGCGAGGTATTTGTTGCTGGTCACCCGGCTGACGGTGCTTTCATGCAGATCGATCGCTTCGGCCACCGCGCGCAGGGTCAGCGGCCTGAGTTCGGCCACCCCGCGGCGGAAGAACCCCTCTTGCCGCTTCACGATTTCCGCGGCGACCTTCAGGATGGTCCGTGCCCGCTGGTCGAGCGCCTTGAGCAGCCAGTTGGCCTCCCCCAGCTGTTCCTTCAGCCAGGCCTCGGCCGCCTTGCCGCCACCCTGTCTGAGCTGGAGATAATACGTCCGGTTGACGATCAGCCGCGGCAAGGTCGCCTCGTTCAACGCGATGTCCCACCCGCCGCCGGCGGGGCGGAGCAGAATGTCCGGCACCACCGCCGCCTCCCCGCCGCCGCCGAACCGCAGCCCGGGCCGGGGATCGTAGGCGCGCAGTTCGGCGAGCATGTCGGCGAAATCTTCGTCATCGACCTCGCACATGCGTTTCAGGCGGGCGACGTCGCCGCGGGCGACCAGGTCGAGATTGTCGATCAACCGGGCCATGCACGGATCGTAACGGTCGGCTTCGCGGGCCTGCAGCGCGAGGCATTCGGCCAGGGTGCGGGCGCCCACCCCGGTGGGGTCGAGCGATTGCACCACCGCCAGCGCGCGCTCCGCCTCGGCCAGCGGGACGCCCAGCGCGTCGGCAAGTTCCGCAAGCGTGCCAGTGAGATAGCCTGCTTCGTCGAGCTGGTCGATGATCGCCCGCGCGACGAATTCCTCGCGCCCGTCGCCCGCCGCGGCGCCGACCTGGGCGTGGAGGTGGTCGGCCAGCGTCGGGCCATCGGTGGCACCCCGTGCGTCGATCCCCGGCCCGTCTTCCCCGCCACCGGAGGAAGCGGCGCTCCACTCGTCGCCGGTGTCGCGGTCGCGGTCGAGCGCGCTCTCATCAAGGTCCAGCGCCGCCTCGCCGTCGCCGCTGTCGGCGCCAGCTTCGCGCACAAGAGGTTCAACCTCGCCTTCCGGAGCATCGTCGCGCCGAACCTCGCCCAGTTCGAGCAGCGGGTTGGCCTCCAGTGCCTCGCCGATGAACATTTCGAGCTCGAGGTTCGACAGCGCGAGCAGGCGGATCGCCTGCTGCAGTTGCGGCGTCATCACCAGCGATTGGCTTTGCCTGAGGTCGAGGCGGGGACCCAGAGCCATCGATCGGCCTACAGGGTGAAGCTTTCGCCGAGATAGAGCCGGCGGACGTTCTCGTCGGCCACCAGCGCTTCGGGCGTTCCGGCGAACAGCACCTGCCCGCCGTAGATGATGCAGGCGCGGTCGACGATCTCGAGGGTCTCGCGCACGTTGTGGTCGGTGATGAGCACGCCGATGCCGCGGGTCTTCAGGTCCTTCACGAGGTCGCGGATGTCGCTGATCGACAGCGGGTCGATCCCGGCGAAGGGTTCGTCGAGCAGCATGATCGACGGCTTGGCAGCCAGCGCCCGGGCGATCTCGCACCGCCGCCGCTCGCCGCCCGACAGCGCCATCGCGGCGCTGGTGCGCAGCCGCTGGAGCCCGAACTCGTCGAGCAGCCGGTCAAGCTCGGCCGCACGGGTCGCCCTGTCGGGCTCCACCAACTCGAGCACGCTGTTGATGTTCTGCTCCACGGTCATGCCGCGAAAGATGCTGGTCTCCTGCGGCAGGTAACCGAGACCGAGGATCGCGCGGCGGTACATCGGCAGCCGGGTCACGTCCTCGCCATCCATCAGGATGCGGCCCGAATCGGGGCGGACCAGGCCCATGATCGAATAGAAGCAGGTCGTCTTACCCGCGCCGTTCGGCCCCAGCAGGCCGAGCACCTCACCCTTGCCCACCGTCAGCGAGATATCGGTCAGCACGCTGCGCTTGTCATAGCTCTTGGCGATCGAGATCACTTCCAGCCCGCCGTTCGGCAGGGGCGCGGTGGCATCGGCCGCCGGTATCGGGGCGGGCGCCGGGGCAGGATCGGTAGCAAGCGTGGTCATCGCCCCAGCATGTAGCACCCCACGAAAGCGTGAAAAGCCCGGTTGGCAGGATTCGTGCATGGTTCGCGGCGGGACGCTTGCCGAATCGTGCGCGGACACCGCCCTTGCGCTTGGCCCACGAATTTGAGACAGTTCCCGCCGGAGAGAGAACTGGGGAGAACAGGGCGATGCCCAAGGCGATCGAGCGCAGCGAAGCGCTGCATCCCACGCATGCGGGCCGTCTGCGCAAGAGCGGGCGGCAGCGCCTCGATTGGCGCAAACGCATGAGCGACAATGTCGCCTATGCCCTGCTGGTCTACACCGGCCTCCAGATCTTCGTCACCGTTCACGCGCTGAAGTCCGGTGCCGACTCGTCATCGATGATGCCCTACCTCGCGCTGGTCGTGCTGGTGGCGGCGATCATTCCCGCCTGCCGCGCGTTCGAAGGCCGCTGGCTGGGCATTTCGGACGAAGCCGCCGCCGATCCGGGATACCGGGGTGCTTATCGCCGCGACCAGGCGCTGCTGTGGATTGTCGCCATCGGCCTGCCGTTTGCACTGACCGCGCTGTTCAAGACGCTGTCGTCGGTCTTCTAGCACCGGCTCTCCTGCGCCCGTTGCTGGGCGCCACTTGCCGCGGAGTTTGCGGCACCCTAGCTGCCCCTGCATGCAATCATCCCTTCTGCTCGACGCCGCCAGCGCGCTGATCGACCACGCCCGCCGCTGCGGCGCCGACGCGGCCGACGCGACCGGCCACACCTCGTCAGCGCACGGCGTCAGCGTCCGGCTGGGCGTGCTGGAGGACATCGACCGGTCGGAAAGCGCGCAAGTGGGCTTGCGAGCTTTTGTCGGCCAGCGGTCGGCCAGCGTGTCCACCAGCGACCTGTCGCCCGCCGGACTGAAGGAACTGGCCGAGCGGGTGGTGGCGATGGCCCGCCATGCGCCGGAGGATCCGTTCGCCGCGCTCGCCCCCGAAGCGGCACTGGCGCGGGGCCCCTTTCCCGACCTCGCCATCACGGATGCGAGCGAGCTCTCCGCCGAGGAGCTGCGCGATCGGGCCCGCGCAGCCGAGGACGCGGCGCGCGCGGTGTCCGGGGTGCGCAACAGCGAGGGCGGCAGCGCGAGCGTGGGGCGCGGCGGATCGGTGCTGGTGACCAGCACCGGCTTTGCCGCCGCATTCGAAGGGACCAGCCACGCGCTGTCGGCCAGCGTCATCGCCGGCGAAGGCGACGGGATGCAGCGCGATTACGCGGCGCGCAGCGCGCGCCACCTGGCGGACCTGCCGGACCCTGCCGAGGTGGGCCGCCTGGCGGGTGAGCGCGCGGTCGCCCGGCTGGCTCCGGCCACGCCTTCCAGCGGAGCGATGCCGGTGGTGTTCGATCCCCGGGTATCGGCCTCGCTGGTCGGCCACCTGCTTGGCGCGATGGCAGCGCCCTCGATCGCGCGGCGGGCCAGTTTCCTGGTCAGCCGGGAGAAGGAAACCCTGTTCCCGGACGCCATCCGGATCGTCGAGGATCCGCTGCGGCCGCGCGGTCTACGCTCGCGCCCGTTCGATGGCGAAGGCATCGCCTGCACGCCGCGCGCGTTGGTGGAATCCGGGCGGGTGACCGGCTGGCTCACCAACGTCGCCTCGGCGGCGCAACTGGGGCTGCCCCTGACCGGGCACGCCTCCCGCGGCGGCGGCGGCACGCCGGGGGTGAGCCCCAGCAACGTCGACCTGCTGGCGGGCGGCGAGACGGTCGAAGAACTGATCGCCGACATCGCCGACGGCGTGCTGGTCGATTACCTCATCGGCCAGGGGATCAACCCGGTGACCGGGGATTACAGCCGCGGGGCTGCGGGCCGGCGCATCGTCAATGGCCGGATCGAAGGGCCGGTGGCCGGGTTCACGATTGCGGGCAACCTGATCGACATGTTCGCGTCGATGCGCGCGGCCAACGATCTTGAAACGTACCGCGCGATCAACGCGCCCACGCTGCGGATCGACGGGATGACGGTCGCCGCCGCCTGATCAGGTGGCCGAAGGCTCGATCGGGTTCCGCTTGTACCGTTCGATCGCGTCCACGACCGCGCGGCGGGCGTCGGCCGCATCGCCCCATTTGCCCACCCGCACCCACTTCTCGCGTTCGAGATCCTTGTAGTGGGTGAAGAAGTGCTCGATCTGCTGGAAGATGATCGAAGGCAGGTCCTGCCGTTCGGCCACGTCCGAGTAATACGGAAAGGTCGTGTCGATCGGAACGCACACGAGCTTCTCGTCCCCGCCGTGCTCGTCTTCCAGGTTGAGCACGCCGATCGGCCGGGCGCGCACGACGCAGCCGGGGATGAACGGGCTGCGGCTGATGACCAGCGCATCGATCGGGTCGCCGTCATCCGACAGGGTATGCGGCACGAAGCCGTAGTTCGCCGGATAGCGCATGGGCGTGTGCAGGATGCGATCGACGAACAGCGCGCCCGACGCCTTGTCGAATTCGTATTTCACCGGCTCGCCCCCTGTGGGCACCTCGATGATCACGTTGAGGCTTTCGGGCGGATTGTCGCCCACGGGAATCTTGTCGATCTGCATGGCGCGCGCTCTAGCGGCGCCGATGGTGCGCCGCAACAAGGTTGATCCTCAGTTCGCGGCTTTCGCCGCCAGCAGCCGGTCGAGCGGCTGCTCGCCCGGCGCGGCGGGTTCGAGCCAGGGATAACGCAGCCCGCCCCGGTAATCGAGCGTGATGGTGTCGTAGAGATCGCCGCGCTTTACCAGCAGCGCGATCGGCGCCTTCGACCGGGCGGCGGCGGTGATCGCGTCCTTCATGCCTTGCGCGCTGTACGCCTCGCCGCCGACCGCGACGATCTTTGCGCCGTTGACGATGCCGGCGTTGAACGCCGGGCCATCCCACCGGGTGGAGGTGACTGTGCCGTCCTTGTCGAGGTTGAACCCCAGCGAATAGGTCAGCTCCAGCCCCTTGCCGTGATCCATCGCCCCCTTGTCGAACGGATTGGGGGTATCGCGCCAGACCAGCCGATAGCCTGCCATCTCGATGCCTTTGGTGGGCGCAGGCTGGCCGGGCGTGAGCAGGCGGGTCGTCAGAAACCCTGCCCAGTCGTATGGGTGCACGCCGTTGAGCGCGGTGACCACGTCATCGAACGTGTAGGTCAGCTGGCCCCAGTCGCCATCGCGCATCCCGAAGAACGCCCGTGCGAAATCGTCGAGGCCCCTGCTCCCGCCGGTGCCCTGGCGGATGATCTGGTCCGCTTCGAGCCAGACGAGCGAGCTTTCGACATAGTAGTCTTCGCTCCGCTGCAGCGAACTGTACGGGTGCGGCCGGCGGGCGGCCATGATCGGATCGTTGGTGGTATCGCCGACATCGCGCCACGCGCGGCCCGGCTGCCCTTCGCTGTACACCGCCGCATCGCGCGCCATCCGCCCCAGGATCGTCTCTTTCTTCTGCAGGCCGGAACGCGCAGCGAGCACGTTGCCCCAGAACTGGGTCTGCCCTTCGTACAGCCACAGCAGCGATCCCTGCATCGGGGTGCGGTAGTCGGGCGTCCACAGATCCGCCGGGCGGCGGTACTTGCCGTTCCAGCTGTGCACCAGTTCGTGAGCGATGACGTTGTGGTCCCAGTCCATCGCGTCCCAGTCGGTGAACGAGGTCGGCTCGTACTGGTTTTCGGAACTGCGGTGATGCTCCAGGCCGATGCCGCCCATCCGCTCGGTCAGCGCCAGCAGGAACGTGTATTTGTCGAAGTGGCGCGCGCCGAACAGCGCATCCGCCTCGATCACCAGCTTGTTGAACGTGGCAACGTTCTGCGGCGCGATGGCGAGCTGCGCGGGCTTGTCCGCCACCACGTCCAGCCGCACGTCCTCACCGATCGGCCAGGACTGCGCGTGCTTGCCGGCGAAGATCGGCGAATCGACCAGCGTTTCGTAATCGGTCGCCGCCCAGGTGACCTTGTCACCGACCCGCTTCTGCCCGTCGAGCGCGGTGAAGACGCTCCACCCGGCGGGCACCGTCACCGTGGGCCGCACCGCGATCCGGCGGGTGTAATGGCCGGCGGGGTACAGGCTCATCTTCTCCCACTGCAGGTTGAGCATCTCCTGCGTCATCGTCACCCGCCCTTCGGACCCGGTGACGGGCGAGGTGTGGACGAAGCTTGCCACCACGCTGCGCGCTCCGGCAGGCAGCGCCAGCTTGAAGGCATAGACGTCGAGCGGATCGCGCCGCCACGCGACCGGCTTGCCGCCCACGGTGAAACGGATGTCCGATAGCAGGCTGATCGGCCCGCGCGCGGCGTGGTTGCCGGGGAGCCATTCGGGGTAGAGCAGCGTCAGTTCGCGGGTGCCGGGGCTGAGCGGGATCGTCTGGGTGACCCGGTACACCGCGCGGCGGGTGTCGGTCGCGTCGATCGCCAGGTCGATCGTCCCGCCGGGCCAGGCGGTATCGACCGGCAACGGCGTGCCGTCCGCCACCTGGACCGCCACCGGCATCGACCGGTTAGCGTCCTGGGCGGAGGCGGGGGTTACGAAAGCGAGGGCGAGGAGCGGGAGCGCGAACCGGTTGATCATGCGGCAAGTCTGTGTCGGATGCGCGGACGCGGCGCAAGCGGCTGCTCGACGAGCGGCTTTCCCGGCAGACACGAACAGGCTAGTGCGCGCCGCGAAATGAGCCAGAAAACTCCGCAAGCCATCCGCGGCACCCAGGACATCTTCGGCGCCGAAGCCGAGGCATTCGCGTTCGTGGTCGAAACGTTCGAGCGGGTGCGCAAGCTCTATCGCTTCCGCCGGATCGAGATGCCGGTGTTCGAACGCACCGAGGTGTTCGCCCGCTCGATCGGCGAGACCACCGACATCGTGTCGAAAGAAATGTATTCGTTCGAGGATCGCGGCGGCGAGAGCCTGACCCTGCGCCCGGAATTCACCGCCGGCATCGCCCGCGCATTCATCACCGACGGATGGCAACAGCACGCCCCGCTGAAGATCGCCACCCACGGCCCGCTGTTCCGCTATGAACGCCCGCAGAAGGGCCGCTACCGCCAGTTCCACCAGCTCGACGCCGAGATCATCGGCGCCGCCGAGCCGCAGGCCGATGTCGAGCTGCTGGCGATGGCCGACCAGCTGCTGAAGGAACTGGGCATATCCGACGGGGTGACGCTCAACCTCAACACGCTGGGCGATGGCGACAGCCGCGAGGCGTGGCGCGGGGCGCTGGTCGATCACTTCGCGGGAGTGCGCGGGGAGCTGAGCGAGGAATCGCAGGAACGGCTCGACAAGAACCCCTTGCGCATCCTCGACAGCAAGGACCCGCGCGACCAGGCGTTCGTCGCCGACGCTCCCAAGATCGACGATTTCCTGAGCAGCGAAGCGCAGGACTATTTCGCAAAAGTATGCGCCGGGCTGGACGCCGCCGGCGTCGCGTGGACCCGAAACCCGGCGCTGGTGCGCGGGCTCGACTACTATCGCCATACCGCGTTCGAATTCGTCACCGACCGGCTGGGCGCGCAAGGGACGGTGCTCGGCGGCGGGCGCTATGACGGGCTGATCGAGAGCCTCGGCGGGCCGCACACCCCGGCGGTCGGCTGGGCCGCGGGAATCGAGCGGCTGGCGATGCTGGTGGGGGAGCGTCCGCAGGAACGGCTCGATGTGGCGATCATCCCGCTCGACGAAGATGGCCTCGCCGATGCGAACCGGATCGCGCGCGACTTGCGCGGTCGCTGGAACACGGTGGAAGTATTCGCGACCGGCAAGATCAAGAAGCGGATGAGCCGTGCCAGCGAAGGCGGCGCGCTGCTCGCCGTGCTGATCGGGGAGGATGAACGGCTGGCAGGCGAAGTCACCGTGCGCGACCTCCACGGCGGCGAACAGGTGCGCATGCGGCCCGCAGACTTGCGCGACGCCGTGGCGCAAGCGCAGAACGCCGACTGGCTGCGCGGCCTGGAGCGTGACGGGATCACGCCCCCCGACGAGCCTGATTTCGGATGACTATCCCCGCCGAACGGCTCAACCAGATCCGGCACCGCTTTTCCGAGCTCGAGGCGCGGCTTGGTTCGGGCACGCTGGAGGGCGCGGAGTTCGTCGCCGCCAGCCGCGACTATGCGGAACTGGAACCCGTGGCGCGCACCGCCGAGGAGGTGCTGCAGATGCGCGCCGAACTCGCCGAACTGGAAGCGCTCGACGACAGCGACCCGGAAATGCGCGCGCTGGCGGAAGAAGAGGCCCAGCGCCTGCGCACCGCCCTGCCCGCCGCCGAGCGGGCGCTGTCGATCGCCATGCTTCCGCGCGACAGCGCCGATGCGAAGCCTGCGATGCTGGAAATCCGCGCTGGCACCGGGGGCGACGAGGCCGCGCTGTTCGCGGCCGATCTCTACCGCATGTACGAACGCTTCGCCGCGGAGCAGGGCTGGCGGGTCGAGCCGGTCAGCATGAACGCGTCCGACATCGGCGGGTTCAAGGAAATCGTCGCCAACGTCGCCGGCAACGGGGTGTTCGCCAAGCTCAAGTTCGAAAGCGGCGTGCACCGCGTCCAGCGCGTGCCGGTGACCGAAAGCGGCGGGCGCATCCACACGAGCGCGGCGACCGTCGCCGTCCTCCCCGAGCCGGACGAGGTCGATGTGCAGATCGAGGACAAGGACCTCAAGATCGACGTCTACCGCGCGTCCGGCGCCGGCGGCCAGCACGTTAACACCACCGACAGCGCGGTGCGCATCACCCACCTGCCGACCAACACCGTGGTCACCTGTCAGGACGCCCGCAGCCAGCACAAGAACAAGGACAAGGCCATGCAGGTCCTGCGCGCCCGCCTGTTCGAGGCGCAGCGCGAGGCGACTCAGGGCGCCGAGGCGGAAGCGCGCAAGGCGATGGTCGGCAGTGGCGACCGGTCCGAACGCATCCGCACTTACAACTTCCCGCAAGGCCGGGTGACCGATCACCGCATCGGGCTGACGCTGTACAAGCTCGACGAAGTGCTCGCCGGGCCGGGCCTTGCCGAACTGGTCGATGCGCTCACCGCCGAGGACGAGGCCAAGCGGCTTGCCGCTTTGGGCGAATAGGCTGGGCGGCGCATGACCACCGTGGGCGAGGCGCTCCGCGCGGCGGCGGAGCGACTGGCCGTCACCTCGGACACCGCCCGGCTCGATGCCGAACTGCTGATGGCGCACGCGCTCGGCTGTTCGCGCACCGACCTGTTGCTGCGCCACCTGCGCGATCCGGCGCCGGCCGGCATCGCTGCGTTGATCGACCGGCGCGCGGGGCATGAGCCGGTCGCCTACATCACCGGCACCCAGGACTTTTACGGCCGGACCTTTTCCGTCTCTCCGGCAGTGCTGATCCCGCGCGGCGACAGCGAGACCACGGTCGTCGCGGCGCTGGAGGCGCGGCCGGCCGCGCGGCGGGTGCTCGACTGCGGGACCGGCTCGGGCGCGCTGTTGCTCACCCTGCTGGCCGAAATTCCGCAGGCGCTCGGCACCGGCATCGACCGGTCCGCCGAGGCGCTGGAGATCGCCCGCCGCAATGCCGCCGCGCTGGACCTGACCGCGCGCGCGCGCCTGGTCGAGGCCGACTGGTCGCGGGCCGGCTGGTCCGCCGGGCTTGGCCAATTCGACCTGGTCATCGCCAATCCGCCTTACGTAGAAGATGATGCGACGCTGGATGCGACGGTGCGCGATCACGAGCCGCACGGGGCGCTGTTCGCCGGGCCGGACGGGCTGGCGGACTATCGCACGCTGATCCCGCAGCTGCCCGCGCTGCTGGAACCAGGCGGGGCGGCGGTGGTCGAGATCGGCCACGCGCAGGCGGCCGCGGTGAGCGCGATCGCGCACGACGTGGGCTTTACCGCGGAACTGCGCCGCGACCTTGCCGGGCGGCCCCGCGCGCTTATCCTCCGCCGCGGCTGAGTTTGGGCTTGGCAAACGCGCCTGCGATAGCTACCTCTTTCCCCAAGCCCAGCGGTTTGCGGCGCGTTCGCCACCCGTATGCGGCCCAGCTCCAACATTTGCATGATCTTTTCGGGTTCGGCCCGTGGACAAGGCAAAGCAGGGCACCGCGCACCGATTTCGCGCGACGAGGGGTCATGAGGACGGTTTACCGGCGCGCGGAGCGTCGGCCGATCCACCAGAAGGAAGAGTTTTTCCTTGAACAACAATAACAACAGCAATCGCGGCAATAACAACAACCGGCGCCGTGGTCGGGGCAACCGCCAGCAGCAGGGCGGCGGCAACCAGAACCGGATCGACAGCCGCGCGCGCGGCAATGCGCCGCAGATGCTCGATAAATACAAGAAGCTGGCGCAGGACGCGCAGCATCACGGCGACCGCGTGCAGGCCGAATATTACCTGCAATTCGCGGATCACTATTTCCGGGTGATCGCCGATAACCGCGTACGCCAGGAAGAGCCCCGTGGCGGCCGCCGCGATGAGCGCGACTTCTCGAACGAGGAAGATGGCGACGAGGACGATTTCGGCTCCGCGCGCAATGCGCGTGACGATCGCCCCCGGGAAGATCGTCAGCGTGACGATCGCCCACGTGAAGATCGGCAGCGCGACGATCGCCCTCGTGAAGATCGTCAGCGCGACGACCGTCCCCGAGAAGATGGTCAGCGCGACGACCGCGCCCGCGGCGGCAAGGACCGCGGCCGGGGCGCAGAGCGTCAGCGCCGTCCGCGCGAGGACAACGACGGCAACCGCGAGCAGGCCGAAGGCGAGCGTGCGGTCGAAGGTGACAGCGCCGCAGCCTACGAGCCGGCCGAGAACCCCTTCGTCCGTCCCGCCCGCGAGCGCACCGCCCGCCGGCCACGCACCCGCGCCACTGAAGGCACCGACGAAACCGAAGAGATGGTCGGCGACCGCGGCGAAATCGATGCCGCCGCCCTGCCCCCGTCGATTTCCGCCGGCAGTCCAGTCGCCGACACGGACGGTGAGGCTGCGCCCGCTACGCGCAAGCTGCCCCCGCGCCGGCGCCGCAAGGTGGCTGACGAAGCCGGCGAAGGCGACAACCTGACCGCGGTCGGCTGAGTTCAGCCCGATGGCCGCCGCAGTGCGCGAAGGCCGTGTTCCGGTGGCGCGCGCATTCCTGGCGCATCCGCGGCTAAGCGGCCTTGCCTGCGGGCTGGTCGCCGCGCTTGGCTTTCCCCCGCTCGGCCTGTGGCCATTCACGCTGCTCGGCGTCGCAGGGCTGGCCGCCCTGCTCGCGCGCACGTCCGGTTGGCGGCAGGCGGCGTGGATCGGCTGGCTGTTCGGGCTGGCGCACTTCACCTTTGCCAACAACTGGATCGCGACCGCGTTCACCTATCAGGCGAACATGCCGGCGGCGCTCGGCTGGGCGGCGGTGCCGCTGCTGGCCGTCTATCTCGCGGTCTATCCCGCGATCGGCGCGGCCATCGCCCGCACGGTCGGGGGCACCCGGCCCGTGCCGCTGGCGCTGGCGCTGGGGGGCGGCTGGATCGTGTCCGAATGGCTGCGCAGTTGGGTGTTCACCGGTTACGCATGGGATCCGCTGGGCCTCGCGTTGCTGGGTCCGTTCGACCGGCCGGGCCTCGCCGCGCTGCTGCCGTGGCTCGGCACGTACGGCTTGTCAGGACTGACGGCGCTGATCGGTGGCGGCCTGGCCGCGCTGCTGGCGATCCGCGCCTGGTGGCGCGCGCTCGCCGTGCTCGCGCTGACGATGGTCGGGATGTACCTGCCGGCGCCGCCCAGCCGAGAGGGCACGCTGGCGGTCACGCTGGTCCAGCCCGGGTTCCGGCAGGAGGAGCTCGATCGCCGGGACCTGTACGAACGCCAGTTCGCGGACCTGGCGCGCATGACCGCGCCGCGCCGCGATGCCGGGCAGCGGCTGGTCCTGTGGCCTGAATCCGGCCTGCCCGACTACCTGCGCGACGGCTATCCGCGCCACTACTACCTGGGCGCGACCGCGGGCGCCGATCCACGGTTCGCCCGCACCCGCATCGGCCAGGTGATCGGTCCGGGCAGCTTGCTGATGACCGGCGCGGTGGACCTGGAGATTGCCGACGGACGCGCCGTGGGCGCGTACAACGTGGTCACCGTGCTGGACCCGGCGGGCAACATCCGCGGCAGCTACAGCAAGGCGCATCTCGTGCCGTACGGAGAGTACCTGGCGCTGCGCTGGTTGCTCGAGCCGCTCGGCGCGTCGCGCCTCGTCGCAGGAAGCTTCGACTTCATCCCCGGTCCCGGTCCACGCACGCTCGACCTCGGCGCCTATGGCCGCGCCGGCATCCAGATCTGCTACGAGATCATCTTCTCCGGTCAGGTTGTCGATCGGGCACACCGGCCGGAATTCATCTTCAACCCGTCGAACGATGGCTGGTTCGGCCACTTCGGCCCGCCGCAGCACCTCGCGCAGGCGCGGATGCGGGCGATCGAGGAAGGGCTGCCGGTGCTCCGCGCGACGGTCAACGGCATCAGCGCGGTCGTCGATGCCCGCGGAGTGGTGCGCGCGCACCTGCCCACCATCCATGTGCCGGGGCGCATCGACACCGTGGTTCCGCCCGCGTTGCCGGCCACGCTGTTCGCGCGGACGGGCAACGTACTGCCGCTTGCATGGGCGATACTGATCCTAGCCGCCTGCGTGCTTGTCAGGCGCAGGCGCGGCGGCTACGCGGCAGACATCATATAAAGCTTTCCTTATATGGAGAACTCCAGCCGATGCGCGCCGATTACCTGTTCACGTCCGAAAGTGTCTCTGAAGGCCATCCGGACAAGGTCTCTGACCAGATTTCCGACGCGATCGTCGACCTGTTCCTGTCGAAAGACCCCGAAGCCCGGGTGGCGTGCGAGACGCTGACCACCACGCAGA
Source organism: Parafrankia sp. BMG5.11 (assembly GCF_004337455.1). Classification (NCBI taxonomy): domain Bacteria; kingdom Bacillati; phylum Actinomycetota; class Actinomycetes; order Frankiales; family Frankiaceae; genus Parafrankia; species Parafrankia sp. BMG5.11. Next base: position 361,544 of record NZ_SJXI01000001.1, on the reverse strand, counting down.
AGGTGGTGCTGGCGGGCGAGATCCGCTGCAAGGGCGTGTACGAGAACGGCCAGTGGGCCGATGGCGCGCTGGACGAGATCGAGCGCACCGTGCGCGATGTCGTGAAGGACATCGGGTACGAGCAAGACGGCTTCCACTGGCAGACGCTGGACTTCCAGAACAATCTGCACGGGCAGAGCGCACACATCGCGCAAGGCGTGGACGCGGGCGAGAACAAGGACGAGGGCGCGGGCGACCAGGGCATCATGTTCGGTTTCGCCTGTGACGAGACCCCCGACCTGATGCCGGCGACGCTCGATTACAGCCACAAGATCCTCGCCCGGATGGCGGCCGACCGCCACTCCGGCAAGGCGCCGTTCCTGCAGCCCGACGCCAAGAGCCAGGTCACCCTGCGGTTCCGTGATGGCCAGCCGGTCGCCGCGACCGCTATCGTCGTCTCGACCCAGCACGCCGAAGGATACGACGAAGGCGCGCAAGAGGCCGAACTGCACAACTATGTAAAAGCCGTCGTCGCCGACGTGCTGCCGCATGAATTGCTGACCAACGAAACGGTCTACCACATCAACCCGACCGGCAGCTTCGTGATCGGCGGGCCCGACGGCGACGCCGGGCTGACCGGGCGCAAGATCATCGTCGATACCTATGGCGGCGCGGCCCCGCACGGCGGCGGCGCGTTTTCAGGCAAGGACCCCACCAAGGTCGATCGCTCGGCCGCCTACGTCACCCGTTACCTGGCCAAGAACGTGGTCGCCGCGGGCCTGGCGCGGCGCTGCACGATCCAGATCGCCTATGCGATCGGCGTGTCACAGCCGCTGAGCTTGTATGTCGATACCCACGGCACCGGCACCGTCTCCGATGAGAAGCTGGAGCAGGCGATTACCGCTGTTGCGGCCAAGCGGCTTGGCGGGCTGACCCCGCGCGGAATTCGCGAAGGGCTCGGCCTCAACAAGCCGATCTACCGCAAGACGGCGGCTTACGGGCACTTCGGGCGGACCCCCACGGGCGAGGATTTCCCGTGGGAGAAGACCGATCTCGGCGACGCGCTGAAGGCGGCGACCGCCGCCTGACCCGTCTGTCTAGGCGCGCAGTTCGCGCACCGCGGCCAGATCGTCGTGGAGCGTGCGACCAGCGCGCCAGTAGTGCGCCGCCGCCAACCACGACATCAGCGCCGTACCCGCCATCGCGTAACCGAGCGCGACGTCGCTTGGCAGCCCGTCCGCGGCCAGGCGGTCGCTCAGCCATCCGACCAGCACCGGCCCCAGCCCGCCGACCATGCCGGTGAAGATGTTGACCAGTGCGTGGCCGGTCGCGCGCATCCGCGGGTCGAGCAGGTTCTGGATCGTCCCCGCGGTCGGGCCCAGAAACGTGAACAGCAGCAGCGTCGATACCGCGCTGAGGGCGAACAGCGAGGTGAAATCGCTGCGGGTCATCGCCAGCGCGAACAGCGGCGCGGCCAGCAGCAGGCACAGCGCCGGGAACTGTCCGTAAGCGCCGGGGAAGCGCGGAGCCAGCCGGTCGACGATCGTCCCGCCAAGCGCCACCGAGATCGCCGCCGGAACGCTGGCGGCAAGCGCGGTCATCAGCCCCGCTTCGCCCACCGGCAGGCCGAACCGGCGGGTCATGAGCGCCGAGAAGAATGCGATCAGCCCGAACCCCACCATCGAGGCGAGCGCCGATCCGATCACCAGATGCTTCACGCTTTTCAGGCGCGCCATCCGGGCGATCACCGCCTTTAGCGGGGGCACGCGCTCGTCGGTCACGGTGTCGTGCCCGCCGCGCGCCGGCTCCTTGACGAACAGCCAGACCAGCAGCGCCAGCAGGATGCCGGGCAAGCCGGTGACGATGAACGCCCAGCGCCAGCCCCATGCCTGCGCCACGAACCCGCCGCCCGCCAGCCCGATCATCGCGCCGAGCGGCGCCGCCAGAAGGAGGATCGACATCGCGCTCGCACGGCGGTTCGGCGGGTAATAATCGGCGATCACCGACTGGTTGGCGGGCAAGCCGACCGCCTCGCCGATCCCCACCGCGACCCGCGCGGCGAGCAATTGGGTCCACGTGCTGACCGCGCCGCTCGCGGTCGCCGCCACCGACCACAGCAATGTGCCCACGGCGGTGAAAGAGAGCCGCCGGCGGCTTTCCGCCAGCCGCGCGACGAACACGCCCAGCACGATGTTGAGCGAGGAATAGGCAAAACCCAGCCAGCCGATCTGCTCGTCGTTGAGGCCGAATTCCGCTTTCAACGGCTCGACCAGCGCGTTCACCACGACACGGTCGACGAAACCGATCGTCCCGATCGCGGTCAGCAGGATCAGCGCAAGCGTGGGCGAGCGCCGCCGCCAGCGGCTCAAGCGAGCGACCCGCTCAGCCGCTCGACCGCCTCGACGAATTCCTCGCGGAACGCCTGCACCACCGCGCGGGCCGGGCGCACTTCCTCCACCAGGCCCACGCCCTGCCCGACGAAGTAACTCACCAGTTCGCGCGCCTGGGGGTTCCCGGCCTCGGCGGCGCGCTCGATCCGGGCGAACGCGGGTTCCGACACCATTCCCATCAGCGGCATCGGCAGGGTGCCCGGACCGTCCGTGGCATCCCACGCCTCGTGCCACGCGGTGCGGAGCTGGCGCGCAGGCTTGCCCGTGCGGCTTTTCGAGCGGACCGTGTCGCGGCTGCGGGCAGCGACCATCCGGGCGCGGAAGGTCTCGCTGGTTTCCGCCTCGGGGGTGGCGAGCCAGACGCTGCCGGTCCACGCCCCTTGCGCGCCGGCCGCCATCATCGCCGCCATCTGGCCGCCCGTCATGATGCCGCCCGCGGCAAGCACGGGGGTCGCGTGGCCGGCCTGCTCCAGCGCGCGGACCACTTCGGGGATCAGCACCAGCGTCGAGACTTCGCCGCAGTGCCCGCCCGCCTCGCCGCCTTGCGCGACGATGATGTCCACCCCTGCCGCGGCCTGCCGCAGGGCGTGTTCCTTGGCGCCGACCAGCGCCGCCACCGGCACGCCGCGCCGCTTGCCCTCCGCCACCATTTCAGGCGGCGCGATGCCGAGCGCGTTGGCGATCAGCCGGATCGGGTGGCGAAAGGCGACCTCCATCAGCGCGAGGCCGTTTTCTGGCGTGATGCCCATCCGCTCACGCAGTTGCGGCACCTCGGCGCTCGCCTCGATCCCGTAGCGCGACAGGATGTCCGCGGCGAACCGGGGGTACTGCGGATCGATCGCTGCCGCTCGCTCGCGGTTATCGCTGAAGCCGGCGACCCGCGGGTCGATCGTTTCGGGCACCAGCACGTCGACCCCGTAAGGGGCCCCGTCGACGTGCGCGTCGATCCACGCGAGCTCTTCCTCCAGCTGTTCGGGCGAAAAGCGGGTGGCGCCGAGCACGCCGAACCCGCCCGCCTTGCTGACTGCCGCTACCACATCGCGGCAGTGGGAAAAGGCGAACAGCGGGAACTCGGCGCCGGTCAGGCGGCAGACGGCGTTGTTCATGCCGCGACCGCCACGTCGTACTTCGCGGTGGTCTTGGCGGCGATCTCGTCGGCGGTGACCCCGGGTGCGGTCTCCAGCAGGCGGAACGGGCTGGCGTGGTCGGGCCGCTGGAATACCGCGAGGTCGGTGACGATCATGTCGATCACGTTCTTGCCGGTCAGCGGCAGGGTGCACTGCGGGATGAACTTGGGGCTGCCGTCCTTGGCGGTATGTTCCATCACCACGATGATCTTCTTGACCCCGGCGACCAGGTCCATCGCCCCGCCCATGCCCTTGATCATCTTGCCGGGAATCATCCAGTTGGCGATGTCGCCCCCTTCGCTGACCTCCATCGCACCCAGCACGGTCAGGTCGATGTGCCCGCCGCGGATCATCGCGAAGCTGGCAGCGCTGTCGAAATAGGCGCTATTGGGCAGTTCGCTGATGGTCTGCTTGCCGGCGTTGATCAGGTCGGGATCGACCTCGTCATCGTAGGGAAACGGGCCGATGCCGAGCATGCCGTTCTCGCTCTGCAGCGTGACGTGCATCCCCTCGGGGATGTGGTTGGCGACCAGCGTCGGGATGCCGATGCCCAGGTTGACGTAAAAGCCGTCCTGCAGCTCCCGGGCGGCGCGGGCAGCCATCTCGTCACGGGTCCAGGGCATCGCGTATTCCTTCAGCTTGGTGAGGGGGAGGTCAGGGGTTGGGGAATGAGGAACCAGCCCTTGCCGATCAACGCTTCCAGCGGCGCGGCGGCGGCGGGGTTCTTGAGATACTGGAACAGTTCGTCGAAATCGGCGCGCTCGTCACCCGCCAGGGCGACGACGCAGAATTCCGCCGCGAAGTCCGCCAGGCGGGTCTGCTTGCGCTCCTGCGGATAGCGCAGGAGGACCAACTCATCCCGGCCCGCGGGATCGAGGCCCGCCGCGATCAGCGCCTTGCGCACCGCGCCCGCCTGATCGGCAGTGTTCGCGGTGGTCCACGCCACTGCGACGCCTTGCGCGCGCAAGCTCGCCAGCGTGCCGGCCAGCAGCGGGTCGCCGCGCAGCGCGCCGGACGGGTCCAGCAGGCTTTCGCCCGGGTCAAGGTCGATCAGCACGGCGGCGGGCAGGGCCGCGCAGGCTTTCGTCGCGGGCCTCAATGTGCCGGGGCTGACCAGCAACGCCGAACGCCGCTCGCTGCTGCTCTCCGGCAGGGCACCTTGCGCGGCAACATAAGTGGCGAACTGATCGTAGGCGGCGATCCGGGGCTGGACCGGGTCGAACCGCGCAAGATCGATGACCTGCGCGCGGACCGCGCCTGCAAGGCTGGGGGGCGGCAGACCGGCCGCGTTGGCAACAGGAGCAACGGTGGCGGGGGCAGCGTCAGCGGACGTCAGTTCAGGCGCGACTTGCTGAGCGGCGGCGAGGGATACTTCAGGTGCGGCGCGATCGCCCCTGCCCGCCGCCAGCCCGCCCGCCGCCAGTACCGGCAGCGCGGCCGCCACGCAGCCTGACATCAGCAGCGCCGACGCGGCAAGCAGGCAGATCGACAGCGGCGCGCGCACGGATCAGCCGCTCAAGCGACCCGCTCGCGCGTCGTGCGGAACTCGATTTTCTTGTCGTAGGGCGCGCCGACGATCATCCGCTGCACATAGACCCCGGGCAAGTGGATGCAGTCGGGATTGAGGCTGCCGGCGGGGACCACTTCCTCCACTTCGACGATGCACACCTTGCCGCAGGTCGCCGCGGGCAGGTTGAAATTGCGCGCGGTCTTGCGGAACACGAGGTTGCCCGTCTCATCCGCCTTCCACGCCTTCACGATCGCCAGGTCCGCGAAAATCCCGTGTTCGAGGATGTAGTCCTCGGGACCATTGGGACCCGCGAACGATTTCACTTCCTTACCTTCGGCCACTGCGGTGCCGACCCCGGTCTTGGTATAAAAGCCGGGAATGCCCGCGCCGCCGGCCCGCATCCGCTCGGCCAGAGTACCTTGCGGGCAGAACTCCACCTCCAGTTCGCCGGCGAGATACTGGCGCTCGAATTCCTTGTTCTCCCCGACGTAGCTGGAGATCATCTTCCTGACCTGCCGGGTGCGCAGCAGCTTGCCGATGCCTTCGTTGTCGATGCCCGCGTTGTTCGAGCAGAACGTGAGGCCGGTGACGCCGCTGTCGCGGATCGCGTCGATCAGCCGGTCGGGCACCCCGCACAGGCCAAAGCCGCCGCTGGCGATCAGCATGTCGTTGCGCAAAACCCCTTCGAGAGCGGCGGCGGCGGTCGGGTAGAGCTTGTCCATGCGCGGTCTTTAGATGCTGCCCCGCCCGCTGTCACGGGGCGGCGAAAGGCGATCGCATCTACCGCAGTGCGTCATAACGCTGACACAAACGCGTGGACACTTTCCCTTTCTCCTTCCTAAACAATAGCTTAAATATCGAGTTGCGTATCGCGCAACTGTCCATGTCTTTTTCGCACTTGCACAAAAACGGCGCCCTCCGCATATCGGCCCGGCCTTTTCAGGCATCCTCTCCCAAGACTTCCAAGGCCCGGCGGGTATATCCCTCCGGGCCTTTTTTTCGTCGGCGGCTGGCGTGATGGTTGGCCGATTGGGGCACCGAATGTCTTGCCGTTCATTGGCAAAGCATGGCCGGCTTCCTAGCTCTGGGAGGAACGGGATAGAGCGACAGGAGGGTCCAACCCGATGGCCGACAACAACGCGCCCAGCGCGACAGACGATAACACGATCCGCCTCCAGGTCGCCGCCGCGCGGCAGGAAGAAAGCGGTCAGGGCATTGCCCGGATGCCGCGCAGCGTCTTCCAGGCGCTCGGCATCACCGAAGGCGATGTGGTGGAGATCAGCGGGAAGCGGACCACCGCCGCCATTGCCGTGCAGGCGTACGATGAAGACCAGACGCTGGAGGTGATCCGCCTCGACGGTCTGCAGCGCGGCAACGCCGAGACCGCGTCGGGCGAACACGTGATGATCCGCCGGGCAGAAGCCCGGCCGGCGACCCGGGTGGTGTTCGCGCCCGCGCAGCGCGAGATGCGGCTGCAAGGCCCGACCGAGGCACTGAAGCGCAATTTCTTCCGCAAGCCGCTGACCGCGGGCGATGTGGTCGCGACCACTGGCCAGCAGCCGGTCAACAACATGCCGCCCGAAGTGCGCCGGATGTTCAACGCGCCGGCCTATGCGCTCACCCAGATCCGGCTGACCGTGGTCTCGACCACGCCGAAGGGCATCGTCTGCATCGACGAGAATACCGAAGTCGAACTGCGTTCCGAATTCGAAGAGCCGCGCGATGGCCGGGCCGTGGTCAACTATGACGATGTCGGCGGGATCGGCGACACGATCCAGCAGCTGCGCGAGATGGTCGAGCTGCCGCTGCGCTACCCCGAACTGTTTACCCGCCTGGGCGTCGATCCGCCCAAGGGCGTGCTGCTGCACGGCCCGCCAGGAACTGGCAAGACCCGGCTCGCGCAGGCCGTCGCCAACGAAAGCGACGCCACCTTCATCAGCATCAACGGACCCGAGATCATGGGTTCAGGCTATGGCGAGAGTGAAAAGCGCCTGCGCGAGGTGTTCGAGGAAGCTGGCAAGAACGCGCCTGCGATCATCTTCATCGACGAGATCGATTCGATCGCGCCTAAGCGCAGCCAGGTCGCCGGCGAAGCCGAGAAGCGCCTCGTCGCGCAGTTGCTGACGCTGATGGACGGGCTGGAGGCGCGCTCCAACATCGTGGTTATCGCCGCCACCAACCGGCCTGACGCGATCGATGAAGCGCTCCGCCGTCCAGGCCGGTTCGACCGCGAGATCGTGATCGGCGTGCCTGACGAGAAGGGCCGCCGCGAGATCCTGGCGATCCATACCCGCGGGATGCCGCTGGGCGACCGGGTCGATCTCGACGAGCTGTCGCGCACCACGCACGGGTTCGTTGGCGCGGACATCGCTGCGCTCGCTCGCGAGGCGGCGATCGAAGCCGTCCGCCGGATCATGCCGCGGCTCGACCTCGATGCCCGCGAGATTCCGCCAGAGGTGCTCGAAGACCTGATGGTCACGCGCGAAGACTTCTTCTCCGCATTGAAGCGCGTGCAGCCGAGCGCGATGCGCGAGGTGATGGTCCAGGTGCCCAACGTCGGGTGGGACGACATCGGCGGTCTGGCCGAAGCGACCGAGAAGCTGAAAGAGGGCATCGAGCTGCCGCTCAAGAATCCTGAGGCGTTCCGGCGGCTGGGTATCCGCCCGGCTAAGGGGTTCCTGCTCTATGGCCCTCCAGGCACCGGCAAGACGCTGCTGGCCAAGGCGGTCGCCAAGGAGGCGGAGGCCAACTTCATCTCGATGAAGAGCAGCGACCTGTTGTCGAAATGGTACGGGGAAAGCGAGCAGCAGATCGCCCGCCTGTTCCAGCGCGCCCGGTCGGTCAGCCCGTGCGTGATCTTCATCGACGAGATCGACAGCCTGGTCCCCGCGCGCGGATCGGGTCAGGGCGAGCCGGCGGTCACTGGGCGGGTCGTCAACACGATCCTGGCCGAGATGGACGGTCTTGAAGAACTTCAGTCAGTGGTGGTGATCGGCGCGACCAACCGCCCGACGCTGGTCGATCCGGCCCTGCTTCGCCCCGGCCGGTTCGACGAGCTGGTCTATGTCGGCACCCCCGACAAGGCGGGGCGTGAGCGCATCCTGGGCATCCATGCCAAGGACATGCCGCTCAATGCCGACGTCGATCTCGGCAAGATCGCGGCCGATACCGAACGGTTCACCGGCGCGGACCTGGAAGATGTGACCCGCCGTGCCGGCCTCAACGCGCTGCGCCGCGCGGGCGGCGATGTGCAGGATGTGACTGCGGCGGACTTCGCCAAGGCGCTGGATGATTCGCGCGCCACCGTGACTCCGGCGATGGAGGAGGAATACAAGAAGCTGCGCGGCGAGCTGAAGAAGCGGGCGGCGGAGACCGGCTCCGGCATCGGCTTCATCAGCGAAGGGATGGTCACGCCGACGCGCGAGTACAAGCACGCGCCCGCCGCGATCGACCGCAAGGACGACGGCGACTAGCTGCCCGAGCCGGCGGCGACGGCGGCGTGGAGCAGCGCCTTTGGCTGCTCCCGCCGCAGCCAGTCGAGCATGTGTTCGCGCAAGGCGCTGCGCAGTTCGAACAGGTCTCCGACCGTGGCCGCGCTGACCGACAGGCGTAACTCCATCGAACCGGGCCGCGTCTCGGTGACGTAGACCGCGCCGGTGCGCTTGTCCCATTTGGGCTGACTGGCCAGGAACCGCTCGAACTCCGCGCGGATCGGCGCGACTTCGGCCGCCTGGTCGAGGTGGAGGAACACCGGCCCGGTCAGCAGCTCGCTCATCCGGGTCCAGTTTTCGAAGCTGTTTTCCAGGAACCGCACGGTGGGCACGATCGCCACCCGCTCATCCCACATCCGCACCACGACAAAGCTCATGCGGATTTCCTCCACCCGGCCCGAGAACCCGTCGATCACCACAAAATCGCCCAGGCGCAGCGGTTCGGTCAGGGCCATCTGCAAGCCGCCGATCAACGACTTCAGCGCCGGCTGCGCAGCCGCGCCGACCGCCAGGGCCGCCAGACCGGCGGAGGCGAGCAGGGTCACGCCCACTTCGCGCACGCCCGGCAGCTGGAACAGCACCAGCCCCACGGTGATAAAGACGATGACGAACGTCGCGGTGCGCGACAGGATCGCGACCCGCGTGCGGCGGCTGCGCGCGGCGGCGATATCGGTCGAGATCTCCGCCCGGTGTTCCAACGCGGCAGACAGCGCCCGCACCACCGCGTACGCAATCCAGCCGAGCAGCGCGGGCACTACGAACTTGCCGACCACGTTCCAGACGCTCGCCACCCACACATCGGCCTGAGCGGCCAGGGACACCGCGACCGCCGTGGCGGCCCAGCGCGCGGGGCTGCGCACCTGATCGACGATCACGCCATCGACCGGGGTTTCGGTACGGCCGGCTATCCGGCTCAGAATGGCGAACACCAACCGGTGCACCACCGCCGCCACCAGCAGGGCGCCGCCCAGGACGACGGTAGCGTGGAGAACTTCGGCCCAGTCGAGGCTGTAGCGGGAGGGATCCAGGTCACGGAACATCGCCGGGGACTTATGACCCGGCGGCGGGGGACACAACCCCGCGGGCGCCTAGCCCGACAGGGGGAAGCGCATCGCCACGTGCACGCCCCCGGGGGTGAACTGGCGCTCGATCGTTCCTCGCAACTGGCGCGCTGCGCTGGTCATCAGCAGGCTGCCGAAACCGGCGCGTTCAGGCTCCGCGACGCATCCCGGCTGTTCCTCGCGCCAGTCGATCTCCAGGTCGTCGTCGACGCGGCGCCACTCCACGGTCAGCGCTCCGCCCTCCGACCAGCAGCCGTACTTGACCGCATTGGTGGCGAGTTCGTGCAGCACCAGGCCAAGCGGCGTGACTTGGCGCGCGGGCAGCGCGGTTTCCGGGCCGTCGAGCGTCGCGCGGCGCTCGGACGACAGGTACGGTTTGACCGCCGTCTCGATCAGCGCGCGGAGCGAAGCGCCCATTTCGGGCGATCCTTGCGTCACTTCATGCGCCGCGAGCAGCGCGTGGATGCGATCGGCGATGCTGTCGACCACCGGCTTGGCCTCGGGCGCGTCCTTGGCGCTCATCCGGACGATCGCCAGGATCACCGCGAACAGGTTCTTCACCCGGTGGTTGAGTTCGCGCGCCAGCAGGTCGGCCTGATCCCGCGCCTGCGCCACCAGCTCCGCCTGCGCGGCTTCCGCATCGGCCCGCGCGGCCCGCGCGACGAGCCGGTAGCCAAGCGCGAGCGCGACCAGCAGCAGCGCCGAAAGCCCGATGAGCAGGGGCACCACGCGCCCTTCCGCCGCGGCGGTCTCACGGGTCGCGAGCGCGAGCTGTTCCTGCTCGATCCGCTCCAGCTCGCGGAACGCCATGCGCAAGCGCTCCATGACCTCCTGCCCCTCGTCGGTCAGCACCCGGTTGCGCGCCTCGAGGACCTGCCCGCTCGACACCAAGGCCACCGATTCAGCCATTTCGCCGAACTTCGAGACCGTCAGGTTCTCGACCTGGTCGATCAGCTCGGCCTGCCGGGGATTGGCATCGTTTCGGACAAGCTGGCGCAGCCGCGAGAACGCCGGCCCGTACTGCTCACGCGCCAGGTGGTACGGCCCCAGATAACGCTGATCCAGAGTGATAAGGTAGCCACGCTGGCCGGTTTCCGCGTTCAGCACCGCCCGGTTGATGATCGCCAGTTCGGCCAGAACATTGCTCGTCTGCCGCGCCTCCGCGCGTTCGCGCCGCTCGGACTCGACCGTTTGGAAGATCAGCACAACCGCGCTCAGCAGCGATACCGCGACCAGCGTGAACGCGATCAGGTTGGCGCTGCGCGCCAGCGCGCGGCGAAAGACCGGGCCGCGCCCGTCAGTGCTGTGCGATGCGTCCATAAAGATCGACTAAGCGCGAATCGGGGGCCGGGCTAGTGCGCCGCGCCCCAGCTCGTGCCGGTGCCGATGTCGATTCCCAACGGCACGTCAAGCGCCACTGCGGGCAGCGCCGCCTCCGCCATAACCCGCTCGATGACCGGCCGCGCCGCCTCGACGTTGCCCTTGGGCAATTCGAACACCAGTTCGTCGTGGACCTGCAGCAGCATGCGCACGTGCCCCAGTCCCGCATCCTTAAGCGCGGGCATCATCCGCGCCATCGCGCGCTTGATGATGTCAGCGCTGGTCCCCTGGATCGGCGCGTTGATCGCCGCCCGTTCCGATCCCGAGCGTTCATTCGGGTTCTTGGAATTGATCCGCGGGAACCAGGTTTTGCGGCCGAACAGGGTTTCCGAATACCCCTTGTCCCGCACGCTCTCCAGCGTGGTGTGGATGTAGTGCTGGATGCCGGGAAAGCGCTGGAAATAGGTGTCGATGATCGCCTGCGCCTCGTCCGCCTCGATCCCCAGCCGGCCGCCCAGCCCCCAACGGCTGATGCCGTAGAGGATGGCGAAGTTGACGGTCTTCGCCTTGGCGCGCGTATCGCGGTCGACCGTGCCGAACATCTCGAGCGCGGTGCGCGAGTGGATGTCCTCGCCGCCCGAGAATGCCTCTTTCAGCGGGGGGACATCGGCCATGTGCGCGGCCAGCCGCAACTCGATCTGGCTGTAATCGGCAGCGAGCAGCACGTGCCCCTCCTCCGCGACGAACGCCTCGCGAATCTGGCGGCCGATCTCGGTCCGGATGGGAATATTCTGCAGGTTGGGATCGGTCGAGGACAGCCGCCCGGTCTGCGCGCCCACCAGGCTGTAGCAGGTGTGCACCCGGCCGGTGGCGGGGTTGATCGCCGCCTGCAACGCATCGGTGTAGGTGTTCTTAAGCTTGGTCAGCTGGCGCCATTCGAGCACCTTGGTGGCGACTTCCGCCCCCTGCGCCGCGAGCCCTTCGAGGATCGCCTGGTCGGTCGAATACTGGCCGCTCTTGCCCTTGCGCCCGCCCTTGTAACCCAGCTTGTCGAACAGGATGTCGCCGAGCTGCTTCGGGCTGCCGATGGTGAATTCGGCGCCGCAGCAGTCCCACACCTCGCGCTCGATACGGGTGATCTCGCGCGCGAATTCATCGGACAGTTGCGCCAGGCGCGCGCGATCGACCTTGATCCCGTGCCGCTCCATCTGCGCGACCACCGGGATCAGCGGGCGATCGACCCGGTGATAGACCCTGGCGCCGCCCTCGGTGGCGAGACGGGGCTTGAGATGCTTCCACAGCCGCCAGGTGACGTCGGCATCCTCGGCCGCGTACTGCGTCGCCTTGTCGAGCGGCACTTCGCCGAACGGGATCGACTTCTTGCCGGTCCCGCAGATTTCCTTGAACGTCAGCGTCGTGTGACCCAGGTGGCGCTGCGACAATTCGTCCATCCCGTGGCCGCCGCCGATCCCGTCAAGGCTGCGACCCGCGTCGAGCGCGAAGCTGACGATCATCGTGTCGTCGATCGGCGCCAGATCGATCCCGGCGCAGCGCGACAGAATGTTGATGTCGTATTTAATGTTCTGCCCGACCTTGAGGACCGCCGGGCTTTCCAGCAGCGGACGCAGCGCATCGTACGCGGCCTGCCGTTCGATCTGCACCGGCCGCTCGGCAAACATGTCGCTGCCGCCGTGCCCGAGCGGAATGTAGCACGCGTCGTTCGGGCCGAGGGCGAGGCTGATCCCCGCGAGTTCCGCCGTCATCGCGTCGAGGCTGCTGGTCTCGGTATCGATCGCCACCAGCCGCGCGGCGAACGCGCGCTCGATCCAGTGCATCAGGCGTTCGAGGCTGGTGACGCATTCATAGGCGGTGCGGTCGACCGGCGGATAATCGGGCAGCGGCTGGCGATTGCCGTCGGGCGCGGCGGGCGCCCCGGCATTCTGTGCCTTGGCCGGGTTGAGCTGGGTGGCGCGTTCCGGGCTGCCCTTGCCGCCGTCGAGCCGCTTCAGCAGGCTGGTGAAGCCGTGTTCGGACAGGAAAGCCGCGAGCGGCTCCTTCGGCACCGTGTCGAGCTTCATGTCGTCGATCGGGATCGGCAGGTCGCAGTCCTCCTTCAGCTGCACCAGCGTGCGGCTGAGTTCCGCCATCGCGCGCCCCTCGATCAGCCGCTCGCGCAGCTTGCCGGCCTTCAAGGACGGCGCGGCGTCGAGCGCGGCGGTGAGGCTGCCGTGATCCTGGATCAGTTTCGACGCGGTCTTGGGCCCGATCCCGAAGATGCCCGGAATGTTGTCGACGCTGTCGCCCATCAGCGCCAGCACGTCGCCCACCAGTTCGGGCGGGACGCCGAACTTCTCGACCACCTCGGGGATGTCGATCCGCTGGTTCTTCATCGTATCGAGCATGTCGATACAACCCCCGCCCTCGGCACATTTGCCGACCAGCTGCATCAGATCCTTGTCGCTGGAAACGATGGTGACGTCCCATCCCCGGCGGGTCGCCTCGCGGGCGTACGAGGCGATGAGATCGTCCGCCTCGAGATCGTCCTCCTCGATGCAGGGCAGGCTGAACGCGCGGGTCGCGTCGCGGATCAGCGGGAATTGAGGCACCAGGTCGTCAGGCGGCGGCGGGCGGTTGGCCTTGTACTGATCGTACAGTGCGTTGCGAAAACTGGTCGACCCCTTGTCGAGGATTACCGCGAGATGCGTCGGCCCATCCGCCTTGTTGAGGTCTTCCGCCAGCTTCCACAGCATGGTGGTGTACCCGTACACCGCCCCCACCGGCGTGCCGGCAGGGTTGGTCAGCGGCGGCAGGCGATGATACGCGCGGAAGATGTAGGCCGATCCATCGACCAGATAGAGATGCTGCTTGTCTGCCATCGCCGCCCTGCTAGCAGCGCGCGGCCTGGGCTGACAGCCGCTTTTGCGGAACTTCCAACCCGGCGGCACAGCGGTGGCCCGCCCTAATTGCGGCAACAATTTGGCAAAAAGGCTTGCGCTGCCACAAAGCCGCCACTATTTGGGTGGGGCACGGTGTCTCACCGAGCATTCAGAGCTGTTCAAAGGAACAACGAACTATGCGTAAGATCATTCTCGCCGCCGCCGCTGGCGCCGCCGCCCTCACCCTGTCGGCTTGCTCGGAAAAGACCGAAGACGCCGCTGCGACGACCGCCGATTCGGCTATGGCCGACACTTCGGCGAACGCTGAAGCCGCTGGCGAAGCCGTTGACGCTGCTGCCTCGGACGTCGCGACCGGCGCTGCCGAAGCCACCGACGCTGCCGCTGCTGGCGCTGCCGCTGCGGAAGCCGAAGTGCAGAACGAATCGACCACCGAAGCTGCGGTCGACTAAGCTTTCGCACTCGCGAAACAAACACGAGGGCGGTGCCGCAAGGCGCCGCCCTTTTGCTTTGCCGGACGTACGCAGAATGAGCGCGCCGCCTGCACTATTTTCAAGGGTCAGCCGGCGCTGTCACCGGCAGCGAGAGTCAGCGCGTCGGGACACAACGGCCGCGACACCGGAGAGACGTCAGTAGCTGGCCGAAGCGTACGCGCGAGCGGGCTGCGTCGCGTAACCGTCGTACAGCGCGCGGGCGATGTTGGCGATCTTGGCCTCGCGCGCGGGGCGCGAGCCTTGACCGGTCACGTAGATCGCCACGGCGATCGCGCGGCCATCGGGGGTGTTGATGATCCCGATATCGCTGGACGTATTGTTGAGCGAGCCGGTCTTGTGCGCCACTTGCGCGCCGCTGGGCAGCATCGCGGGAATGCGGCGGGTGCCGGTCTTGCAGCGGCTCATCGCGCCCAGGATCACCTGACGGCTGCGGTCGGTCAGGAACTTGCCCTGGTACAAGCCGGTGAGCAGGCTGACCATCGCCTGGGGCGTGGCGCTGTCACGGACATCGACGCTGCGTGCCGGATCGATCTCGCCATCGTCGCGCACCAGGGTGGCGATGTCGCGGGTGAGGTTGAATTCGCCGATGCCGTTGCGCTGCGCCCAGGAATTCACCGCCGCCGGTCCGCCAACCGCCGCGAGGAGCGCATCGGTCGCCGGATTGCTCGACCGGGTGATCATCATCTCGATGAGATCGACCGCCTTGTAGTACTTGCCCGGCACCACCGGCGCCTTGCTGGAGGAGAACCGTGCCGAGGCAACGGGCACCATCAACGGAAATTCGCTGGTGAGCGAGAAACGGCCGCGCTCGACCCCTTCCATGAAGGTGGCGGCGATGGCGATCTTGCTGGTGGACGCCATCGGGAAGCGCTGGTCGCCCAGCACCGACACCTGCCGACCACTTGCCAGGTCGACCGCGTAGACGCCGATCCGGCCATTCGAACCATCAGCGATCCGCGCGACCATCGCCTCGATTGGACTGCGCGCACCCGCGTCGTAGCTCAGCGGTTTGCGGACCTCGGTCCCCAGGACCGCGTCGAACGTGTTCGCGAAGTCGGCCTCAGCCGCCTGCGCGGAGCCGAAGCTCGTGAAACCCAGCGCCAGCGCGGCGCACCATTTTCCGATACGGTTCATCGCCATGACCCCCAATATGATCCCGTCATGCTTTGCATCTGATTAACGGGAACCAGCGCCGAGGCACAACGTGCGCGCGACGAGGAGTGTCTGCCGCGCGACACAAAGCACCCGCGGGCGGGAACTTGGGGTCAGATCATTAAAACGAAACTGCGCCGGAGAGAGATATAGCTTCGAATGATCCTCGAAGCGCACCAGCCAAACGTGACCGGAATGGACGATGGAACTCCGCGTGGTAGCCGTCTGCGCGCGGCGGGTCAGGCCGCGCGCACCCATAAATGTTTACGCCAATGCGAGCGCCCGTTCGATCGCCTCGAGCGGCTGATTGGTCAGGTCCTTGGCCACCTCGCCAACGATCCGGTCCTTGACCACCTGATGGCACTGCAAGCGGATTTCGCCGAGGGTCTTGGGGTCGGCGGCGATGACCAGGGGGTCGGTCTCACCATCGTGCGTCGCCTTTTTGAAGAAATCGGCGATCGCCGCCCCATGCGCGAGTTCATCGATGTTGCTCGACGAGCCGGCCGTGTTCGCAGCCTCGTGGTGGCGCACGCCGGCGCTGAAGTTGGTCAGCAACAGGTCCTGCTCGCTGACCTTTTCGAGCTTGGGCTCGAACGGCTGGCCGACATTCCGCATGATGATCAGCCGCTCTCCGTTGGCGAGGGCGACGAGTGCGTGGTGCGGAATTTTCATGTCGGGGGGTCTCCTTGTGGCTTCGCAGGGATCAACGGGCGGCCCGCCCCTTGGTGCCCGTTAACATGCCGCTGACGCATGCCTGCTAGGGGTTTTCGCTCAGGAGACCGATCATGAAATTCGTAATGCTCAATTCGCGCGGCGGCGACTATCTCGTCGTGGCGCAGAACATCGCCTGGCTGCGAACGGATGAGAACGGCCAGACCAAGGTGGGCATCGTCGGCGGGCAGCCCCTGTTGGTGACGGGTTCGATCGACGAGGTCGCAGCCACCGTTCTCACCGCATAGATCACGTCAGGATCAGGGCGCGCAAAGGAAACGGGCCGGGGGATCGCTCCCCCGGCCCGTCTTTTTATCTAGGCGGACCGCCCGGGCAGGACCCGGGTGGACCGACAGCGTGGACTTAGAAGCCCATGCCGCCCATGTCGCCCATGCCGCCGCCGGGCATTCCGCCCATCGCCGGCTTGTCGTCGGGCTTCTCGCTGATCGCCGCTTCAGTGGTGATCAGGAGGCCGGCGACCGAGGCCGCGTTCTGCAGCGCGGTGCGCACGACCTTGGTCGGGTCGATCACGCCGGCGGTGACGAGGTTCTCGTAGGTATCGGTCTGCGCGTTGAAGCCGATGTTCTCGTCGTTGCCGTCGATCAGCTTGCCCGAAACGACCGCGCCGTCATGGCCCGCGTTCGAAGCGATCTGGCGCACCAGCGAGGTGAGCGACTTGCGGACGATGTCGACGCCGCGGGTCTGGTCCTCGTTGGCACCGGTCAGGCCTTCGAGCGCCTTGGCCGAGTACAGCAGAGCCGTGCCGCCGCCGGGGACGATGCCTTCTTCAACCGCCGCGCGGGTCGCGTGGAGGGCGTCGTCGACGCGATCCTTGCGCTCCTTCACTTCGACTTCCGAAGCGCCGCCGACCTTGATCACGGCCACGCCGCCGGCGAGCTTCGCCAGCCGCTCCTGCAGCTTTTCACGGTCATAGTCGCTGCTGGTCGCATCGATCTGGGTGCGGATTTCGCCCACGCGCGCCTTGATGTCGTCGGCCGAGCCGGCGCCATCGACGATGGTGGTGTTGTCCTTGTCGATCGACACGCGCTTGGCCTGGCCGAGCATGCCCACCGTGACGTTCTCGAGCTTGATGCCGAGGTCTTCGGAAATCATCTCGCCCTGCGTCAGGATCGCGATGTCCTGCAGCATCGCCTTGCGGCGATCGCCGAAGCCGGGAGCCTTGACCGCCGCGACCTTCAGGCCGCCGCGCAGCTTGTTGACCACCAGGGTCGCCAGCGCTTCGCCTTCGATGTCCTCGGCAATGATCAGCAGCGGACGGCCCGACTGCACCACGGCCTCGAGGATCGGCAGCATCGCCTGGAGCGACGACAGCTTCTTCTCGTGGATCAGGATGTAGGGGTTATCCAACTCGACCGTCATCTTGTCGGGGTTGGTGATGAAGTAGGGGCTGAGATAGCCGCGGTCGAACTGCATGCCTTCGACGACATCGAGCTCGAACTCGAGGCCCTTGGCTTCCTCGACGGTGATCACGCCTTCCTTGCCGACCTTTTCCATCGCTTCCGCGATCTTGTTGCCGACTTCGGTGTCGCCGTTGGCCGAGATGATGCCGACCTGGGCGATCTCGTGCGAGCCGGACACTTCCTTCGAACGGCTCTTCAGGTTCTCGGTGATCTTCTCGACCGCCATGTCGATGCCGCGCTTCAGGTCCATCGGGTTCATGCCGGCGGCAACCGACTTCATGCCTTCGGTCACGATCGCCTGGGCGAGCACGGTGGCGGTGGTGGTGCCGTCACCGGCGTTGTCGTTGGTGCGGCTCGCGACTTCCTTGAGCATCTGCGCGCCCATGTTCTCGAACTTGTCCTTGAGTTCGATTTCCTTGGCGACGGTGACGCCGTCCTTGGTGATGCGCGGCGAGCCGAAGCTCTTGTCGATCACGACGTTGCGGCCCTTGGGGCCCAGCGTGACCTTTACGGCATTGGCGAGGGTGTCGACGCCGGCGAGAATGCGTTCGCGCGCGTCGCGCGAAAAGCGTACGTCCTTGGCAGCCATTGGTGTTTCTCCTGAAAGTCTTGGGTAAGTGAAAAGCGGTGGGGGTCAGGCGATCAGCCGACGATCCCCATGATGTCGCTTTCCTTCATGATCAGCAGGTCTTCGCCGTCGAGCTTGACCTCGGTGCCGGACCACTTGCCAAACAATACGCGGTCGCCGGCCTTGACCTCGAGCGGGTGAACCTGGCCCTGGTCGTTACGCGCGCCGGTGCCGACGGAGACGACTTCGCCTTCGCTCGGCTTTTCCTGGGCGCTGTCGGGGATGATGATGCCGCCGGCGGTCTTGCTGTCAGCCTCGATACGGCGGACAAGAACGCGGTCGTGCAACGGACGAAATGCCATGTCGCTAAGCCCTTTCGGTTGGTGAATGCTCTTGGCACTCTCGATGCAAGAGTGCCAGCGCCTGGGCATTTAGTGCGCCATCCCGAGGCGTCAAGCAGCGCGGGGCTTATAAATCGTCAGTCGGCGCGCGCGGTCAGCCCGATCCGGTCGCGCAAGGCCCATCGCCAGGTCAGCAGCGCGGCCGAGAATACCAGCCCGATCGCCAGGCCCACCCACACGCCGAACCCTTCGAGCGGGGTGAAGAAGCCGAGCCAGATCGCCGCGCCGAACCCGGGCACCCAGTAGCTGAAGATCGCGATCGCCATCGGCACGCGCGTGTCCTGCACTCCGCGCAAGGCGCCCGCCGCGACCGCCTGCACCCCGTCGAACAATTGGAACGCCGCGGCCATAATCATGTAGCTGACCGCGAACCGCACCATGGCGGCATTCGCGGGCGCCGCAGGATCGACGTAGATGCGCAGGAGCAAAGTCGGCATGAACAGCATCGCCGCCGCGGTCAGGCACATGAAGCCAGCGGCCACCGCGATGCCGATCCAGCCCGCCCGGCCGATCGCGTCCCGATCGCCCGCGCCGAAATGGTAACCCACCCGAATGGTCGCGGCCTGGCCGATCCCGAACGGCACCTGGAACGCCAGCGCCGCGATCTGGAGCGCGACCGTGTGGCCGGCGAGTTCCGATTCTCCGATCCGCCCCATCAGCAGGGCCGCGCCGCTGAACAGCCCCGCCTCCGCGATGATGATCACCATCACCGGCGTGCCCAGGCGAGCGATCTCGCGCAGCCGGGTCCACTCAGGGCGCCACCAGTTGCCGAGGATCCGGTATCGGCGGAGACGCCGGTCCGCGCCGATGGCGACGACATAGCTCGCCAGCACGAACAGCGAGGTGAACACGCTGGCAAGCGCCGACCCCTCAAGACCGAGCGCCGGTGCGCCCAGGTTGCCGAACACGAACATCCAGTTGAACAGCAAGCTCGCGCCCAGCGCCAGTGCAGTGATCGCGGTGGCGAAGATCGGCCGGCCGAGAGCGGAGACGAAGTTGCGCAGCACGCTCGCCATCACCATCGGGATCATCGCCCACATGATGATCTGCAGGAAGTCCCCCGCGCGCCGGGACAAGGCGGCGGACTGTCCGCTGGCGAGCATCAGCGCTTCGCCAAACCAGCAGATCGCCATGCCCACGCCGCCGGCGACCACTGCCAGCCACAACGCCATGCGGACCGAGCGGCGCACTTCGCGCACGGCGTGCCGGCGCCGGCCAAGTTCTTCCGCGATCAGCGCCGCGACGATTCCGGTCAGCCCCGAGAACGCCCACATCAGCAGACCGAACAAGGCGATGCCCAGCGCCGAGGCGGCGAGTTCGCGTTCTCCCAGCCGGGCGACGAAGATCACGTCGACCGCGTGGACCAGCATCTGCAACAGGTTGGCGAGCGCCAACGGCCAGGCGAGCGCGAGGGTAGCCGCCAGCTCGGCGCGCCAAAGTCCGTTTCGGGCCGAGGGGGCTGCGTGCGCCATAAAGCCGGCCCGGATAGGCGCGCGCCGCGATACAGGAAAGCGCCGGATCGGGCGCGCGCCCGTTTGCCTTCAGCTTGCGGCAAGCTTGCCACAGCCAGGGGCCGGGCGATGACGATCAAGCTCTCTCTCGCCGCTGCGCTCGGCGCAGCCGCAATCGCTGCTCCCGCTCATGCGGGTGAACTCTACGGCGGCGTGTACCGGCATGCGGTCGCCACCCCGTTCACGCTCGATACGCAGGAAGGCGGCGTCGACGTGCAGGTCGGTTACCGGCTGGACCCGGTTCTGCCGGTAGTGGGGATCGAGCCCTACGTATTCGGGTCGGTCAACAGCGAGAGCGGCGGGACCGACTTCGTGGGCGCGGGCATCAGCCGCAAGTTCAGCCTGGGCGGCGTGTATGTGCGTCCGGGCGTAGGGCTGGTGCTGCACAACGCGCCGTCGCTGCGGGCCAATCCGGCCACCGGCGTGCGCACCGATCTTGGCAGCAGAGTGCTGTTCGAGCCGGAAATCGCCATCGGCCTCGCGGTCGCGCCGCGGGTCAGCGTGGAGGCAAGCTGGGTGCATATCTCCAACGCGCGATTGTTCAATTCACAGCAGAATCCCGGCATCGATTTGATCGGCGTGCGCGCCAACCTGAAGCTTTGACGGCCACACGGTAAGCTTTACATGGCGGAGGGCGCACTCCCGCGCCTGGAACGCCGCATCGCATGCTCCGCTGTGCCCTTGCCGCATCGGCGATCGTTTTGCTCACCGCTTGCGGACAGGCGGCGCGCGAGAGCGACAACCCCGCGCCCGATGCGTCGCCGGGGACCGGTGGACAGGCTTCCGGATCCGTGGTGGCGCAGGCTCCGGCCGCGTTCGGTCAGTGCACGGTCTGCCACACGACCGAGCCGGGCAAGCACCTGGTCGGGCCGTCGCTCGCGGGGGTCTATGGCCGGCCGGCCGCCTCGGCCGCGGGCTATCCCTATAGCGCCGCGCTGAAGCAGGCGGGGCTCACCTGGGACGATGCGTCACTCGGCCGTTTCCTGGAGGCGCCGATGCGGGCGGTACCGGGCACCAGAATGGCTCATGCCGGTCTGAAGGATCCGGCCGCGCGCGCCGCGGTGATCGCTTACATGAAGGTCTTGTGATGGAGGCCGCGCACGGGACCAGCCACTTCCTGCGCGACGGGGTGGTGATGCTGGGCTTCGCGCTCGGCTTCGTGCTGCTGTTCCGCCGGCTCGGGCTGGGGGCCACGCTGGGCTACCTGGTCGCGGGCGTGGTGATCGGGCCGCAAGTGCTGGGCCTGATCGGCGATGCCGAATCGATGATCGGCTTTGCGGAACTTGGCATCGTGCTGCTGCTGTTCATCGTCGGCCTGGAACTGGCACCGGCCCGCCTGTGGGCGATGAAGCGCGAGATCCTGGGCCTCGGGCTGGTGCAAGTCGCGCTGTGCGGCATCGCCCTGACCGCCGCGATCGGCCTGGCCACCAACTTCAGCTGGGCGGCGGCGGTCGCGCTCGGCATGCCGCTGGCGCTGTCCTCGACCGCGCAGGTGCTGCCGATGCTGCAATCGGCGGGGCGGCTCAAGACGCCGTTCGGAGAGCGGGCGTTCTCGATCCTGCTGTTCCAGGACCTGTCGATCATCGCGATGATCACCGTGGTCGCCGCGCTGTCGCGCAACCCCGCCGACGCCGGAGGGCCGCCGGGCTGGCAGCTGGCGTTGATGACGCTCGCGGCCATCGCCGGGCTGATCATCGCGGGCCGGTTCCTGGTGCGCCCGCTGTTCCGCCTGATCGGCGGGCTGGGCGAGCGCGAGATGTTCATCGTCGCGGCCCTGTTCACCATCGCCGCGTGTGCCGGAACGATGGAACTGCTCGGTCTGTCGACCGCGCTGGGCGCGTTCCTCGCCGGGGTGATGCTGGCCGACACCCCGTACCGCCACGAGCTGGAGACCGACGTCGAGCCGTTCCGCTCCATCCTGCTCGGCCTGTTCTTCCTGGCCGTCGGCATGATGCTCGACCTCCAGGCGATCGCCGACCGGCCAGTGTTCGTGGCCGTGGCCGCGATCGGGCTGATCGCGATCAAGGCGTCGGTGATCGGCGGCATCGGCATGATCATCGGCATGGGCTGGCGCAACGCGCTCGCCCTGGGCCTGCTGCTGAGCCAGGGCGGCGAATTCGGGTTCGTGATGTTCGCCCAGGCACAGGCCGGCCTGCTGATCAGTCCCGAGGCGGCGAGCCTGTTCGGCGCGGTGGTGACGCTGTCGATGGCCTCGACCCCGTTTCTGATGATGCTCACCGCCCCGCTGCGGCGCGCGGCCCAGTCCACCGAGCAGCGCGAAGAACCCAGCGACGACGGCGCGGGCGCCCTGGTCATCGGCTATGGCCGGTTCGGCCAGACGGTCGCGCAGATGCTGATGCTGAGCGACATCAAGGTCACCCTGATCGACATCGACACCGAAATGATCGACGTCGCCGGCACCTTCGGTTCCAAGGTCTACTTCGGCGATGGCACCCGGATCGACCTGCTGCGGCAGGCCGGGGCGGCGGACGCCGAGGCGCTGCTGTTCTGCCTCGATGGCGCGCAGCTTGACGCGGGCGTGCTCGGCGCGGTGCGGGAGGCCTTCCCGCGCCCGAAAATCTTCGTCCGCGCGTTCGACCGCCGCACGCTGATCGACTTGCGCGACGCCCCACACGACTTTGCGGTGCGCGAGGTCATGGAATCCGCCGTTACGATGGCCCGCGCAGCGCTGGAGATGCTGGGCGAAAACCTCCAGGATATCGATGCCGCGGAGCAGGAGTATCGGCGCAACGACGACGAACGGCTCGATGCGCAGCGCGCGGCGGGCGATTATGGCGCGGCCCGGGAGATGGTCATCAGCCACCAGACCGAACTGGCGGCCCGCGCAAGGCTGCGGATTCCGGGTCGCCCCACAAACCGTACAGGAGCAGGACGATGAGCAACGACAGCCGCGAATTCGACATCGTGATCTACGGCGCCACCGGCTACACCGGCCGCCTCGTCGCCGAGCATTTCGTGCGCGAATACGGCAGCCGGCCCGACGCGCCGAAGTGGGCGATGGCCGGGCGCAGCAGAGACAAGTTGGCAGAGGTGCGCGACTTGATCGGCGCGCCGGCCGACACGCCGCTGGTCATCGCCGACGCGAGCGACCCGGGCACGCTCAACGCGCTGTGCCACCGCACCCGCGTGGTGCTGACCACCGTCGGCCCGTACCAGGTGTATGGCAGCGAACTGGTCGCCGCCTGCGCACGCTCCGGCACCGACTATGCCGATCTGTGCGGTGAGCCGGCCTGGATGCGCGAGATGATCGACGCGCATCACGAACACGCCAAGGCGAGCGGCGCGCGAATCGCCTTTTCCAGCGGGTTCGATTCGATCCCGTTCGATCTCGGCGTGCTGATGCTGCAGAAGGAGGCGGTCGCTCGCTTCGGCACGCCGGTTCCGCGGGTGCGCTGCCGGGTGCGCGACATGAAGGGGACGTTTTCGGGCGGGACCGCGGCCAGCCTGACCGCCACGATGAAGGCGGTGGCGAAGAACCCGCGGCTCGTATCGCTGCTGTCGAGCCCGTTCGCGCTTACTCCGGGGTTCGAAGGACCGGACCAGCCGGCGGGCATGATCCCGCACTATGAGGATGACCTGGGCCGCTGGGCCGCGCCGTTCATCATGGCGACCATCAACACCAAGAACGTCCACCGGACCAACTTCCTGAGCGGTTTCCCTTACGGCGAAGACTTCCGCTACGACGAGATGATGCTGACCAGCCCAGGAGAGGCCGGCAAGGCCGCCGCCAACGCGGTGGTCGAGCTGCTCAAGAACCCGTTCGGGGCCAAGCCGCCCGCGCCGGGCGAAGGCCCTACGCCTGAGGAGCGCGAAAACGGGCACTACGATGTGCTGTTCGTGGGCGAGATGCCGTCCGGCGAAAAGCTGCGCTATGCCGTCAAGGGCCGCTACGATCCGGGATATGGCTCGACCAGCCGGATGCTGGGCGAGACCGGCATGGCGCTGCTCGCAAGCGACGCGCCGGGGGGAATCGGCACGCCAGGCTCGATCCTGGGCGAAGCGCTGGTCGAGCGGCTGCGCGACCATGCGGAGATCACCTTCGCGGTGGAGGAATAGCCGCGCCCGGCACCTTTGCCAGCGTCGATGCGTTGAGGGTCGCATAAGGGGAAAGGAATACCGCCATGTCCACTATCGCCGCCGTCATCGGCCGCCTGATGCTCGCGCTGATCTTCGTCGTCTCCGGCATCCAGAAGATCATCGACCCGACGCCGACCGCGCAGATGCTCGTCTCGAAAAGCCTGCCGGCCACGCTGGCGATGCCGACCGGGATCTTCGAACTGGTCGCGGGCCTGCTGCTCGCGCTCGGGATCATGACGCGGCTGGCGTCGTTCCTGCTCGCCGGCTTCACCCTGCTGACGGTATTCTTCTTCCACAACCAGTTCGGCGATCCCATGCAGGCGACGCAGGCGTTGAAGAACACCGCCATCGCCGGCGGGCTGCTGGTCGTGTTCGCATATGGGCAAATGCGCTGGAGCTATGATCACATGCGCGCCAACCGGAAAGGCGAGCTCGCCGCGCGCGAGGCGGACGAGCGCGCGCGCGAGGCGGAACTGCGGGCCGCACGGGCAGAGGGCGCGGCGACTGCCGCCGGCGTCCCCCTGACTGACGCGGACCACCACGGGCGCACCAAGCGCCGGTGGTTCTGAACGCTCCTGCCGCTGCGCGCCAGCTAGAGGCTGGTGCGCAGCGACAGCCTGAAGCTGCGACCCGGCAGCGGGACGAAATCCTTGGTGAAGCTGACGTGCCGGCGGCCTTCGGTGTCGAAGATGTTGTCGACCGCCGCCAGCACGCTGATGTTCTGCCGCCCGCTGAAGGGGCGCCAGGCGATCGAGGCATTGACGAACGCGAAGCTGTCGGTGCGTGTTTCGAACGGCGCGGTGCGGTTCTGCGCCGCGAACCATTCGACTTCCCCCCGCACGTCAAACGCGCCGCTTTCGAGCGCTAGGG
Organism: Parafrankia sp. BMG5.11; assembly: GCF_004337455.1. Lineage (NCBI taxonomy): Bacteria > Bacillati > Actinomycetota > Actinomycetes > Frankiales > Frankiaceae > Parafrankia > Parafrankia sp. BMG5.11. The sequence goes on along the minus strand of NZ_SJXI01000001.1, from coordinate 336,546 downwards.
CGCCGGACAGGCCGAGCGGCGGGATTCGCGGCAACGAGGTGCCGTCCGCCAGCTTGGCCCGGACGTATTCGCCGCGCGCTTCGGCCATTAGCCGCGCGTCCGGGCTGAAGGTGGCGACCGGCAGCTTAACCTCGCCCTCGACCCCGAAGTAGTCGGCATCCCCCTGCCGATAGGCAAACACCGGCAGGTCGTCTTCCTCCTCGCCGGTCTCGTCGAGGTAGATGAAGTCGGAGAACCAGTTCTTGAACACCGCCACGCTCACCTGGGCAGGACCCACCGCCCCGCGAACATAGCCTTCAAGCCCCCACGCCTTTTCCAGCGTCAGGTCGGGATTGCCCACTTCGAACGCCTGCGTGGCGATGTGCGGTCCGCTGGCGAACAGCTCCTCGCCCGCCGGCGCCCGCGCCACGCGCGTACCGTTCACCCCCGCGCGCAGGCCCGATCCCAGACCGAGCGACACGCCGAGCGCGCCCGAGAAGGCATCGAACGAGCGTGACAGGCCAAGCGTGCGCGCGCTGACGTTGCTCTTCTCATAACGCACCGCGCCCTCGATCTCGAACGGGCCGTTGCCGTATTCCTGCAGGGTGAAGAAGCCGATCTGCTCGCTCTGGTTCGGCGCCACGAAGGCCTCCTCCCCCACCGCCGAGAAGTCGCGGAAGTAGTATTGCGCGCCGAACGATCCGCGCAGCGCGCCGAGATCGGTCTGGACGAACTCGAGCCGCGCCTCCAGCCCCTCGATGTCGAACACGGTGCCGACTTCGGCGCCCTCGAATTCGGTGTGGGTGTAGTCGCTGTATCCGACGCGGGTCAGCAACCGGTCGACGAACCCGCCGCCAATCGCCAGATCGCCCCGGAAATCGGCCCGGAACTGGCGCAGGTCGATCGACACGCCGGCCTCCTGCTCGCCGGCATCCCCGGCCTCTTCGCCCTCTTCATGATGGTGGTGGTGACCCGCGCCCGGTCGTTCGGGCACGCCGTAGCGGCTGTCGTACCAGCCGGCCGAGATTCCCATCGTGCTGTCGCCGCGGAACAGCGCCAGCCCCGCGTTCGCGGACCATGCACGGGGGAAGCTGTTGGGTAGCGTACCGCGCTGGTCGGCGGCTTCGCGCAGCTCGTCCGCTTCGTCCAAGTGGCCTTCCGCCTGCTCCTCGGACGCGGCGGCCAGCAATTCGGCGCGGAGGGCCTTTGACGCGACGAAGCCCGGCACGGTCAGGTCGCCCGCATCGCGGAACGCCCCATCGGCATGAAACACGAACCCGCCACCCAGCGGCGCATCGACCGACCCGCCGAGGCTATATTCGTCATTCACCGTTGCATAGCCGGCGAGCGCGTCGACGTGGATCGCCTCGTCGGGCACCCGGCGCGGGATGCGTTTGTCGATCACATTGACCGCACCGCCGATCGCCTGGCTACCATAGAGCAGCACCGCCGGCCCGCGCAGCACCTCGATCCGTTCGGCTGTCAGCGGATCGATGCTGACACCGTGATCGTCGGAGGTGTTCGAGGCGTCGAGCGCGCCGATCCCGTCGAACAGCACGCGCACCCGCTCGCCGGAAAAACCGCGCAGGACAGGCCGCGCCACCCCGGGCGCGAAGCTGGACGAGGTGACCCCGGGCAGGTCCTCCAGCACATTGCCGATCTGCCCGGTCAGGTTGCGCTGAAGTTCCAGCCCTTCGACCACGCTGGTGCCGGCCAGCACATCGAGCCGTTCGAGACCCGGCGCGGTGACCACGATCTCCCCAGTCGGGTCGGTTTGCCGGGTATGCAGGTCATCGACCACCGCCCCGCGCGTGGCCGGGACGCCGGATGGCGGTCCCGCTGTCTGGGCCATGGCCGGCTGACTGGTGAGGGCGACGGCAAGTGCCGACAACGATACGCGCGCGGAAACCAGAGGGGCCATGATCATCCTGATGTTTGGACCGAAGGCACACGCAAGCCTTGCGTGTGATGAAATATCATCGCGCCATAGGGATGCGCCAGCGGCTTGCGCAAGCCCCCCTCGCGATCAGCGGAGGCTGCCGGCCGATCAACGGAATCCGGGATCGCAGGGATGCTGAGGAAGCCTGGAGCGGGCGAAGGGAGTCGAACCCTCGACCTTCTGCATGGCAAGCAGACGCTCTACCACTGAGCTACGCCCGCTCAGGCGTGTGTCGTCCGTACCGGGACGACCGAAGGAGCATGCCCCTCCGGTGGGAGGCGCGCGGTTAGCAAAGCACCGATGGGGCCGCAAGCGCTATTTGGCCTCAGGCGTTTTCGCTTCACAATCCGCCGCGAACGCCCACATTGACGCGGTACCGGCGTGCCGGCTCAACAGCCAAGGGGATAGATACGTGGCCAGCATGGGGCTCAACCTAGAAGAGCAGAAGGCGGTCGACGCGTTCCGCAAGAACATCGTCGAGCCCTCGATGACCAACCTGGTGGTGCTCGATTTCTGGGCCGAATGGTGCGGTCCGTGCAAGGCGCTAACCCCGGTCCTGGAAAAGGTGTGCGGCGAATACGCCGACAAGGGCGTGGTCCTGGCCAAGGTCAACGTGGACGAGGAGCAGTTCATCGCCGCGCAATTCCAGGTCCGCTCCATCCCGACGGTCTATGCGATGTTTCAGGGACAGCCCGTCGCTGACCTGACAAATGCGCGCACCGAATCGCAGCTGCGCGAAATGCTCGACCAGCTTCTTGCCCAATTGCCGATCGGCGCGGCGGAGGAAACCGCGCCCGAGATCGCGCAGTTCATCGAGATGGGCGAGCAAATCCTGGCCGAAGGCGACGCCGAACGCGCCGCCGGCATTTTCGCCCAGGTGACCGAGATGGCGCCCGACAATGCCCCTGCCCGCGCCGGTCTGATCCGCGCGCTGGTCGCCGCCGGCCGCACCGATGAAGCCCGCGCGGCCAGCACCGGTCTGGATGAGGCGCTGGCTGGCGACCCGGCCGTGAGAGCCGCGCTCAGCGCGCTGGAGCTTGCGGGGGAGCGCGTCGACGACAGCGAATTGCAGGCCCTGCGCGCCTCTGCCGCCGAACGTCCGACCGACATGGATGCGCAGCTTGCCTTTGCGGAAGCCGCCTACGCCGCCGGTGAACGCGACGAAGCCTCCGGCACCCTGTTGGCGATGATCCAGCACGATCGCGAATGGAGCGACGGCGCGGCGCGCGCGCGGCTGCTGAAGATTTTCGAAGCGGTGGGCCTGGAAGATCCGTGGGTCGTCACGACCCGGCGCAAACTGTCGCGCGTACTGTTCGGCTAGCCGTGCCCACGCGCCTGTCCATCTTCCCCATCCCAGGTGCGATCCTGTTTCCGGGTCTGCATCTGCCGCTTCATGTGTTCGAGCCGCGGTACCGCGCGCTGGTGGGCGATGCGCTGGCTCGCGATCGGCGGGTGGCGATGATCCAGCCGCAGCGCGCCGCCGACGACGCCCCGCTGTACGAGGTCGGCTGCGTCGGCAAGATCGAGGAGGTCGAGGCGCTCGACGACGGGCGGTACAACATCGTGCTGACCGGCGAGGCCCGCTTCCGGGTGCTGCGCGAACTCGATGTGTCGACCCCCTTTCGCCAGGTCGAAGGCGAACTGCTGCCGGAAGACGAGCAAGCCGCCCTCGCCAGCGTCGAACGCGCAGGGTTCGAACAGGAGGCGCGGCGGTTTGCCGAAGCGCAGGGCTATCTGGTCGATTGGGATTCGGTGGCCCGGCTCGACGACCGGACACTGATCGATGGGGTCAGCCAGATCGCGCCGTTCGATGCCGCCGCCAAGCAGGCGCTGCTCGAATGCCCGTCCTTGACCGAGCGGTGCGAATTGCTGGTCCAGCTGATGCAGTTCTTCGGCCATGGCGACCCTGAAGAAGGCCGCGTGACGCTGCAGTAGGTTACAGCGCGAAGCTCTGCTTCAAGCCATCGATCACGTATTGCGCGGCCAGCGCGGCCAGCAGCACGCCCAGCAGGCGGGTGATCACCGCTTCCACCCGCGCTCCGAACAGCTTCATCAGCGGGCTGGCTGCGATCAGCGCCAGCAGCGTCAGCACCAGCACCGCCGCGAGCGCGGCGAGAACCATCGCGGTGTTTGCCATGCCCTGCGCCTTGGCCGTCAACAGCATGATCGACGCGATCGCGCCCGGTCCTGCCAGCATCGGCATGGCCATGGGGAAGACGGACACGTCCTCGATCTGCGTGCCCTCGTGCTCCGCCGCGACCCGCTCGGCGCGCTGTTCGCGCCGTTCGGTGCGCTTTTCGAACACCATGTCGAGAGCGATGAGGAACAGCATCAGGCCTCCGGCGATGCGGAAGCTGTCGAGTTCGATGTGCAGCGCGCCGAGCAGGTCCTCTCCGAACAGGGCGAACACCACCAGGATCGCCCCGGCGATAAGGCACGCCCGCACCGCCATGCTGCGCGACTGGGCCGGTGTCGCGCCCTTGGTCAGCCCGGCATAGATCGGCGCACACCCGGGCGGGTCGATCACCACGAACAGGGTGATAAAGGCGGAGAGGAACAGCTCGATCATCGCCGGATCAGCAGCTTGGCCTGGTGCCGTTGGCGGGCACGGCCGGCGCCTTCGCCACCTTGCGGAACACCTCGTGCATCGCGCCGTCCTGCATGGCGCTCAGCACCAGGGTCCGGCCGCAATCGGCTCGCAGGTCGGTAGTCCACGACAGCGTGGCGTCGTCCGACTGACCGGACGCCCATGTCGCGGCGCGGCGCGCCTTGGCGACACGCGCCACGCGGTTGGAACGGCCCTCGGGACAATCGGCGACCCGCGCGGCAATCATCTCCGGTTCGGCATAGCCCGCTTCGAGGTCGAAACCCTGATCGAGCACCCAGCGGTAGTCCCCGTTGTCCTGCCGCTGCCAGATGGTCACGAAGCGAGTGCGCTTGCCGGTCGGGTGGAGCGCGGGACCGGTCGACAGCGCGAAGCTGCCATCGCAGCTGGACCACACCTGGTCGGGTTCCCATTCGATCGCCTTGGCGGGGTCGGGCGCATCCTTCAGCGCGGCTTGCACGTTTTCCCATTGCGGCCCCGGCCATTGCGCGTCCCTGGTCGCGAACTGGCGAAAGGCGGTCCACGTCCCCTGGTCCTTCGCCGCGCGGGCGAAAGCGAGTTCGGTCGCGATCACCTCGCTGGGATTCGCGATGGGCCGCAGCGGCCGGTTCGTGCCGGTCGGGCCGGCAGCGCAGCCTGCGAGCAACAGTGTCATGGCCGAGGAGAAGGCCAGCGCGGCAAATGTCTTCATGGGACGTTTCCTACACCTTCGCGCACCGCTTGTCTGTCCCGCCTGCGGTCAAAGCCCCGCCGGCGCCGGGATACCAGCGATGCGGTGCGCGGCGACGATCGTGTTGCGCAACAGCACGGCGATGGTCATCGGTCCGACCCCGCCCGGCACCGGGGTGATCGACCCGGCGACTTCGCTCGCTTCGGCAAATGCCACATCCCCGACCAGCCGTCCGCGCGCCTCGCCCTCGGCGGGAGGGAGCCGGTTGATGCCGACGTCGATCACCGCCGCGCCCGGCTTGATCCAGTCCCCGCGGACCATTTCGGGCCGGCCGACCGCCGCGACCACGATGTCGGACCGGCGGACCAAGTCGGCAAGGTCTCGGGTGCGGCTGTGCGCGACCGTCACGGTGGCGTTGGCGTTGACCAACAGCTGCGCCATCGGTCGCCCCACCAGCTGCGAGCGGCCGATCACCACCGCGTCCTTGCCCGACAGATCGCCCAGCCGATCCTGCAGCAGCAACATGCAGCCGAACGGCGTGCACGGAAACAGGCCCGGCCGCTGGTTGGCGAGCGCGGCGATATTGGGATCGGTCAGCCCGTCCACGTCCTTCGCCGGATCGATCAGCGCGATCACCGCCTGGTCGTCGAGCGCGGCCGGAAGCGGCAGCTGGACCAGGATGCCGTCGACCGCCGGATCGGCGTTCAGCCGGCGGACGAGCGCCTCAAGCTCGGCCTGCGCGATGTCTGCCGGGACCCGGTGTTCGAAGCTCGCCATGCCGGCAGCAAGCGTCGCCTTGCCCTTGGATGCGACGTAGACCTGGCTGGCCGGATCGTCGCCCACGAGGACCACCGCGAGCCCCGCCTTGCGCCCTGCCTGCTGTTCGAACGCGGCGGCCGCTGCGGCCACCCGCTCGCGCAGGCGGCCCGCGAATGCCTTCCCGTCGATGACCTCGGCGGCCATCAGACGCCCCCGACGCTCTCGAGCACGATGATGATCGCGTAGATCAGCAGCAGCAGGACCATCGGCGAGAAATCGATCGCGCCGGTATCGGGCAGCAGGCGGCGGATCGGGCGCAGGATCGGCTCGAACAACCGGGCGATGGCATCGTGCACCGCGACAAAGAAGGTGTTGTCGCGCCCGATCACGTTGAAGCTGAACAGCAGCCCGATGATGAACCAGATGATCACGAGCATGTTCGCCGCGTTGGCGAGCATCATGAAAATGTCGATCAGGACGTCCATCGGTTCCTCAAGGATGTGCAGGGTTGCAAGTTGCTCTAGCCAGCGCAGCGGGGTGTATCAACCGGGCAATACGGCCTAAGCCGCATGGATCAGCGTACCGACGCCGGTAGCGGTGAAGAATTCCAGCAGCATCGCATGCGGCACCCGGCCGTCGAGCACCACCGCCGCCTCGCAGCCAGCCTCCACCGCCTTCACGCAGGTCTCCAGCTTGGGGATCATCCCGCCGGTGATGGTCCCGTCGTCCAGCAGCGCGGCGACATCCGCCGGCGTGAGATCCGCCAGCAGGGTCCCGTCCTTGCCCAGCACGCCCGGCACGTCGGTCAGCAGGAACAACCGCGCCGCGCCCAGCGCCGCCGCGATCGCGCCGGCCATCGTATCGGCATTGATATTGAAGGTCTCGCCGCCCGCGCCCGCGCCGATGGGGGCGATCACCGGAATCATCCCCGCGGACACGGCGGTATCGATCAGGGCGGTGTCCACCGTCGACGGCTCACCTACGAAGCCCAGGTCGACCGCCTGTTCGATGCGGCTGTCGGGATCGGTCACCGTGCGCGTGACCTTGGTCGCGGTGACGAGGCCGCCATCCTTGCCCGACACGCCCAGCGCCTTGCCGCCGGCCTGCGCGATCCAGCCGACCAATTCCTTATTGATCGCACCCGACAGGACCATCTCGGCCACTTCGGCGGTCGCCTTGTCGGTGACCCGCAACCCGTCGACGAACGTGCTCTCGACCCCCAGTTTCTTGAGCATCGCCCCGATCTGCGGCCCGCCGCCGTGGACGACCACCGGGTTGATGCCGACCGCCTTCAGCAGCACGATGTCTTCCGCAAAATCGCGCGCGGCGGCCGGATCGCCCATCGCGTGGCCGCCATATTTCACCACAAAGGTGCGGCCGGCGTAGCGCTGCAGATAGGGCAGCGCCTCGATCAGCACTTCGGCCTTGGCCAGCGTGGTGTGGGTCTCGCCGGTCATCGTTCGTCCTTGGCAACGCTGAAAAGGGGGCGGGAGGCGGTATGCTTCGGGCGCTTAGCGATTGCGCGGGACAAGGGAAAGCGTCCGGGTTGCCCGGCCTCCCCAATATGGATAGGGCCCGCTGCAAGAAAAAAGAGCACGGGTCAGCAAGTGTACGAACAATTCCGGCAGCGCCTCGCCGCTGCCTACGATCAATGGGGCGCCAGCCGCGGCACCACCCCCGCATCCTTCTTCGACCTCATGGACCAGGCGATCGAGTTCCACTCGGTGCTGGAACGCGCCTTTCCCTGCGATTCGGTCAGCGGACCGTTCAGCGGCAAAGCGGCGGTGATCGGGTACTGGACGGCGCTGGCGGAAAGCTGGGAAATGCTATCGAGCAAGACCGAGGCGATCGTGTCCGAAGGCGACAGGGTGGTATGGATCGGCCGTGTGCACTGGCGCCACCGCCGGACCTTGCGCACGCTGGAAACGCCCAAGATCGACGTGTGGACCGTCTGGCAGCACCGCGCGATCCGCTATTACGAGATGGTCGACAGCGCCAGCTATGGCCGGGCGATCGCGGCACAAGAAGAGAGCGTGCACCAGGCCTGACGCCCGCGCGGTGCAGCCAGCGGTTTTGCCGCTACTGCGAAAACAACAGCAGACTGTGACCGCCGCCTGAAATCAGCACTCCATTCTGCTCGGTCCGGACCACGGTGGTCGCCGCGTCCAGCGCGCGCATCACGTGGGACAACCGCGGCAAAAGTCCGATCGTGCATACCGGTTCGGGCGGCGTGCCTGGCGGCGGCGGCGGGCCCGCGCCGGCCGGGGGGCCAAACTGGATGCCGGTCCCGCTGATACGATAGCTGCGAATGAAGCGGGCACAGCGCGGCTCCCACCAGAGTTCGTCCGCGTTGCCGCTCAAGGCCAGTCCCACCGGCTCGTTGAAGTCCGCGCCGTCGATGCCCGCGACCCGCCATTCGCCCGCCAGGCTCGTCACCAGGGCGGCTGCCGGTCCAGCGGCGGGGGAAGATGCGGGGGACGCGGCCGGGGGCGCGGCGGCGCCGGTGGATTCGGGCCGGTTCGCGCTGTCGGACGCTGGGGTTGGCGTGGGCGCCCCGTCGGGAGCGCACGAGGCCAGCACCGCGCTGGAAAACAGGACGATCGGGAGTCGCATGACCGCGGCAACGTGCGCCGGGGCGCGGCAAAAGAAAAGCCCCGCCGGATCGCTCCGGCGGGGCTTCATCTCACGCGTGTCCGCGACGATTACTCGCCTTCGGTCTCGGCCTCGACCGGAGCTTCGTCGCTCTGCAGCAGGTAGTCCCCGGCATCCGCATCGGTGCCGTGGGTCTCCCCCTCCATTGCGCCGAGCGGATCGTCGCCGATGGCCGCTTCCGGGCCCTGAGCGAGTTCGGCTGCATGCTCCTCTTCAGCCGAGTTCGCCGCGATCAACGCTTCCTGGGTCTTCTGCCAGGCGGCGCGGAGCGAGGCATCGCGGCTGTTGGCGGCAATCCGCATCCGGTTCATGCCGGCGCCAGTGCCCGCCGGGATGAGCCGGCCGACGATGACGTTCTCCTTGAGCCCGATCAGCGAGTCCTTCTTCCCCTCGACCGCCGCCTGCGTGAGCACGCGGGTGGTTTCCTGGAAGGAGGCCGCCGAGATGAACGAGCGGGTCTGCAACGAAGCCTTGGTGATGCCGAGGAGCACCGGCTTGCCTTCGGCCGGGGTCTTGCCCTTGCCCAGCTTGCTGTTGAGCTCGTCCATCTCCTCGCGGTCGACTTCCTCGCCCGGCAGCAGCACGGTGTCGCCGCCGTTCGTGATCTCGACCTTCTGCAGCATCTGGCGAACGATCACCTCGATGTGCTTGTCGTTGATCTTCACGCCCTGGAGCCGGTAGACTTCCTGGATCTCGTCGACGAGGTACTCGGCCAGCGCCTCGATCCCCATGACTTCGAGGATGTCGTGCGGGTTGGGCGAGCCCGAGACCAGCGTGTCGCCCTTCTTGACGTTGTCGCCTTCCTGGACGTCGATCACCTTGGTCTTGGCGATCAGGTACTCCACCGGATCGCCCTCTTCCGGAACGATCGCGATCTTGCGCTTGGCCTTATAGTCACGGACGAACTCGATCCGGCCGCTGATCTTGGCGATCACCGACACGTCCTTGGGCATCCGCGCCTCGAACAGCTCCGCCACCCGCGGCAGACCGCCGGTGATGTCGCGGGTCTTGGCCGCTTCGCGCGACGCACGGGCGAGAATGTCACCCGCGGCCACTTCCTGACCATCGTCGACCGACAGCGAGGTACCCGGAGCCAGCATGTAACGCGCCGCTTCCGTCTCGTCGCCGGCTTCGTTCAGCAGGGTCAGGCGGGGACGCAGATCGTCCTTCTTCTTGCGGCTCGACGCACGCAGTTCGGTGACGACGCGCTGGGCGATGCCGGTGGCGTCATCGACGCGCTCTTCCATGGTCTGACCGTCGATCAGGTCCTGGAAGCGCACGATGCCCGACTGCTCGGTGATGATAGGCAGGGTGAACGGATCCCACTCGGCCAGGCGCTCGCCTTCCTTCACCTGGTCCCCGTGGGTGTGCATCAGCACGGTCCCGTAGGGCACCTTGTGAATTTCGCGCTCGCGCCCTTCGGCGTCGATCACCACAATCTCGCCGTTGCGGGCGAGGCTGAGGATGCGGTTCCGCTTGTCGATGATCGTCGGCATGTCGCGGTATTCCACCCGGCCGTCCGAGATCGCCTCGAGGTGCGATGTCTCGTTGACCTGCGCCGCGCCGCCGATGTGGAACGTGCGCATGGTCAGCTGGGTGCCCGGCTCACCGATCGACTGCGCGGCGATCACGCCGACCGCCTCACCGATGTTGACCGGCGTGCCGCGAGCGAGGTCGCGCCCGTAGCAGGTGCCGCAGACGCCCTGTTCGGCCTCGCAGATCAGCGGCGAACGGATCTTGGCCGACTGGACTTCGGCCGCCTCGATCGCGGTGACCATCGGCTCGTCGAGCAGGGTGCCCGCCTTGACGATGACTTCGCCGGTCTTGGCGTTGACCAGATCTTCCGCGGTGGTGCGGCCGAGGATGCGCTCGCCGAGCGAGGCGATCACCGAACCACCCTGCACGATCGCGCGCATTTCCAGCGCCCGTTCGGTGCCGCAGTCGTCGACGATCACGACGCAATCCTGCGAAACGTCCACCAGACGGCGGGTAAGGTACCCCGAGTTCGCCGTCTTCAACGCCGTGTCCGCGAGGCCCTTGCGGGCGCCGTGGGTGGAGTTGAAGTATTCAAGAACGGTCAGGCCTTCCTTGAAGTTCGAGATGATCGGGGTCTCGATGATCTCGCCCGAAGGCTTGGCCATCAGGCCGCGCATCCCGGCAAGCTGCTTCATCTGCGCTGGCGAACCACGCGCACCCGAGTGGCTCATCATGTAGATCGAGTTGATCTGCGCTTCCTTGCCGTTCTCGTCGACCGGCTGCGCGCGGATTTCGTCCATCATGGCATTCGCCACCGTGTCGCCGGTCCGGCTCCACGCGTCGATCACCTTGTTGTACTTTTCCTGCTGGGTGATGAGGCCGTCCTGGTACTGCTGCTCGTAGTCCGCAACCAGCGCCTTGGCTTCCTCGATCAGCCCTTCCTTGGCGTCGGGGATGATCATGTCGTCCTTGCCGAAGCTGATGCCCGCCTTGAACGCGTTGCGGAAGCCGAGGCTCATGATCGCGTCGGCGAACAGCACCGTGTCCTTCTGGCCGGTGTGACGATAGACCTGATCGATGACGTCACCGATCTCCTTCTTGGTGAGAAGGCGGTTGATGACCTCGAACGGCACGGTGTGCTTCTTGGGCAGGCATTCGCCGATCAACATGCGGCCGGGGGTGGTGATCACCCGCTTCATGTATTCCTTGCCGGCCTCGTCGACCTGCGGAACGCGCGTGATGATCTTGGAGTGCAGCGTGACCATCTTGGTCTCGAGCGCCTGGTGTACTTCGGCCATGTCCGAGAAGCGCGGCAGCCGCTCGATCTGCTCGCCATTCTCGCCGTCGATGAACTCGGGCGTCTTTTCCTGGCGTTCCATCGACAGGTAATAGAGGCCCAGGACCATGTCCTGCGAAGGCACGATGATCGGCTTGCCGTTGGCGGGCGAGAGGATGTTGTTCGTGCTCATCATCAGCACGCGCGCTTCCAGCTGTGCCTCGAGGCTCAGCGGAACGTGCACGGCCATCTGGTCACCGTCGAAGTCGGCGTTGAACGCGGCGCAGACCAGCGGATGCAGCTGGATCGCCTTGCCTTCGATCAGCACCGGCTCGAACGCCTGGATGCCCAGGCGGTGGAGCGTCGGCGCGCGGTTGAGGAGAACCGGGTGCTCGCGGATCACTTCGTCCAGGATGTCCCAGACTTCCTTGCGCTCCTTCTCGACCCACTTCTTCGCCTGCTTGAGGGTCATCGACAGACCCTTGGCGTCGAGGCGAGCGTAGATGAACGGCTTGAACAGCTCGAGCGCCATCTTCTTCGGCAGGCCGCACTGGTGCAGCTTGAGCTCCGGTCCGGTGACGATCACCGAACGGCCCGAATAGTCGACGCGCTTGCCGAGCAGGTTCTGGCGGAAGCGGCCCTGCTTGCCCTTCAGCATATCGGACAGCGACTTCAGCGGACGCTTGTTCGCACCCGTGATCACGCGGCCGCGGCGGCCGTTGTCGAACAGCGCGTCGACCGCTTCCTGCAGCATGCGCTTTTCGTTGCGGACGATGATGTCCGGCGCGCGCAGTTCGATCAGCCGCTTCAGGCGGTTGTTGCGGTTGATCACGCGGCGGTAGAGGTCGTTGAGGTCGGACGTCGCGAACCGGCCACCGTCGAGCGGCACCAGCGGGCGCAGCTCGGGCGGGATGACCGGGATCACTTCCAGGATCATCCATTCCGGGCGGTTGCCCGAATCGATGAAGCTTTCGACGACCTTCAGCCGCTTGATGATCTTCTTGGGCTTCAGCGTCGACTTGGTGGTCTCGAGCTCTTCGAGCAGCGCGTCGCGCTCGCCCACCAGGTCGAGGTCCATCAGCATCGTCTTGACCGCAGCCGCGCCGATGTCGGCGGTGAACGCGTCCTCGCCGTACTCGTCCTGCGCGTCGAGCAGTTCATCCTCGGTGAGGGTCTGGAACTTCTCGAGCGGGGTCAGGCCGGGCTCGGTGACGATGTAGGCTTCGAAATACAGCACGCGCTCGAGCTGCTTGAGCTGCATGTCGAGCAGCAGGCCGATGCGCGACGGCAGCGACTTCAGGAACCAGATGTGCGCGACCGGCGCGGCCAGTTCGATGTGGCCCATCCGCTCACGGCGGACCTTGGTCACGGTCACTTCGACGCCGCACTTCTCGCAGACGACGCCCTTGTACTTCATGCGCTTGTACTTGCCGCACAGGCATTCGTAGTCCTTCACCGGACCAAAGATGCGCGCGCAGAACAGGCCGTCACGCTCGGGCTTGAACGTGCGGTAGTTGATGGTTTCCGGCTTCTTGATCTCGCCGAACGACCAGCTGCGGATACGCTCGGGCGAGGCGATGCCGATCTGGATCTGGTCGAACGTCTCGGGCTTGGCGAGCTGGTTGGTGAATTTGGATAGTTCGTTCATGGTTCTTGTCCCTTACGGGTGAATTCCTGTGCGCGGGCTGAAGGGGAGCCGGTTGAAGGCTCTTGGGCTCCCCTCCCGATTACTCCGCCGCGATGGCCAGACCGTCGCCGTCCTCGTCCTCGCCGAGCGAGGAGAGTTCGACGTTGAGGCCGAGGCTGCGCATTTCCTTGACGAGCACGTTGAAGCTCTCCGGAATGCCGGCCTCGAACGTGTCGTCACCCTTGACGATCGCCTCGTAGACCTTCTGCCGGCCGACCACGTCGTCCGACTTCACGGTGAGCATCTCCTGCAGCGTGTAGGCGGCGCCGTAGGCCTGGAGCGCCCAGACCTCCATCTCGCCGAAGCGCTGGCCACCGAACTGCGCCTTGCCGCCCAGCGGCTGCTGGGTGACGAGGCTGTACGGCCCGATCGAACGCGCGTGGATCTTGTCGTCCACAAGGTGGTGCAGCTTCAGCATGTAGATGTAGCCGACGGTCACCTTGCGGTCGAACGCCTCGCCCGAACGCCCGTCGTAGAGCGTGACCTGGCCCGAAGTGTCGAGCCCGGCCTGCGCCAGCATCGCCGACACGTCCGCCTCGCGCGCACCGTCGAACACCGGGGTGCCGAACGGGACGCCGTTCTTCAGCGTGCCGGCCATCTCGACGATATCTTCGGCCGAGCGGCTGTCGATATCCTCGTGATACTGCTCGCCGTAGACTTCCTTGAGCTTCTCCACGACCGCGGTCGGCGGTGCTGCCGCGGTGGCATCCGGGTTCGCCTCGCGCCATTCCTCCAGCGCCGCGGTGACCTGCTGGCCAAGACCGCGGGCCGCGAGGCCAAGGTGCGTCTCGAAGATCTGCCCGACGTTCATGCGCGACGGCACGCCCAGCGGGTTCAGCACAAGATCGACCGGAGTGCCGTCTTCCATGAACGGCATGTCCTCGGCGGGCAGGATGCGGCTGATCACACCCTTGTTGCCGTGGCGGCCGGCCATCTTGTCGCCCGGCTGCAGCTTGCGCTTCACCGCGACGAACACCTTGACCATCTTCAGCACGCCCGGCGCGAGTTCGTCGCCCCGCTCCAGCTTTTCCTTCCGGTCTTCGAAGCGTTCGTCGATGACCTTCACGGCCTCGTCGTACTGGGTCTTCACCGCTTCGATCTGCGACTGGCGCGCATCGTCGGCGACGGCGAACTTGAACCATTCGAAGCGGTCGATGCCTTCGAGCATCTCGTCCGAAATGGTCTCGCCCTTCTTGACGCCCTTCGGCGTGGCGCTGGCGACCTGGCCGACGAGCATCTCGCGCAGGCGGTTGTAGGTCGCCCGGTTGAGGATCGCGCGTTCGTCCTGGCTGTCCTTGCGCAGTTGCTCGATCTCTTCGTTCTGGATCGCGCGGGTACGGTCGTCGATCTCGATGCCGTGGCGGTTGAACACCCGCACATCGACGATCGTGCCGGTCACGCCCGGCGGAAGGCGAAGCGAAGTGTCGCGCACGTCGCTGGCCTTCTCGCCGAAGATCGCGCGAAGGAGCTTTTCCTCCGGCGTCATCGGGCTTTCACCCTTGGGCGTGATCTTGCCGACCAGGATGTCACCCGGCTGCACTTCGGCGCCGATGTAGACGATGCCCGCTTCGTCGAGGTTGCGCAGCGCTTCCTCGCCGACGTTGGGGATGTCGCGGGTGATGTCCTCCGGCCCCAGCTTGGTGTCACGGGCCATGACCTCGAATTCGTCGATGTGGATCGACGTGAACACGTCGTCCTTCACGATCCGTTCGGAGATCAGGATCGAATCCTCGTAGTTGTAGCCGTTCCACGGCATGAACGCGACGAGGCTGTTGCGGCCCAGCGCCAGCTCGCCGAATTCGGTCGAGGGACCGTCGGCGATGATGTCGCCGGTTTCCACCGTCTCGCCCACCTTCACCAGCGGACGCTGGTTGATGCAGGTCGACTGGTTGGACCGCTCGAACTTCTGCAGGCGGTAGATGTCGACGCCGGACTGGCCCGGCTCGACGTCGCCGACGGCGCGGATCACGATCCGGGTCGCATCGACCTGGTCGACGATGCCGCCCCGGGTGGCGGAGATCGCCGCGCCCGAATCGCGCGCCACGGTCTCTTCCATGCCGGTGCCGACGAACGGCGCCTCGGCGCGAACCAGCGGCACCGCCTGGCGCTGCATGTTCGAACCCATCAGCGCGCGGTTGGCGTCATCGTTTTCCAGGAACGGGATCAGCGACGCGGCGACCGAGACGAGCTGCTTGGGCGACACGTCCATCAGCGTGATCTGGTCGTTGGGCAGCATCACGAACTCGCCGCTCTGGCGGGCCGAGACGAGATCCTCGACGAACGAGCCATCCTCGTTGGTTTCGGCAGACGCCTGCGCAACCGCATGCTTCTGCTCTTCCATGGCCGACAGGTAGACGACCTCGCTGGTCACCTTGCCGTCCTTCACCAGGCGGTACGGCGTCTCGATGAAGCCGTACTTGTTGACCCGGGCAAACGTGCTGAGCGAGTTGATCAGACCGATGTTCGGGCCTTCCGGCGTCTCGATCGGGCAGATCCGGCCATAGTGCGTCGGGTGCACGTCGCGCACTTCGAAGCCGGCGCGCTCGCGGGTGAGACCGCCCGGCCCCAGCGCCGACACGCGGCGCTTGTGGGTGACTTCGGACAGCGGGTTGGTCTGGTCCATGAACTGGCTGAGCTGCGAGGAACCGAAGAACTCGCGCACCGCGGCGACCGCGGGCTTGGCGTTGATCAGGTCGTTCGGCATCACGGTCGACACGTCGACCGAGCTCATCCGCTCCTTCACCGCGCGTTCCATGCGCAGCAGGCCGACGCGGTACTGGTTCTCCAGCAGCTCGCCGACCGAACGCACGCGCCGGTTGCCGAGGTTGTCGATGTCGTCGACTTCGCCCTTGCCGTCCTTCAGGCCGACGAGTTCCTTCACCACCGCCAGGATGTCTTCCTTGCGCAGCGTGGTGACGGTGTCCTCGGCATCGAGGCCGAGACGCATGTTGAGCTTGACGCGGCCGACGGCCGACAGGTCATAGCGCTCGCCATCGAAGAACAGGCCTTCGAACAGCGCTTCGGCGGTTTCCTTGGTCGGCGGCTCACCCGGACGCATGACCTTGTAGATCGCCTCCAGGCCCTCGTCGCGGTTCTCGGCCTTGTCGACCGCCATCGTGTTGCGGATCCATGGACCCGTGTTCACGTCGTCGATGTCGAGCAGCTCAAGCCGGTCCACGCCCGCCTTATCGAGCGCTTCGAGATTTTCCGGCGAGACTTCGTCGCCCGCCTCGATCCAGATGCGACCGGTGGATTCGTCGATCAGATCCTTGGCGGCGAAGCGGCCAAAGATTTCCTCGGTCGGGATCAGCAGTTCGGCGAGACCGTCCTTGGCCGCCTTGTTCGCGGCGCGCGGGCTGATCTTGGTGCCGGCGGGGAACACTTCCTCGCCAGTCTTCGCGTCCACCAGCGGGAACGCCGGCTTGGAGCCGCGCCATGCGTCGGGGCTGTAGGGGATCTTCCACCCGTCGCCAGCCTTGCCCGACACCCGCTCCCACGACATCGTGTCGTAGAAGTGGTCGAGGATATCCTCGCTATCCAGGCCGAGGGCATACAGCAGCGAGGTGACCGGCAGCTTGCGCTTGCGGTCGATGCGGACGTTGACAATGTCCTTGGCGTCGAATTCGAAATCGAGCCACGAGCCGCGGTACGGGATCACGCGTGCGGCGAACAGCAGCTTGCCCGAAGCGTGGGTCTTGCCGCGGTCATGGTCGAACAGCACACCCGGCGAACGGTGCATCTGGCTGACGATCACGCGTTCCGTGCCGTTGATCACGAACGTGCCGTTGTGCGTCATGAGCGGCATGTCGCCCATGTAGACGTCCTGCTCCTTGATATCCAAAACCGAGCGGGTTTCGGTTTCCGTGTCCACCTCGAACACGATCAGGCGCAGGGTCACCTTCATCGGCGCGGCATACGTGATGCCCCGCTGACGGCATTCGGTGATGTCGTACTTGGGATCCTCGAGCTCGTAGTGCACGAAATCGAGCTCGGCCGTGCCGGCGAAATCGCGGATCGGGAACACCGAGCGCAGGGTCTTCTCCAGGCCCGAGACGTAACCGGTCGCCTTGTCCGAACGCAGGAACTGCTCATAGCTCTCGCGCTGAACCTCGATCAGGTTCGGCATCTGCACGACTTCGTGGATGTCGCCGAAGATGCGCCGGATGCGTTTCTTGGCCGTGCCGGTCTGCTTGCCGCGAGTGGGAGCCGGGGTCTTTGCCCCAGAGTTCGCCTTCGTTGCCATGGAGGAAATCGCCTCTGTATTGCGCCGCGTGATGCGGCGTGCCGTCAAATCTCGTGCGCGGGCGAGAATCGCAGGACGCAAAAAGACGCAGGCCAGGCGCACCGATCCCGGTGGCTGCTGCGTATCAGTGCATCGCGATTATGGATTCGCCGCTTCCATCCTGGGTCCGTCGCCGCGCATCGCCGGACCGTGCTCGAAGCGAGCGGTCACGCAGGCATATACGCATCGCACCACGCCAAGTCAAATTTGGCACAGCCGATTCGCTCCCATCGCCAAGCGGTCGGACATTCCGCCACCTGGATTTTCCGTTATTCAATCAGCATATTATCGTTTTTCAATATTTATCGATTGACGATATGTCATCCGTTATTTATCGATATTCGACATCAACCATATTGGAGAACGAGAAATGACCCGCACCGCCAACAGTATCTTCGCCGTCGCGGCCGCACTCCTGCTGACAGTCGTGACCTTCCAACAAACGGTGTCGGTGCCCGTCCAGGCTGCTCCTGTCTTCGTCGCCCTGGCCTGATCCGCCCGCCGCAAAAGGAACTCACCATGTCATTCAGACCAAAAGACCCGCTGCTCGCGATTGCCAAGGCGATAGTGTGGTTGTTCACGGGCGTATTCGCTTTCTGTGGCGCGCTGCTGCTGCTGGTTTCCCCGGTCGTCGTGGCGATGCAAGACCGCGTGTTGGCGGAAATTGCCAAGAATGGCGTCACCGCCGATGCCAGCATCATCGGCGCGATCCTGCTGATGCTGCTTTCGGCCGCCGCCTTCATGGCCTTGCTGGTCTGGTTCCTGGTGAACCTGCGCCGGATCATCGAAAGTGTCGGTGACGGCGATCCCTTCATTCCCGTCAACGCCGACCGTCTGTCGCGAATGGCCTGGATCATGATCGGCGTGCAACTGGCCGCTTTGCCGCTGGGCGCGATGGCGATGTACCTTGAGACGGTGATGGGGGACGCGGACAGCATGCATGCGCAGGCCGAATACGGCCTCGATTTCGGAGCCATCATCCTGGTCATCGTTCTCTTCGTTTTGTCCCGCGTGTTCCGCCAGGGCGCGGCCATGCGCGACGACCTGGAAGGAACTGTGTGATGCCAGCCGAAGAAGGAACCAGTATCGTGGTCACTCTGGACGACCTGCTCCACGACCGCCGCATGACGCTGACGGAACTCGCCGAACGGGTAGGGCTGACGATCGCCAACCTGTCGATCCTGAAGACCGGCAAGGCCCGCGCGATCCGCTTTTCCACGCTGGAGGCGATCTGCCGCGAGCTCGATTGCCAACCGGGTGACCTGCTTTCCTATCAGCCCCACGCGTGATCCGCACGGCGGTCCCGCCTGGCCGCTGTGCCGGCCCGGCGGGAACGTTGTGCAAATGCGGCGATTTAGTGGCGAACGTAACCGGAGTTGTTCTGATGAATAAGCTTGTCCTGACCGCCGCCCTCCCCCTCGTCCTCGGCTTGGCCGCATGCGGCGACAGCACGCCTGAAGCGGCCGACGGCACCGCGACCGACGCCTCTGCCGCGACCATGTCGGATGATGCCCTGGCAACCGACACCAGCGTGGTGGGGCCGACCGACACCAATCCCGGCACCGCTGCAACCGCCAGCGGAGCCACCGGCACGACCGCCGCGCAGCGCGCCGAAGTAGCCGACGAGACCGCAGAGGACCTGGAGGAGCGGGCCGACCGCGTCGAGCCGACCAACGAGGCCGAAGCCGATCGCCTCGAAGCGCAGGCCAAGGCGCTCCAGCAGGAACGCGACGCCCAGCGTTAGGCTGGCCGTTCGACGCGCGCGGCTTGACTCCGCGGCGCGATGCTCTAGAGGCCCGCCCCGTCCGGCGGGCCTCTTTGCGTATGCGAGAGACTGGCGGACGTCCGTCCAAGACAGCTGGTGCCCCGCAGGGGGCTTAATCGTCCAGCCTAGGCGGGGAAACGAGATTTACCGGCGGCAGCGGCAACGCCCCGCCTCTCACGTGCTTCGGCGCGCTCCTTCCCCATCGATGGACTCGAGCCACCGCGCATGCGCGTGCGTGGCAACGTGAGCCGGTCGCGGGCGCCCACGGGCGTGCGCGATCATGAGTAAGGAGCAAGGCATGGATCGTTCGCAGAAAGCCGATTCGGTCGCATCGCTCAACGCGGTCTTCAACGAAGTTGGCGTGGTGGTCGTCACCCGCAACCTCGGCATGTCGGTGGGTCAGTCCACCGGCTTGCGCACGAAGATGCGGGAAGCGGGCGCGACTTATAAGGTCGCGAAAAACAGTCTGGCCACGATCGCCCTGAACGACACCCCCTACAAGGGCCTCGAGACGTATCTCGAAGGTCCCACGGGCCTCGCCTGGTCGACTGACCCGGTGGCGGCGGCGAAAGCCGTGGTGGACTTCGCCAAGACCAACGACAAACTCGAAATCGTCGGCGGTTCCATGGGTGGTCAGTTGCTCGACGAAGCCGGGATCAGGTCGCTTGCGGCCCTCCCCAGCCTCGACGAGCTGCGGGCAAAGCTCATCGGCCTGGTCAATGCACCTGCCACCAAGGTGGTGCAGCTGGTCAACGCCCCCGCGAGCAAGCTCGCCCGTGTATTTGGCGCCTATGCCGCCAAGGACGCGGCGTAACCGCTGTTTATCGAACGCGAATATTAATCGGGGCCCTGTCCCCAACCCAATCTGGAGTGAAACACGATGGCCGACATCGCCAAGCTTGTTGAAGACCTTTCGACCCTCACCGTCCTCGAAGCCGCCGACCTCGCCAAGGCGCTGGAAGAAGCCTGGGGCGTGTCCGCTGCCGCCGCTGTTGCGGTTGCCGCGCCCGCTGGCGGCGACGCCGGCCCGGCTGCTGAAGAGCAGACCGAGTTCGACGTGATCCTGACCGGTGACGGCGGCAAGAAGATCCAGGTGATCAAGGAAGTCCGCGCGATCACCTCGCTCGGCCTGACCGAAGCCAAGACCCTCGTCGAGAGCGCCCCCAAGGCGATCAAGGAAGGCGTCAACAAGGCCGAAGCCGAAGACATCAAGAGCAAGATCGAAGCTGCCGGCGGCACCGTCGAAATCAAGTAACGATCTCTCGTCTCTGACGAACTCGAAGGGCGGTCCGGCAACGGGCCGCCCTTTTTGTCGTTTCTCGACAAGTCACCGCCCGGCGGTTCGTCCTGCCACGATCCAGGCGGCCGCGCGCCCCAGCGCACCCACCAGCACGGCCGAGCCGATCCCGATCGCTGCTCCTGCGGCGACGTCGCTTGGATAGTGCTTGCACCCGGGAATCCGCCCCGCGGCCACGCCAGCGGCCGCGGCTTCGGCCGCCAGCGCATGTTGGGGATAGACCGCTGCGAACGCCGTCGCCGACGCGAATGCGCCCGTCGCGTGGCCTGAAGGAAAGCTCGACTTTTCCTTGCGGGTGTCATGGCCCTCGCGCGGCTTGTGCGCATCGCCGGGCACCGGATTGCGGGGGCGCGTGCGCACCACGCGCTCCTTCACCCAGTCCTTTGCCAGTGTCGCGACCTCGTGCGCCGCGAGCATGCGGATCCCGGCACCGATCATCCGCGGATCGCGCCGCAGCAGGCCTACGGCGATCACGCCGCCTGCCACCACCCGCATTTGCGCCTGGTCACCAACCTTGCTCACCCAGTCGATCGCCTTGGCGGGGGCGGAATGGCGATAGGGCAGCACCAGGGCGCGCACGCGCTTGTCGAAGGCGAACACGGTTTCGCCTACGGACGAAGGATCTGGGGAGTGGTTCATCTCCACGCACAACCAGCCTCGGGCGTGATCGTGCCCGGCGATGCCGGTGCAATCGCAGGTGTCAGAGGCGCGGCAGTGTCACCCCGCGCTGCCCCATGTATTTGCCCGCGCGGTCGGCATACGTGACCTCTGGCCGCTCGTTCCCTTGCAGGAACAGGAACTGGCACGCGCCTTCGTTGGCGTAGATCCTGGCGGGCAGCGGCGTGGTGTTCGAAAACTCCAGCGTGACGTGCCCTTCCCAGCCGGGTTCCAGCGGGGTCACGTTCACGATGATCCCGCAGCGGGCGTACGTGCTTTTGCCCAGGCAGATCACCAGCACGTCGTCCGGCACGCGGAAGTATTCCACCGTCCGGGCCAGCGCGAAACTGTTGGGCGGGATCACGCAGACATCCGTCTTGCGATCGACGAAGCTGTTGGACGCGAAGTCCTTGGGGTCGACGACCGCGGAATCGACGTTCGTGAAGATCTTGAACTCGTCGGCCACCCGCGCGTCGTAGCCGAACGACGACAAGCCATACGAGATGCACCCGTCGCGCCGCTGCGCCTCCACGAAGGGTTCGATCATCCCGCGGGTGGTGGCCGCTTCGCGAATCCAGCGGTCGGACAGAATCGACATACCCGGGTGATCCCCCAGGCGGCCGGGCAGGGCAAGCGTGCGCCCGGGGTTATTCCCCGAAGCGCACGCCAACCGCGTCAGAACTTGACGGTCCCGGTCACGAACACCTGCCGCGGGTTGCCGTAGAAGGCGGTCAGGGTGCCCTCGCGACCGAGCGCGGGAACCGGGTTGCCGTTGTTGAGCACCGGCACCCCGGTGACCGCATTGGTGGCGATGAACGGGTACCCAGAGGTGATGTACCGTTCGTTGGTCAGGTTCTTGCCGTAAACCCCGAGCGAAAAGCGATCACCGCCCCAGCGATACGTCACGCCGGCATCGAGGAGTTGATAGCCTTCCTGATCGAGATAGGGGTTGGCGATCTCGAACTGCTGGGTGCTCGACCGGTGCGACACGGTCAGGTTCGCCGACAGGTCGCCCGCGCCCACGGGCACGTCGGCCCCCAGCGTTGCCGATGTGGTGAACTTGGGCGTGTTCTGGATCCCGCGGAACGGGGCCAAATTGGTTTCGACGCCGGCGATGATCGCGACATATTCGAGATACTTGGCATCGATGTAGCCCGCGGTCCCCGCCAAGGTGATCCGCGATCCGGGACCGGCGAAGTCCTGCGCGATCCGCGCGAAGATTTCCGCCTCGACGCCCTTGAAGCGGGCCTTGCCGGCGTTGGTGGTCACGCCCGCGAAGCCTTCGAAGATCCCGTCGCCATTGGCGTCCACGCCAACCGAGCCCGGTATCTGGACGTTGGTGTAGTCGGCGTAGAAGCCGGTCAGCGCATAGGTCAGCGCCCGGTCGAACAGCGAGCCCTTCACGCCGACTTCGTAGCTGTCGACCGTTTCCGGTTCGAACAGGAAGAAATCGTAGATCTCGGCGTAGCTTGGCGGGCCCGCCACACTATCGGTGTTGGGCGTGGTGTTGGCGCTGCCGCGCGGATCAAAGCCGCCACCCTTGAAGCCTTGCGAGTACGACGCATAGACCAGCAGGTCTTCCGTGGGCTTGACCGACACCGACACGCGCGGGGTCCACTTCTCGAAGCTCGCCTTGCCGGTGAAATCGGTGATCGCCGGGCCCAGGTTGAACCCGTTGCCGCCGAACTGCGGCGAAGGGAGGTTGAGCCGGTTGGCCTTCAGGATGATCGAACGACGATCGTCCTTGGTATACCGCAGCCCGCCCGAAACGCTCAGCCAGTCGGTGACGTCGAAAGTGAAATCGCCGAATGCGGACCAGGTTTCGGTATTCACGTCGCCGCTGGTGAACTGGCCGAAACTGGATGCCAGCGGCACGCCGATCAGCGGCCCGGTGGTGGCGAGGATCACGTCGAACTGGGTCAGCGCGTTGGCTTCCAGATAGTAGAACCCGACCAGGCCGTTCAGCCGGTCGCTGTTATACAACAGCTGGAATTCCTGGCTTGTCTGGTCGTTGAAGTAGATCCCCGGCACGTCGACATCGACCGTCGGCAGCGAGTCGAAATCGATCGGGACGTAGCTCTTGTCCTCCCGCCAGGCGCTGATGCTGCGCAGGGTGAAACTGTCCGACAGTTCGGCCGTGACATTCATCATCAGGCCGTACGCCTTGATGTCCTGGTCAGGCACGGTCAGGCTCGCGCGGGTATCATAGACGTTATCGAGCACAGGGGCGCCCGACAGCGCGCCGGGCAGCAGGCGGTGGCCGTTGCGCGGGTTTGACTTGTCGTGGGTGTAATCACCGGAAATGCGCACGAACAGGCGGTTGTCGGGCGATTCGAATTCGACTGAGGCGCGCCCCGCCCAGACATCCTTGTTGTAGTTTTCGATGCCCAGGTTGAGGTTGTCGCCGAACCCGCCACGGCTCAACCGCGCGCCCGAAGCGCCGAACTTGAACATGTCGCCGAGCGGCACCGCGACGCTGACCACCGCATCGGCCTGGTCGTAGCTGCCGTAAGTTGCCCGCAGCTTCACCTCGACATCGTCGGGCAGGCGGCGCGAGACATACTTGATCGCGCCGCCGATGGTGTTGCGACCATAGAGCGTGCCCTGCGGCCCGCGGAGCACCTCGATCCGCTCAACGTCATAGATGTCGAGCACGGCGGCCTGCGGGCGGTTCAGATAGACGTCGTCGAGATAGATGCCGACGCCCGATTCGAACCCGCCGACAGGGTCCTGCTGGCCGACGCCGCGGATGAACGCCGACAGGGTCGAGTTTGTGGCGCGGCTGTTCTCGATCGTGACGTTGGGCGTGGTGTCGCCAATGTCGGTGAGGTCGAGCGAGCCGCTCTCCTCGAGTGCCTCCGCCCCATAAGCGGTGACCGCGATCGGCACGTCGAGCAGGTTCTCTTCCCGGCGGCGCGCGGTGACGACGATCGCGCCATCGTCGGCATCCGTCAGGCCGGTGGCCGCCTCATCGCTGGACACATCCTGGGCGGCCGCAGGGGCGGCGGCGAACCCGCCGATGAGCAAGGCGCCGGCAAGAGCAATGCGGCTGGCGCGGACAGGCAGATCGATCATGGCAAGGCTCTCCCGAATGGACCCGCGCTCGTAATGGCGCGTGTGTCGATGCCTCTTATTGAAACCTGAACCACCTTTCAACTTTTTTCATTGCGCCGGTCCCGCTTGCGGCATACTCGTTGCGCGATGGCAACAGGTCCCGACCCCACTCTAAACATGCCGGTCGCGGCCAGCCCGGGCAAGGAACCGCGCACGGCGCGAGGGCGCGAGACCTTGCGCAAGCTGCTCGACGCCGCAGCGAAAGAGTTCGGCGAACTGGGTTTCCACGCCGCGTCCATCAGCGGGATCACCCGCCGGGCGGGCACCGCGTTGGGCAGCTTCTATACCTACTTCGACAGCAAGGAGGCGATCTTCTCCGCGCTGGTGAAGGACATGAGCGAAAGCGTGGCGGCTATCGTATCGGCACAGGTGCCGCCCGAAGCGGCAGGGCTGGACCGTGAGCGGCAGGCGCTCGCCGCGTTCCTTGGCTTCGCGCGCGAGCACAAGGAAATCTACCGCATCATCGACGAGGCCGAGTTCGCCGATCCGGCCAGCTACCGCGCGCATTACGAAGGCACTGCCGCGCGCATCGCCGCGCGGTTCGATCAGAACGTGGCGGCGGGCACCATGTCCCCCGGCGACAACGAAGTCCGCGCCTGGGCGACCATGGGGATGAACGTGTTCCTCGGCCTGCGGTTCGGCGTGTGGGATCAGGACCGCTCGATCGAAGAGATCACCGCCGGGGTCGAAAGCCTGCTCCGCGACGGGATCGCCGCGCGCTAGCTTGCCAGCAGGCTGGCGTTCCCGCCGGCTGCGGTCGTGTCGATCGTCACTACCCGTTCCGTGGCAAAGCGCAGGACGTAGTGTGGCCCGCCCGCCTTGGGCCCGGTGCCTGACAGCCCCTCGCCGCCGAACGGCTGGCTTTCGACCACCGCGCCGATCTGGTTGCGGTTGACGTAGAGGTTCCCCACGCGCGCCAGCCGCTCCACCGTCCGGCGCGTTTCCGCGATCCGGCTGTGGAGCCCGAGCGTCAGGCCGAAGCCGGTGGCGTTGATGTCCGCGATCACCCGCTCCAGCTCCCCCCCGGCGAAGCGCGCGACGTGCAGCACGGGGCCGAAATTCTCGCGCTTCAGGTCGCGGATCGACGCGATCTCGATGATCGTCGGCGCCACGAAGCACCCCTTCGCCAGCCCGGGCGGCAAGTCGCGCCGCCACACGGTGCGCCCCTCGGTCGCGCGCCGGGCCACGTGCCGTTCCAGCGCCGCGCGGGCATCCTGGTCGATCACCGGGCCGACATCGGTGTCGATGTGCGCCGGATCGCCGATCACTAGCGCTTCGAACGCACCGCGGATCATCTCCAGCACGGCATCGGCGACGTCGTCCTGCAGGTACAGCACGCGCAGCGCGCTGCACCGCTGCCCGGCGCTCTGGAAGGCGCTGGCCACCACGTCGCGGGTGACCTGTTCCGGCAGGGCGGAGCTGTCGACGATCATCGCGTTCTGGCCGCCGGTCTCGGCCACCAGCGTCGCGATCGGTCCTTCGCGCGCGGCGAGGCTGCGGTTGATCGCCTGGGCGGTCTGGGTCGAACCGGTGAAGGCGACACCCGCTACGCGCGGATCCGAGGTGATCAGTTGTCCCACCTCGCCCGCGCCCGGCAGCAGTTGCAGTACCTCGGGCGGGATGCCGGCATCGTGACACAGCCGGATCGCCAGGGCGGCGATCAGCGGGGTCTGCTCGGCGGGCTTGGCGACGACCGTGTTGCCGGCGGCGAGCGCCGCCGCGGCCGGGCCGATGAAGATCGCCAGCGGGAAATTCCACGGGCTGATGGTCGCAAACACCCCGCGTCCCGCCAGCGTCAGGCGATTCTCCTCCCCCGTCGGCCCCGGCAGCGGGATCGGCGCGGAGAACAACCGCCGTGCCTCGCCGGCATAGAAGCGCAGGAAATCGACCGCCTCGCGCACTTCCAGCACGCCATCGACCAGGGTCTTGCCCGCCTCGCGCTGACACAGCGAGATGAACTCCGCCATGTGCGCCTCGAACGCATCGGCCGCGGCGTCCAGCAGCAGCGCGCGCTTCTCCCCGCCCAGCGCGTTCCAGCCCGGCTGGATGGCCTCGGCCCGGCGGATCGCCTCGGCCACCTCGGACGCGGTCGCATCGCGCCGGACCCCCACCTGGTGCGCGGTGTCATGCGGCGAGGTGATCGGCGCGATCTCGCCCGCCTCGGCGGCGTGCAGCGTCGGCGCGGCCTCCCACTGACGGCTGGCGAGCTCCTGCAAGCGGGCCAGCAGCGGTTCGCGCACCAGCGGGTCCGACAGGTCGACGCCCATGCTGTTCGCCCGCGCGCCGAAGATGCGCGACGGCAGCGGGATCGCCGGGTTGCGCCTGGGCTGGATGCCCGCGAGTTCGGCGACCGGATCGCCGGTCAGCTCGGCCGCCGGCACGTCGGCATCGGCCATGCGGTTGACGAAGCTCGAATTGGCGCCGTTTTCCAGCAGCCGCCGGACGAGGTAGGCCAGCAGGTCCTTGTGCCCCCCGACGGGCGCGTAGATCCGCACCGGGGTGCGGGCGTTGCCCTCGATCCGCGCGAGTTCGCCGTAGACGTCCTCCCCCATCCCGTGGAGACGCTGGAATTCGAAACCGCCGGCGGTGGCGCGCTTCGCCGCGAGCGCCTTGATGGCGCCGATGGTGTAGGCGTTGTGCGTGGCGAAGGCCGGAAAGATCGCGTCCTCGGCCTCCAGCAGCTTTGCCGCGCAAGCAAGGTACGACACATCGGTCGACAGCTTGCGGGTGAACACCGGATAATCGCCGTAGCCACCGACCTGGCTCAGCTTGATCTCGGTATCCCAGTACGCCCCCTTGACCAGCCGGACGAACAGCCGGCGACCGTGCCGCCGCGCCACCTTGGCCGCCCAGTCGCACACGTGCACGGCGCGCTTCTGGTATGCCTGCACCGCGAGCCCGAAGCCGCTCCAGCCGCCGCTCTCGCCGGTGTCGAACAGGCTGTCGTCGGCGACCAGCGCCTCGATGATGTCCAGCGACAGCTCGAGCCGCTCGGCCTCCTCGGCATCGATGGTGAAGTGCATGCCGCCGTCGCGCGCCTTGGCGGCGAGATCGCGGATCATCGGCACCAGGGCCGCCTTCGCCGCCTCCGCATGGAGGAAATCGTATTTGGGATAGAGCGCCGACAGCTTGACCGAGATGCCGGGCGACTGCTCCCACCCTTGCGCGGTCTCGCGCGACAGGCGAGCGATCGCCGCCTCGTAGCTGCGGCGATAGCGCTCCGCGTCGGCAAAGGTCATCGCCGCTTCGCCCAGCATGTCGAAACTGTGCTGAAGCCCGCGCGCGCGTTCGGGGGCGGCGCGCTTCAGCGCTTCGTCGATGGTGCGGCCGAACACGAACTGTCCGCCGAGGATCTTCATCGCCTGCAGCGTGGCGGTGCGGATCACCGGCTCTCCCAGGCGGCCCATCGCGCGCCTGAGGGTCGCACCCATGCCGCGCTGGTGCGCCTCGGGCGGGTCGAGCACTTCGCCCGTCAGCATCAGCGAAAAGGTCGCGGCGTTGACGAAGGTGGAACTCGATTCGCCGAGGTGCTCGCTCCAGTCGATGTCGCCGATCTTGTCCTTGATCAACGCGTCGGCGGTGCGGGCGTCGGGCACCCGCAGCAACGCTTCGGCGAGGCACATCAGCGCGATGCCCTCCTCGGTCGCCAGGCCATACGTCTGCAGGAAGGCGTCGAGTCCGCTCGCCTTGCGGGCCCGTGCGCCCACGATCAGCTGCTCCGCGATGCGCGCCGCATCGGCATGGACGGCGCTGGCGGGAGCGGCCATCCGGAGGCGCTCGGCAACGCAGGCTTCCTCCTCCTGCCGGTATGCGAGACGGAGCGGCTGGCGGTCGATAGGCGCGGGCATGGCGCGCGCCCTGCACCCGCGCATCGCCGCGATCAAGCCTTGCGGAAAGCCGCCGGACAGTTGGGCCACTCGCGCGGGGCGATCAGCCGGAAATCTCCGCGATGATGGCGGGCACATGCGGCAGCAACTCGCGCGCGAGGTAGCCGATCGGCGCCACCTCGCTGGCGGCCCTCTCGCCCGCGGTGCCGTGGACATACACGCCCCACGCTGCGGCGGTGAATGCGTCCGCTCCGCGCGCCGCCAGCCCGCCGATCACCCCCGCCAGCACATCGCCTGACCCGCTGGTCGCCAGCCCGTTGTTGCCGCCTTCGAACCGGACGCAGTCACCCGCCGGAGACATCACGATCGTCCGCTCACCCTTCAGCGCCACCACCGCGCCGAACTCCCGCGCCACCCGCGCGGCGATTCCGCGTGGATCGTCCCGCACCGCCTGGATCGGAACGTCGGCGAGCTTGCACATCTCCCCCGCGTGCGGCGTCATGACGGTCCTGCCGCCGCGCGCCGCGATCTGGCTGCGCAAGCCAGCCGCGGAGGTCATCGCCCCTGCGTCGAGGATGATCGGCAAGTCGGCGGCCGCCTGCCCGATCACTTGCGCCACCAGCCGCTCCGCCTCGTCGCTCGCGGCCATGCCGGGACCGAGGACGAGCGCATCGCACTGGCCCAGCCGCTCGCCCAGCACATCGGCGGCGTCCGCGCTCAGCTCGCCGTCGCGGCTGGCCGGCAGCGCGATCATCGCGGTTTCGGGCATCCGCACCGCCAGCGGGATCGCCGCCGCATCCACCGTCGCCAGCCGCAGTTTGCCGGCCCCGGCCCGCAACGCCGCTTCTCCGGTCAGCAACAGCGCGCCCGGCACGAACGCAGAGCCGCCGACGATCAGGGCGCACCCACGCGCGTGCTTGTCGCCGCCGTGCGAGATCGCCGGCAGCGGGTGGGCCCGCAGCCATGCCGGGTCGAGCCGCTCCATCAGCCGCGCGCGCCGGCGATCTGGTCGGGTTCGCTGGTCACCGGCGTCGCCTGCTGCTGCATCGGCGCGGTGACGTTGTAGCGAGCGAGCACCAGCTTGCCGGTCGCCCCGGCGTGCGGATCGAGCCGGTATTCGGTGATCGAGCAGTTGGCGACGTTCGCCTCCCGGTCGATGGCCAGGATCGCCGCCTCGTCCAGCGTTTCGATGATGTAGCGCAGGCACAGCACCACCACCTGATGCGTGAAGATCATCACCCGCTGCCCGCGATAATGCAGCGAGATCGTATCGAGCACCGATCGCAGGCGCAGGATCACATCGCACCAGCTCTCGCCGCCGGGCGGCCGGTGATAGAACTTGCCCAGCAGGCGGCGGAACTCGGCCTGGTCGGGAAAGACGTTGGCGATGCCCATCGTGGTCAGCCCGTCGAGCACCCCGAATTCCTTCTCCCGCAGCCGCTCGTCGAAACAGATCGGCTCGTGCGCGTGAGTGCCCCCGGCGGCGCGGAAGTGCTCGCCGGTCTGAAGCGCCCGCAGATAGGGCGAGGACAGCAGCACTTCGGGCCGCTCGTCGGCAGGCATTCCGGCAAACCAGTGGCCCAGCGCGGTCGCCTGCTCGCGGCCAAGGTCGCTCAAGGGAACATCGGCGTCGCGGTTGTGCAGCGCGATGCGGTCAGCCTCCGCCTCGTGCGCGACGTCGCGCGCGACATTGCCGGCGCTCTGCCCATGGCGGACGATGATGAGTTGGGACGGCCAGTTCACGCCCCCTCAAGCGCTCGGAGCGCGCTGACGGTTCCGCCACTGGGAGATGGGGGGTGATCATGGTGCGCGACGCAGTCCAGAGCGAACGGGTCTCTTCTTGATTTCCCTGATTAACAGGGATTTACAGGGATAATCTATTTTTTCGGGCTAGCTGGGTCAAACTAGGGCGTTTGAATCGGCGGAAATCGGCCAGTTTGCTAAGCAAGTTCCCTAGTGAGAGAACAGGGAAAACTGTTCGAACGAACAGGGACGTCTCGCCGGTCGAACAGGGAAGGATAACCGGCGGTTTAGCGAAAGCTTTTCGGCACCCCGGCTGCTGAATCCGGTATTTTGGGCTGTTTCCGGAAACCGGTCAGTCTCATACCATCATCAGGCCGCCTGCCGGTGGCACAAGCGAGCACGAGAGCTGTTCAAGCGTAACCAAAGAGCAGGCGCATTTTTGACGCACTCACCTACCTCCCGTCTGGTCGACTGGTTCTGGTCCAGGCCCTACCTGCTGCTCACGTTCACCGCCCTTTTCTGGGCCGGCAATTCGATTGTCGGGCGTGCCGCGCGGGATGTGGTTCCACCAGTGGCGCTCGCCTTCTGGCGTTGGGCGCTTGCATTGGCGCTGCTGCTTCCATTTGCATGGCCGCATCTACGGCGCGATCTCCCCGTCCTGCGCCGAAACTGGATCTGGGTGGTGGCGCTGGGCACGCTGGGGATCGGTGCCTTCAACACCCTGCTCTACACGGGCCTGCGCTCCACGACGGCGCTTAACGGGATGCTTCTGCAATCGCTGCAGCCCGCCTTGATCGTATTGCTTGGCGCGATAATTTTTCACGAAAGGGTTCGTGTTCCCCAGGTGCTCGGCGTCGCGCTTTCGATCGGTGGCGCGTTGATGATCGTTCTTGCCGGTGATCTGAGCCGCCTCAGAGCGATGGCTTTCAATCCGGGGGATCTCGTGATCTGCGCCGCAGTGGTGGTCTGGTCGTTCTACGCGGTGCTTCTGCGCAAGCGACCGGCTGTCCACCCCTTGAGCTTCCTGGCCACGACTTTCGCCATGGGCCTTGCAGCACTCTTCCCCTTTTACCTGGGCGAGATTGCGAACGGCCGCCTTATCGTCAACACGACGGACAGCTGGCTCGCGATTTCCTATGTCTGTGTGTTTCCCTCGCTGATCGCCTACTTGTTCTTCAATCGCGGCGTTGAGCTGCTGGGATCGGCCCCTACCGCACTTTACCTCAACATCATGCCGGTGATCGGGGCTGTTCTCGCCTATGTTCTTTTGGCCGAGCCAATCCGCTGGTTCCACTTTCTGGGCATGGGCCTGATCGGCGTCGGCATTCTCTGCGCCTCGAACGAGGCGCGCGATCGGATCATGCGGATCTCAGCGTAACTCAGCCGCGGTAGCGAGCGCCTGTCCGACCCGGTGCGTGCCGCAAGATATTCCAGCCCCGGCGGTGACGCGAACGAGGAGTTATCAACGCACGGAACTACCTTCGATGAGGCGCTCCAGCCCGCGCGCTACCGAATGCAGTGCTCCCTCGGCGGCATAGGCCCTGACGCCGGTCTCGGCCTCGATACGATCCGCGATCATTCTATCGAGTGCACCACCACCAGTAAGGATGATGCCATCCTCCAGAATGCCTTCCGATAGCCCCGGCGGCGTTTCACTTAACGCGTCGCGAACGATGTGGACGATTTGTTCAACGTGTTTCAGCCAAACCGGCAGCACCTCGGCCGCCGGCATCTGCACAGTTCGAGGGAGACCAGTGGCCATTTCCAGGCCGCGAACCTCTACCCAATCCTTCTCCCCATCGCCAGCCAGCACGTTCGAGAGCTGGATCTTCAGTGCCTCGGCAGAAGAATGGCCGATCTTGAACCGGTGGTGTGAAGCGAAATAGTCGATCAAAGCCTGATCGAGCGCTTCGCCCCCACCTCGGGCCGCCTTGCTCAGGCAAACTCCTCCCAGCGAGATCACAGCTACTTCGGTGGTTCCCGCACCGCAGTCCACGATCATCCGGCCGCGGGGCTCGGCAATATCCAGGCCAAGTCCGATCGCTGCTAGAAGAGGTTCGGAGAAAAGCCGCGGTCTTGCGAAACCGGCGTCCATGGCAGCAGTTTCAAGCGCCCTCCGCTCGCTTTGCGTTGCGTCTGCCGGAATCCCGATATCGGGTCTGATTTTCCCGAACCTGCGCAGGGGTCCGACCGACCGCCGCACGAACTGGAACAGCTCGCGCGTGGCGACCATGTCGCTCAGAACACCGTTTCGAAGCGGGCGGACGATCTTGAGCGGCTTCGCAACCCGGCCTACGAAATTGCGCGCTTCTGTTCCCGCAGTGACAAACCGCGGGACGGCATCGTAGGCTTGGAAGCAGCACACGGTGGGCTCATCGTACACGATGCCTGCTCCCGGCGCGACGACGATCGTGTTGGCCGTGCCAAGATCGATGCCGAGAGTGCGCTTTCGCGTTGCGGAAGGTGAGTGTGAAATCATCAGGGCAGACCTAGCACCTCAAACGTCAGGACACACGCCGCAACTCGGCTCATTCATCACGGGCTGGTTACGCGGCGAGAGCGAACGAGTCCGCACGAGCCAGTTTCCACGCCGAGCTGTAGAAATCGCGATTGTGGTCGCTGGTGAGCAATTCGCCGTCGCTAAGATACATGTGCAGCTGGGAAAACATCCTGATCTCTGTGAGGCTCACTCTGCGGACAAGATGGTGGGGTCCCACCTCACTTGGATGGACGAGCCCGGCGGCTGCTAGCATCTCCGACAGCGCCCGTAGGGTGTTGCGGTGGAAATTGTAGACACGTTCGGCCTTATCCGGGACCACCAGGGCGCGCTGGCGCAATGGGTCTTGCGTCGCCACGCCGACGGGACACAGGTTGGTATTGCAGGTCAGAGACTGAATGCACCCGAGTGCGAACATGAACCCCCGACCGGCGTTGGTCCAATCGGCACCGAGCGCGAGCGCGGCGGCAATGTCGAACGCGCTCACGATTTTGCCCGCCGCGCCAACGCGGATCTGGTCGCGCAGGCCGGCGCCCACAAGTGTGTTGTGAACGAACAGCAGGCTCTCGCGCATCGGC
This sequence comes from Parafrankia sp. BMG5.11, assembly GCF_004337455.1. Classification (NCBI taxonomy): domain Bacteria; kingdom Bacillati; phylum Actinomycetota; class Actinomycetes; order Frankiales; family Frankiaceae; genus Parafrankia; species Parafrankia sp. BMG5.11. Next base: position 303,743 of record NZ_SJXI01000001.1, on the reverse strand, counting down.
ATTCCAAGATGATCGGCAAATTCCAGCGGCGCCGCACCGGTCCCGCCCTCGGCACCATCAACCACAATGTAGTCGGGCAGAATCCCTGTGATCCGCATCGCTTTGACGATGCCCATGAACTCCCAAGGCTGGCCGACACACAGCTTGAAGCCGATCGGCTTGCCGTTCGACAGCATCCGCAATTGGCCGATGAATGCCATCATCTCCAGCGGCGTCGAGAACGCGGGATGAAACGCCGGCGACACGCAGTCCTCACCTTGGCGAATGCCGCGAGTCAGAGCGATTTCAGCCGAGACCTTGGAGCCCGGCAGGATTCCGCCATGCCCCGGCTTGGCCCCCTGGCTGAGCTTGATCTCGATCATCTTGACCTGGGGACTGGCCGCCTGTTCGGCGAACCGTACGGGATCGAACTGCCCGTCCTCGGTGCGGCAGCCGAAATAGCCGCTGCCGATTTCCCAGATCAGGTCGCCGCCGTGCTCACGGTGGTAGGGGCTGATGCTACCTTCACCCGTGTCGTGCGCGAAGCCGCCCATCTTGGCCCCCTTGTTGAGGGCGAGGATGGCGTTGGCGCTGAGCGAGCCAAAACTCATGGCCGAAATGTTGAAGATCGAGCCGGAGTAAGGCTGCGTGCAGTCCGCCCCGCCGATGGGCACGCGAAAGCCCGCCGGATCGCCTGCCGCGACCGGTCGTACAGAATGGGAAATGAACTCGTAACCGTTGAGATAGACGTCGGTCAGAGTCCCGAATGCACGTTCGCTGCTATCGTTTTTGGCGCGCGCATAGACCAGACTGCGTTGCGCGCGGGAGAATGGCACCTTCACCTGATCATCTTCCATCAGGTACTGGCGGATTTCGGGGCGGATCTCCTCGAAGAACCAGCGAAAATGGCCAAGAATCGGATAGTTGCGGCGCACCGAATGGAGCGGCTGGCTGAGGTCGTGAATCCCCACGCCGACAAGCGCCCCGGATACCAGGAACACAGCGACCGCCCATACTGACGGCAGAGCGATTCCAGAGACTGCGAGCGCGACGATGCTGACACCGAAAGCGGTAAAGCGGGCAAAAGACACGAGAGGGCTCCGTGAGTGTTGTCCGGCGCGCCGGACAACGGCGATGCCGTGCGGCTCGATGGCCGCGAATGGAATGTCGACTTTGGATTGGGGCTGAGGCCAAGGCGGATAGGTTCGCCGCTCGTCGAATGGTTGGGCCTTCCTCAGACGGCTACTCCACAGAGGTTTTCTTGGTCCAATCCGAACAAGAAACCCGTCATTGGCGTGCGAAGCGAGCTGCCGTTTGGCCCACCTTCTACGTTTCGCTCGGCTTCACGCGAAGGATAGTGAGGGTTCGCGGCCGTCCGTCGGGACAAGGCCACTCGATTGTGCTTCCCACGCGCATCCCGAGCAACCCGGCGCCGACCGAGGTCAGAACGGAGATGCGGCCCTTTTCGATGTCCGCTTGGCCTGGCAGTACGAGCGTCACCGTGCGTTCGGACCCGTTGATGCCGTCTGCGAAGGTCACCTCGGAGCTAATAGCGACGATGTCGGGGAGAATATCACCACTCTCGTGAATATGGGCGCGGTCGATCTCGTTGAGGATCAGGGCGCTCAATCTCGGATCGTGCGCCTCCAGCCGGATCGCCAGCTCGGCGACCAAGTCATAGTCGACGCTCGTAATGTGGATCGGGGGCGCCTCGTCGGACGCAACAGTTCTCAGGGTCATTTTCGATTTTCCGGCTGAAGATGCGTGGGTGAAGATTTGACGCGCTCCGCCTCAAGCGAGCGTCGGCCCCCAAGCCGCTTCAGATGAACGAGCGGCCTGGGGACCAACTGCATGCGAGCAGTTGTCCCGAATGATTCCAGAACCGGAAATAAGGTGCCCAAGGGTCCATGGGCTTCATGTTGGACCCCTTGTCGACATTGTCAATGAATGCGACTGCTACGCGAACCAACGCGCGGCCAACGGCTCGATGCGCTCGAATTAGCATAAAAGCTTCTTGGGTTGGGTCGTCTAAGAGGACACCGGGGTGGCTAGGCGGCTGCAAAGTCGAGCGGGATACAAAAAGTCTTGGAGAGATTGTTGGTAGTTTCTGTCGGAATGATGCCGAGAGCATGCCAGATGAAGATGGACGAGGAGACCACCGCTGCGCCAATCCAGGCATGAATGGGAGCGTGGCGATACCTTGACCCGGTGCTTCTGGTAGATCGGCGCGAAGCATCCCCTCCTTCAGCTGAACGAGCGTATTATGCGCCTGTGCCAGCCGGCCCACCAGCTGGATTTGCTCTGCCGTTACCGTCTGCATAGGGTCGCTCGCGGAAAGGCAGCTTACGGCGCTGCGGCCACCGATAGCGGCCAGTCCGCTTCCGGCCCAATTGCGGACGTCCGTTCGCGATCATAGCGTCGCGAAATGTTTCGCTCGGTCGTCATTTGTATGTTGCTCCTTGGAGCATGCGGCAGAGGCCAACAGAACGAACTCGCAACGGAACCAGCTTGGAAGACTGCTTACTCAGCCCGTGAGTGCCTCGCCTTATCCGAAACCCTCATCGAGCGATGTGGCGGCAGCATCGAACGGGCATCGCTCATTATGAGCCGCAATCCGGCTATCTGTGAACCTTCTGGCCCGCCACAAAAGTTAGCAGGGATGTGGGAGCTTGGCCTAGAGCATTCAGCGTTCTTCGAGGGTGCCAACGACTTGCGAGAGGTTATGCGGGCATTCGAAATAGGTGAGTTTGACTACACGTGGCTCAATGTTCGCGACATAGCACAAAGACCTGACGAACTCGCGGCCGCTCAAGGAGCAGGAGGGCGAGTTTACCAGATTCAACTCATCGGACGCCGGTCACCCTGCCCAAGCGGTTTTGGGCACATGGGAGCATACCCCCGTGAAGCTCTACTTCAGAAGCTGTTGTCGCAGGAGGCGGTTCATCTGCCATGATCGAATGGCGGCTTTCCACCCACGTGCCGACGCTTCATTTCGATCGCGTAGCGCCGGGAAGCAGCCATCCCAGCTAGTGGGATGGCCGCTGCAACGTCAGATATCGGTGTGCTCGGCGAGCGTAAGCGCGTCTTCAATGTCGACGCCAAGATAACGGACCGTGTTCTCGATCTTGGTGTGGCCAAGCAGGATCTGCACGGCACGAAGATTGCCAGTCGCCTTATAGATCATTGACGCCTTAGTCCACCGCAACGAGTGCGTGCCGTATTCAGCGCGTCGCAGGCCAATCGCGGTCACCCACTCATCGACCAACCGAGCATATTGTCGTGTGCTTATGTGATGCGTGCGGTCAATGCGGCTGGGGAAAGCGTGCTCATTTAACGAGCCACCACATCGTTCGAACCAGGCGAAGAGGCTAGCTCGCACATCGCTGGTCAGTTCGAATTGCACAGGTCGTCTGTTCTTCTGCTGAATCACCATCGCTCGTGTCCGCACCTCGTAGCCAGCAACCAGGTTCCGGGCGGTCCATATTGGATTTACCCGAAGTATCGCGCCTCGCTCGGCAACCCACTTCTTCTCGAGGATGTGCTCGTCCGCCATCCCAAGCTGCGGCTGTATGTCATGCACGCCGGAATGCCATTCACGGATGAAATGATCGCCGTCCTTTACTCGCATCCTCAGGTCTACGTGGACATCTCTGCTGACAACGTTGGTGTTAGCCGCGCTGAGTTCTGGGTGCACCTGCGCCGGCTGGTGGAAGCGGGCTATGGCAAGCGGGTAATGTTCGGCAGCGATCAGATGGTCTGGCCCCAGGCCATCGAGGTGGCGGTCGACAGCATCACCACTGCACCCTTCCTCAGCGAAGAGCAGAAGCGCGACATTCTCTATAACAATGCGGCGCGCTTCCTAAGGCTGTCGAAGGAAGAGATCGACAAACACCACGGACGATGATGTCCGCTTCCCCCCGGACTGCGCCGTAGCTGGCGAGTGGCTCGAAGCCTGAAAGCAGACCAGCCGCAATCGACCCCATGGCAGACACCTGCCTTTCAAGTTCCTGTGTTGGCCAACGACTTGAGACTGCGCCGACCGCATGGTCTGCCCCTTGTGATCTCGCCGACAATACGAGAGACTTGGGGTTTCTGCCGGAGAGAGAGCGTTTGGCGCGAGATACTCGTCGCATAATGCCGCACAAGGACCACGGTTGGCACGTCAAGCGCGACGGCGGCAAGCAAGCAAGCGACGTCACCGAACCAAAGCCGAAGCGGAAAAGATCGGCCGGGAGATCAGCCGCAACCGAGGCGCGGAGCTCACTACCAAAACAAGGACGGACAGAGCGGCAGTTCGGCAGCCACGGGAATGACCTCCGCGGGATGGGCTAACTCCAGGACCGACTGCCCACTTCTCCAACGCAAGCCACCAGGGGTCGCGTGACAGTCACGGAGAGAACACATGGGATTATCGCGCTGAATGTCGGCGGCGTTGCGGGCTGACGGGCCAGCGTGGTGATGAACCGATGCCTCAATGGGCGTCTTCTGGAACATCATCGTTCGCATAGTCGGATCGCTGATCGGCAACCTGATCGCCGGCCCGCTGTTGGGGTTAAGCGGCAGTGTGCAGGAGTTCTCGCTAACTGGGCTGATCGTTGCGTTTGTCGGCGCGGCGATTCTCCTCGGAATCGTGAATCTCGTGCAGCGCAAACAAATTCGCTAATCGGGACGGGTGGGCGCTCGCGCCCACCCCCCTTGCAAACGCAACTAGCGGCGTCCTCCAAGGATCGAGCCGAGCACCCCACCGAGCCCGCCGCCCAGTCCGCCGCTTCCGCTTGCGCCTCCCATACCGCCGAGCACCTGGCCCAGCAGATCGCCAAGACCGCCGCCTTGACCCGGTCGGCTGGACTGAGATGACAGGTAGCCCGCGACGAGCATGGCGACGATCGGCAGCATTTTCTTCAGCAGCGCGGGATCGAGCCCGGTTGATTGCGACGCTTCGCCCGCCACCTCGCGGCTGACTTCCTTTGAGCCGAATATCTCGCCGAGAATGTCATTGCCCTTGCTGACCGGGGTCGGTGCCGGGCTGACGACGTCGCGCGTCAGGTTGCCGCCGCCGAGCGATTCTAGGACAGCGCCGAGCCCGCCGAGCCCGCCCATGTCAGCGCCCCCGGCACGCTGCCCGAAACCGCTCAGCACCGAGGGCAGCAGCGCCGCCGCGCCGCGCTGGGCTTCGGCTTCGGAAATCCCGAGTTGGCCGGCGATGGCTTCGATGCCGCCTTGCGAGCGAAGAATGTCGTTAAGGTCCATGGTCGTCTCCAAGGGTAGCTGATGGTTCGTTTTAGGCGCATGCCGGCGCTTGGCAACTTGGCGAAACGGCGCTTGCCATGTGCGGGACCGAAGCGCACGGTCGCGCTCCCCCAAGAGGAGTCACCCCATGAGCATCTTCGGAAAAATCAAGGACGCCATCTTTCCCAAAGCGCGCGCCGCGACGCCTCCCGCCGGGACCGGCGCCGCTGGCGGAAGCCTCTCTCCGCAGCCGCAGCAGACCGCACCCGCTGCGGTTTCCGAAGTCGACGTGGAGCAAACTCTGGCGGCGATGGCCCAAAGCAAGGATCTCAACTGGCGGTCGTCGATCGTCGACCTGATGAAGCTGATCGGCGTCGATTCAAGCCTCGATAACCGCAAGGAGCTGGCCCGCGAGCTTGGCTACACCGGGGAGCTCGACGGCAGCGCAGAAATGAACATCTGGCTGCACAAGGCAACGATGCGTGAGCTCGCGGCCAACGGCGGCAAGGTGCCCGCCGAACTGCTGGACTGAAGCCGGCCGGCCGACCCCGCCGCGTGGCGGGGCCGGCTTGCTCGATCAGCTTCTTACCGGGCAACGGCCATCGGGCCTTGCGCGGCATCCGTGTAGACCTGGTAGCTTTCGCCGCCGGAGCAGGTGGCGATGATGGTGCCGTCAGCCCCGCGTTCCGCGCTCGACACGGCGGCGCAGGTTTGGCCGCTCGCGGCGATGACCTCGCGGGCAATTCGCGAAGGCAAACCTTCAGGTGCCGCCTTCATCGTGGCGGAGTCTTGGGCTGCGGGTGCCACCATCGACGTGGCCGAAGCGGTTGCCGTCGGTGCCGCCACTTCGGCCGGCTCGGAACCACAGGCGGCCAGCGCGGCGCACAGGCCGATAAGTGCGATCTTACGAACAATCATGTCATGGCTCCATTCTTGGGGGTCTGGTCCCATCCACAGCCAGCGCTTCTCATCCGCTAGCGTCTGCGCAGCGTGGGCCATTGGCCGGCATAGTCAAGCGCCGGGGTTCGCCGCTTGCCATTGCTCGCACGAAGTCCATACCGTCACGTTCATCCCAGCCGATGGAGACCGACATGGCAATCGCGAAAGTAATCGAGATCATTGCAAGCTCGAACAAGGGCATCGAGGATGCGGTCGCCAGTGGCATCGCCAAGGCATCCGAGACCATCCAGGGCATCGAGGGCGCGTGGGTGAAGGACACCAAGGTAACGGTAAGAGACGGCAAGGTCAGCGAATGGCGCGTGATCCTGTCCGTTACGTTTATCGTTCAATAGCCCAGGTTGAACAGAACGGCCAATCGCTAGTCTCGGCATTATCGGCCGAAGGTCTGTTTTCCACCCAGTTCGTGACCTATACCAGAGGACGGCGCGCGAGGAGCGGACCAGCCGCAGACGACCCATTGCTGTCATCGTTTCTGGCGCTAGCTTAGCGCTATGCCTTGGCCGTTCGTGATAGACGTAAACAAGTTCTCGTCGGTCCCTCTCAAGGGGCAGTGATGCTGCGTTACGAGAGAGACAAGCGTTTACTGGCGATGGGCTACGCTGCCCTGGCCGGTGCGGTCGACGCCATCGGTTTTCTGAAGTCAGGCGGTTTGTTCGTATCTTTTATGACCGGCAACTCCACCCGGCTTGCGGTCGGGCTGGCCGAAACCGCACCCGTGGGCGCAGCGGCGGCCGCACTTATCGCTCTGTTCGTCACGGGCGTTATACTAAGTGTGGTCATCAGCGAGAGCGTGATCGCCCGTTACCGTAAGGTCACCGCCACACTTGTCGTTGCTACCGTCCTGATTGCCGCCGCAGCGGCCGACAGCTTCGGCTCTGACAGGTTGGCCATTGCCTGCCTGTGCATCGCGATGGGTGCTGCCAACGCCATATTCAGGCGCGACGGGGAAGTCAGCATTGGGGTCACCTACATGACCGGCACGCTTGTTAAGCTGGGGCATCGATTGGCTGATGCGTTGCGAGGTTCGCACGAAGCTTCGTGGTTGCCATACCTTCTGCTCTGGCTTTCCCTTGTGGCTGGAGGGATTACCGGCGCCCTCGGGTTCGTGTTGGCGGCTAATGCCAGTCTTTGGGGCACCGCAATCGCGTCCATGTCCCTTGTCATCGCCACTTGGTGGGTCACTAGAGAACGAGAGCCGCCTGGCATCAGTTGAGCAGCGTTGCTTTAGGAAGCTGTGTCCGCTTCCCACCCAGTATCAGACGTAGCGGCTCGGCTCCGCTGCGCCTTTAAGCAGCCCGTCTGCTACGCACGCACGCTGCCAAAAATCTGCCGGTCAGCAAACGACCCCATTGCGGACATAGGTCGGCTGGCGCATTCTCATGCAGCTTCGCAAGTTAGGCATGGGGACACACGCGATGAGCCTGAAACGCCGAGAGTTGCTTGCCGGGGCTCCAGCGGCGGGTCTCATTGGCGTTCTCCCTACGCGAAGCCGGGACGGAGCCATCGGACAAGACGGGTCCGACATCTACCAGGTCGACGATGTGTCTACTATCATGGCAGCGGCCCGCGAGATCATCAAAGAAGATTGGGTCGGCGTTCTGATTACCATCGACGCGAGCGGTATGCCTCGCGCTCGTCCTGTCGGCGTCAATGATCCTACCGACGACTGGAGCTTGTGGATCTCGACACGGCGAGGAAGCCGCAAGACCGGACAGATCGAGGCCAATCCGAAGGCCGCGCTTCACTTCGGCTTCGATGACATTGAGAACGGCACGAAGAGCAGTTTCTACGCCAGTTTCCTGGGCCTGGCGTCGGTGCATACTGACCCGCAGTCCATTGCCGCACACGGCCCGCCGGAACAGTATCGGGCGCAATGGCCTGCCTATCCCGAGGACTTGGCGCTGATCCGGTTTGCGCCACAGCGAATGGAAGTCATGGGAAAAGGCATCATGCCCGATCAGCGACACTGGCAGCCTCAAGGGCTGATGCTACCGCCCAGGGCATAGTATCCGCTTTCCACCCAATGCCGGACATTCGAACTGATACCGCGCGTTCTCGGAAGCAGTCGCTCGCGCGGGCACGACTTGAACGACAGAAGCTGGGCCGCTTACTGCCAGTCCGCTTTTAGTTGGCAGAGTGATAAAAGCCGCCATCGCGCTTGCAACCTAATTCGAACATCTCGAGGTTGCCAATCGGAGCGCTTCGCAAGCCCACGGGAACGTCAGCAATGCTGCTCTTTCTCGCACATGTGCGTTTTCCGCTCGCACCTTGGGTCCTAGCCGTACATTGCATTGCGTTCCGGACGGGCTCATCGTTAGGGGACATGAAAAGACCCGGCCAATCAGGATCAGCACGTTGACATCGCCGAGGTCCAAAATACGCCTTTTTGCCGTCCTGGGCGTGTTGGTCGCTTCGGTCGCCGTAAGTGGGTGCGCTGCCGTCGGGATCAAGCACCCGGTTGGCAACAACGCCGTACCTCAACCCGCCAAGGCGGTCGACCTGACAAGATACTCGGGGAAATGGTTTGAAATTGCGCGGTACGAGCAAAGCTTCCAAAAAGGCTGCGAAGGGGTATCGGCCGATTATACGCTTCGCCCGGACGGGACGATCGGCGTGCTCAATCGATGCCGCAAGCCCGACGGGAAGGTGAAAGAAGCCAAGGGCCGAGCAAAGGTCGTCGATCGGGCGACGAACTCGAAGCTCAAGGTCAGTTTCTTCGGGCCATTTTTCGGCGATTACTGGATCCTGGATCACGCGGATGACTATCGATGGTCGCTCGTCGGCGAACCATCGGGCCGATATCTCTGGATCCTTCACCGCATGGCGACCCCGCCGGAGGCGGAGCGCGAGGCGCTGATCAATCGCGCCCGCGCGATGGGGTACGATACGACGATGCTCAATAGGAGCAAACAACCCTAGCCTGGAAAGGCTGGCACCTGCATGCCCGGCCGCGCGTTTGAGCATCCGTCGAATAATCAGGTCTGCGCGGCCAATGCAGTGGTCCAGGTCATGGCAAGGACCGGCGCGCGCGAAGAAATCGCAACCGTCCCACCTATTCGGGGCATATCCATCCAGCGATGTGAATGGCGAGCACCTGCAGCGTTCCGCCGCTTACCGTAGAAAAAAATGCGCCTCGGCCTTACTGTGATTGCGGTTCTGTGGAGCGTCCCGGGTTTTGCTCAGCCAGGGCAGGCTCCCGGGGAAGCGACCGGCCGGCCGCCAGTGGACGAGGGATGGTCGGTCACGGTGGGAGCGGCCCCCGTTGTCGGCCCCGCTTGGCAGGGGTCCAAGGACTACGTGCTGTCGATCTATCCCGATCTCCGGGTCAATTACGGTGAGGTCTTCTTCGCTTCGATCCCCGACGGCGTGGGGCGCGATCACCGCGTTCTCCAGCTTCGAGCGACTTGGCGGAGTGGCGAAGAACTGTCCCCTTGTCGTGGAGCGCGGACAGGCCACGCAATTCAGGGCAGGAATAGGTTACGGTTACCGCTTCTGACTGCGCGGCAGGAGCGCTTGGCCTCAGCATGCCATCGACATTGAAGTGCTCGTGAAAGCAAGGCTGCGGCGGAAGGCCAAATCGTAGCTGTGCTTCAATCGAGCAGGTCGAAGACGAGCAGAAGAACTGACAGCAGCAAGCCGGCGTAGACGATCGGCAATGGACAGTTGAACACACCTTCCGGCACTGGCCCGCCAGCGCGCTTGATCTTGATCAGCGCCGCATTGACCCCTGCGAAAATCACCAGCGTCCCTCTTGCCGCCCATTCCGCCAGTCCCTCGAGCGGGACCAGCACCGCCAGCAACAGGATCGCGCTTATCGCGGCCGCAGTGGCGACCAGCGGTGTGCGGGTGAACCGGTTCACACGCGACAGCGGACCGGGAAGGCTGCCCTGGCTGGACAGGCCGTAGAGAACCCGCGCGATCATGATCATGTGGACCACGATGCCATTGAGCGTCGCCACGATGGCGATCACGCTCATGAACTGTGGCGGCCGACCAGTGATCCTCTCGAACACTGCCGCAAGCGGGGCGGAAGACCGTGCGAGTTCTTCCGGTGGCACCGCCGTGACCGCGGTCCAAACCACCAGTGCATATAGCAGCGCGGTAATTCCCAAGGTCGCAAACAGCGCCCTGGGAAGCGTGCGTCCGGGGTTCTTGATCTCCTCCGCCACGTTGACGATGTGCTCGAACCCGACAAAGGCGAACACCGCGATCAGCGTGGTGCCGCCGAGCGCCATCCACGCGGACTCTTCGCCGGGCGAAGGGATCATCTCAGGCAAGCGCGCAAAGTCAGTCGTGCCTTCGGTCAGGCCGGCGCCAATGATCACCAGCAGACCACCGACTTCCACTAAAGTCATCAGGCCTGCGACCGCGATAGACTGGGTCGTTGCCAGGCAGGCCACCGCTCCCATCAGGATAACGACGCCAACGATGATCGAGGTTGGCGGCAGATCGAGGAAGACCGCAACGTAGCCCGCGCTGCCAGAACTGATCGTAGCACCCGAAATGGTCGCCGTGATGATGACCAGCAGGCCCATGCCTAGGCTCAACCACCGGCGATGAAAGGCTCGCTCGACATAGGCCGCCTCGCTAGCGCTCACCGGCATCCGGGTACCAAGCTCGGCGAAAGAGGCAGCGGTCATGCCCATGGCAATCGCGGCTAGAAGGAACCCGAGCGGCGCGTGCATCCCGCTGCGACCCGCTGCCACGCCGACAAGAACGTAGATCCCGGCGCCGATGGTTACGCCTACCCCATACAGGACGGTGTGTGTGAGGCTCAGCGATCGGACAAGACCCGTCGCGTTGCTCTGGACGCCGGTCACATGCGGTTCGGGGGCGATCGTCATTGGGCCCTGACCAGAAGCGCAGCGAAGGCGTAAATTCGAGTCTTAGGCGGCCTGCGCGGTTCGCTTGGGTGCTGCGTCGTGAAGAAGTCTCTTCGCGTCATGACCGGATAATCCGGCCATCCATGAGTTCGACACGGCGTCGACACTGCCCCGCGATGTGTTCGTCATGCGTTGAGATCAGGAAGCTGGTGTCCATCGTTTCGTTTATCGATCGCAGCAATTCCATGACATGATCCGCCGCCGCGCGGTCGAGGTTTCCGGTCGGCTCGTCCGCGAGTACAAGAGCAGGGCCGTTCATCAGAGAGCGCGCTACCGCGACGCGCTGACGCTGCCCCCCGGACATCGCCCCGGGGCGGAAGTCGCGGCGATCCGCTAGGCCGACCGCGTCCAACAGTTCGGCCGCCCGATCCCGCATCGCGCCGGTTACCCGTCCGGACGCGCAGGCCGCGGGCATCATCACGTTCTCTACCGCCGAGAGGTCGGGGAGAAGATGGTGAAACTGGAAAACAAAGCCGAGGTGCTTGCTGCGAAACTCGGTTCGCTGCGCGGCGCTGGCGTGCATGAGATCGACTCCCAGCATCTCGTGAGAGCCGTTAGTCGCCCGCATCAGCGTGCCAAGGATGCTGAGCAAGGTGCTTTTTCCCGAACCAGACGGACCCAGCAGCGCAGTCATTTCACCCGAGTTGATCGACAGATCGATGCCTTTGAGAACAAGTACCTCGCTGTCCCCCTGACCGAAGTTCTTGGTGAGAGCTCCCACGCGAAGGATCGGATCGCTGCTCATGCGCCGATCGCCTCCACCGGGTCGACCTGCGCCGCGTTGCGAGCCGGCAGGATTGACGCGAGAATGGCGGCCAGCGTGGTCAGCGCAATCGCCAGGAGGAAATCCCCCTGCTGCCGGTCTATCGGCAATCCGCCGCTGCTGATCTCGGTTACCGGGGGCAAGGGCAACAGGGCGACCCAGGCGCACGCCGCTCCGACCAGCGCGCCGATGAAGCCGATGAGCGTTCCTTCCAGAACGAAGATCGAGATCACCAGCGATTTACTGGCTCCCATCGCGCGCATGATACCGATTTCGGACTGGCGCCTCACGATGGACAGCAACATCGCGCTGGCGATACCGACGACAATCGTGATGAGCGAAAAGGCCTTGATGATCGTCCCGGTGCGCGCCTGGGCATCGAGACCCTCGAACAGTTGACTGTTGTCCTCGGTCCAGGCGGTTGTCTTTAAACCGGTCGAGCGGCGCAGATGCGTCGCGATCTTGGCGGCATCGGTCGCGGGCTCGACCTTTACTTCTATTCTGGAAATCCCGGTAGGAAGATCGAACAGCGCGCGTGCGGCTGTGAAGTTCATGTAGACGGCCTGGCGATCGGCGCTGGCGATGCCCAGACTGAAAATACCGCCGATCCGGAAGCTGCGTGATCGTCCGCGATCGGAGTTCAAGCGCACGACCTGCCCGACCCGCAGCCCAAGGTCGCTCGCAAGCCTGCTGCCGATCAGTATGCCATCGGGCGGCAGATTGCTGCTTCCCTCCGAAAGGGCGCCCCTGATATCGGCGATGACCGACAGCTTGTCCTGCATCACCCCAATTACACCGACTGGTGCGACGGCCTGGCCGCGTTCAACGAAGGCCGACCCCCTGATCTGCGGTGATACCGCCGTGACACCCGACGTCTTCTCTATGATTGGTATCGCCGGCTGCCAGATCGCTATCTGATTTCTACGGCTGAGATCCTTCTGAAGAACCGATTGAACACCGCGCACCGTGGACAGAATCACCGGGTCTCGATCCGGCATCTCAAGGACGACATGGGGAATGCTCCCCACCGTTCGTAACGTAAGCAAAGTGGCCAGCCCGCCGATGAGCGCGCTCATGAAGATGAACACGCCGACACCCAGTGCGACACCTGCCATCAGCAGTGCCGTTTGCCCCGGATGGCTCAATAGATGGCGGGTGGCGAGCTTGACGGCATAGGGGTTCATGTCATTCGGTAGCCGTGACCTTCTCGCCCGGTGCGGCCGAATCCGGATCAACGAGAATCCGCTCACCGGCCTTCAGTCCGCTAGTGACAATGACCTCTTCGGCGGGCCAGTCGACAAATTGGATCCGACGCTCGGTCACTGCACCATCCTGGTCGACAAGTCTCACCGTCGCGCCGCTGCCGCTCTGAATAATGGCGCTACGTGGCACGCTGATGGCGCGGCTCCTTGTTTCGATCAGCAGGTTCACTGTGACCGTCAGACCAGAAGGCGCATTCACAGCCTCGTCGATCAGCTCCAGCCGGACATCGCGCGCGCCCGTTGCTGGATCGACCCGTGGCTCCACATGGGCAACGACTGCCTTCAATTGTTCGCTCTGACTGGGCATATTGACCCGAGCCTCCATCCCGGGGCGGATTTCCGCGGCATAGATTTCGTCGATCTCTGCGGTCACCTCAGGACTCGAAAGGTTTGCCAGCCGATAGATGATACTTTCCAGTCCGACTGTCTGGCCCGGGTCGACAAGCCGCTCAAGGATCACGCCGGCAAACGGCGCGCGTAAGACCCGTCGCTCACGTTGTTCGCTGACCTGAGTCACGCCCGCCCGGCGGCGGTTCAGTTCCCGTTCCCCTTCCACCACCGCGAGGCGCCGTGCTTCGACGTCGCGTTTGGTGGCAAATTGACCAAGCGCTTCGAACCGTCGGAGATCTCTGCGGGCTTGGGCAAGCGTCGCTTCCTGCGTGCGTACCGATGCTTCCGCCTCAGCGACGGCAGCCAGTTCGGGGGCGTCGTCAATTCGGGCGATAACCTGCCCATTTTCCACGCGATCACCCACATCAAACGGCAGCGCGATCAGTTCGCCCCCTACGGATGAACGAATATCAACCTGGAGACGCGGCCGAATGCGACCATTCACCGCGAGGATGCGCTCGGCCCGGGCAACCTTGGCAGTGAGCGTGAGGACTTCCTTTTCCCGGGGTACCAGGAACCAATAGGCCGCTGCCACCATCGCAATGACGGCCAGGGTCGCTAGCGCCGCTTTCCTTGTGGTCATAGTGATCCGGTCAGATGTGTTCGGAATTTCTGCTCTGGCCGAGCATGGGCACATGCCGATCTTCGCGTCAAATCACTCACCGATGTTTGCTCGCTTGCTGCGCCTGCTGATGATCGCGCAACCTTGGGGGCGGAGATTTGGACTGCCCGCATAGCTGCTCGCGCACAGCGAAAGCGGATCCCATGATACCTTGGGTTCCTCGATTAGAGTTACGTCTAATTGCCGAGCCGCTTGTAGCGGCGTAGCTCTGTTACATGACATCAAAGCTGTGACTCGGCGCTGATGATTGGAGCGCGCCAGACTCGTAGCAGAGGTCACTTTTTCGCGCGTAGGTTAGTGCGGCGTATCTCCAAGAACCGACGTGATCGGCAAATGCAACCCGCTTTGGGCTGTCGGTGGTTCTCTAAGGCAGAAGCAGCCCTCGCGTCTAAGGCGTTTGCTGCGTTCGGCGGAGGGTCAAGATATAGGCGGCGATGTCATCTAGGTGTTCGGCGGGAACCTCGAAGTACATTTCTTCCGGGAAGTTTTTATGGTTGCTCAGCCAAGTTGCCAGTGTAGCTTTAGTCAGTTCGGGACCGTTGGCGATAGCCGCGAACGGGGGAGCCGCAGGCAGCGGTGACGTCTCGCTGTGAGTCACCGAGTGACAGTCTGCGCAGCGATCCTGGACGAACTTCTGGCCCCGCCATTCGGCGGTTCCGCGCTGTAGCGCGCCCTCGACGCTAGCGTGCGTCGCAGGGCGGGAGACGGCTTGGCAGCTACAAAGCAAGCCCAGCGTAACCGGAATAAGGATTCGTCTCATGCTGCTGAAGCTAAGTGCTCGCGGTGTGAACGCAAACGTTAAATTCGCGCAAACTGAATCATGTGAGTGAACCATGTGCTAGACGACCGCCCGCAGAGCTAAGTAGCCAGTCCCGCCTCCGTCGCATCACTTAGGTGGGTTCCGCTAGGGATTATATCCCAATCCCACTCCACCGTGGCTGCGCTTAGTTGCGTTAAGTCGGACCCGGCTGCTAAGTCTCAGGCCACCGAACCGGTTGAACGAGGTAGGGGATCGATGGAAGCAGTACTCGGCCGCGTCGGCATATGGTTTGGAGTGTTGTTGCTCGCCGTCGCTGGGATCGCCATGTCACGCGACAGCGGTTACGCCGCAAGCATGACGATCGTCGCGCTCGTCGCATTTGCATTTCTTTGTGCCACCGCGGCGAGGTTCGATCCGCTCGCCAAGGCGCAAAGCCTCTTCCGCATGCCAACCGATCCGTCGCGCTACGATGACGATCCGGTGCGATGGGGGGTAATTGCAACGGTTTTCTGGGGTATTGTCGGCTTCTCAGTCGGACTGGTCATCGCTCTGCAGTTGGCATTTCCGTCGCTCAACATCGAGCCGTATTACAACTTCGGTCGCCTGCGCCCACTGCATACGTCGGGTGTCGTGTTTGCCTTTGGCGGCAACATTCTCATCGCGTCGAGTTTCTATGTTGTGCAGCGAACCTGCCGCGCGCGCCTGGCCTTCCCTGCGCTCGCTCGGTTTGTGTTCTGGGGCTACCAGATGTTCATCGTCCTGGCGGCGGTGGGCTACCTTTACGGCGTCACTCAGTCGCGCGAATATGCCGAGCCAGAATGGTTCGTGGACCTGTGGCTCACAATCGTCTGGGTCGTGTATTTCATCGTCTTCGTCGGCACACTCGCCAAGCGGACCGAACCTCACATTTACGTGGCGAACTGGTTCTACCTGAGCTTTATCATCACCATCGCGATGCTGCACATCGTTAACAACCTCGCGATACCGGTGTCGATCTGGGGTTCGCGTTCTTACTCGGCGTTTTCCGGCGTGCAGGACGCACTCGTTCAGTGGTGGTACGGCCACAATGCAGTCGCATTCTTCTTGACCGTGCCATTCCTCGCGATGATGTACTACTTCGTGCCCAAGCAGGCGCAGCGGCCGATTTACTCCTACCGCCTGTCGATCCTGCACTTCTGGTCCCTGATCTTCCTCTACATTTGGGCCGGGCCGCACCACCTGCATTACACCGCGCTGCCCGACTGGGCGCAGACGCTCGGCATGGTGTTTTCGGTGGTGCTGTGGATGCCGAGCTGGGGCGGCATGATAAACGGCCTCATGACTCTCAATGGCGCATGGGACAAGGTGCGTACCGATCCGATCATCCGCATGATGGTCATCGCGCTCGCATTCTACGGCATGGCGACTTTCGAAGGCCCGATGCTAAGCATTAAGGCTGTCAATTCGCTGTCGCACTATACCGACTGGACGATCGGTCACGTCCACGCAGGCGCGCTCGGCTGGAATGGCATGATCACTTTTGCAGCTGTGTACTTTCTCGTGCCCAGACTGTGGCAACGCAAGCGACTTTATTCCCTACGGATGGTCAACTGGCACTTCTGGCTCGCGACCTTGGGGATCGTATTCTATGCAGCGTCGATGTGGGTAGCCGGCATCACCCAGGGCCTCATGTGGCGTGAATACGGTGCCGACGGATATCTGGTGAACACGTTCGCCGACACCGTCGCAGCGCTCCATCCCCTGTACATCATGCGTGCGTTTGGCGGTCTGCTCTATCTCGCAGGGGGAGTGGTGATGGTCGTCAACGTCTGGCGCACGATCGAGGGTCGCTTGCGGGAAGAAGCTTCGATGAGCGATGCGCCCTACAACCCTGAAGCCGATCGCCCGATCGTCGCTCAGCCTGCCGAATAGGGACCGTCATGTTGAACGTCGCCCAGCGTCACAAGAAGCTCGAACGCAACATAACCCTGTTGGCCTCATGCGCGTTTGTCGCGGTAGTGATCGGCGGTGTCGTGGAGATCGCTCCCTTGTTCTGGATCGACAACACGATCGAGAAGGTCGAAGGTATGCGCGCATACACCCCGCTCGAGCAAGCGGGGCGCGACATATATGTGCGCGAGGGTTGCTATACCTGTCATAGCCAGATGATCCGCCCGTTCCGCGACGAGGTCGAGCGCTATGGTCACTACAGCCTGGCCGCCGAGAGCATGTACGATCACCCGTTTCAATGGGGATCTAAGCGGACCGGGCCCGACCTTGCCCGGGTCGGCGGCCGCTATTCCGACGAATGGCACGTGCAGCACCTCATCGACCCGCGATCGGTGGTTCCCGAAAGCGTCATGCCGACATACGCCTTTCTCAAGAACACCGACCTCGACGCCCGCGACACAGGAGCCAGCCTCACCGCGCTGCGGCGTGTCGGCGTACCCTATACCGATCGTGACATCGAGCAGGCCGAAACCGATCTCAAGGTGCAAGCCGATCCCAATGCGGATGCAACCGATTTGCAAGTGCGTTACCCCAAAGCGCAGGCGCGCGATTTCGACGGGGATCCGGAGCGTTTGACCGAAATGGACGCGCTGGTCGCCTATCTCCAGATTCTCGGCACGCTTGTTGATGTGAACAGCGCTGCAGCCCAGGAAGAGCTCGCTCAGGAGGGGCCACGATGAGCGACCATTCGACATACGAGGCCCTGAGGCATTTTGCGGACAGCTGGGGCCTGCTCATCATGGTCATCCTTTTCGCCGGCCTGATCGCGTGGCCTTTTCGTCCATCGGCGCGCCAGCACAACCGCGAGGCGGCCGAGCTAATCTTCAAGGACGACGACGATGGCGAATAAGCGCATCGACGAGCCAACCGGTACGGAAACCGTTGGTCACGAATGGGACGGGATCGAGGAACTCGACACCCCCATGCCGCGCTGGTGGCTGTGGAGCCTCTACGCCACCATAGTGTGGGGCATTGTTTACGTGGTCCTGTATCCTGCTTGGCCGCTGCTGCGCACGGGAACCGAAGGGCTGCTCGGATGGTCGAGCCGCGGGCAACTGGCGAAGGAGATAAACGCGGAAGACGAACGGCGGGCGCCGCTACTAAGCGCCTTGTCGCGCATCCCCATCGAACGTTTGCCGGAAGACAGCAAGCTTATGCGAGCCGCCATCGACGGTGGACGCGCGGCGTTCCGGGTCAACTGCGTACAGTGCCACGGCGCAGGCGCCGCCGGCGGCAATGGCTATCCCAATCTGAATGACGACGAGTGGCTTTGGGGCGGAGATCTCAAGGCCATAGAATACACCCTTGTCTATGGAATTCGGCAGCCCGGAATCGACGAGACCCGGTCGAGCATGATGCCAGCGTTCGGGCGTGACGAATTGCTGACTCCTGCGGAGATCTCGACAGTTGCCGACCAGGTCCTCTCGTTCAGAGGAAAGGGGAAGGCTACCCCAGCGGGCGCGACACTCTACGAGAACAATTGCGCGAGCTGTCATGGCCCTGGGGGTGAGGGAATGCGGGAGTTCGGCTCGCCGAACCTCACCGATGCGATCTGGCTCTTCGGCAAGAGCAAGGACAGCGTGGTAAGCCAAATTCACAATCCCAGATTGGGGGTAATGCCCGCTTGGGGTAACCGCCTCGATCCGGTGACTATCAAGATGCTGGCGGCCTACGTACACTCGCTGGGCGGCGGTGAGGATTTCGTGGAGGTCGCCAAGGACCCGGCGATCACGGTCGATGAGCAGCCCTGAAGCGCCCGACACAAGACGCGCAGTCGCCAAGCCCGACAAGCCGGTCAGCCTGACTGTCGCAAACCCTAACACGGGCAACTTGCGCCACGAGCCGCACCAACCTCCCCGCGAGGGCTTGCCGGAGAAGTTGTTCGAGAAGCGGCGCGCGGTGTTCCCGCAGCGGGTCCACGGCTTCTATCGCAATCTCAAGTACGTGATCCTGCTAATCACGCTCGGTATCTATTATGCGACGCCATGGATTCGCTGGGATCGGGGGCAATACGCCCCCGATCAGGCGGTGCTGGTCGATATCGCCAATCGCCGGTTCTATATGTTCGGCATCGAGATCTGGCCGCACGAATTCTATTTCGTTGCCGGTCTGCTGATCATGGCCGGCATGGGGCTGTTCCTGGTAACGAGCGCTGTCGGCCGCGCATGGTGCGGCTATACCTGCCCTCAGACGGTTTGGACCGACCTGTTCCAGCATGTCGACCGGCTTGTGGATGGTGATCGCAACGCGCAGACGCGCCTCGCGCGGGCACCCTGGGGGGCCGCGAAGATCGCCAAGCGCGCGCTGAAGTGGTCCATTTACCTTGTGATCAGCTTCTGGACCGGCGGCGCTTGGATCATGTACTTCGCGGACGCGCCGACACTCGTGCGAGATTTCTGGAGCGGTCAGGCCGCTTCGGTCGCTTACGTTACGGTCGCGATCCTCACGTTCACCACCTTCGTTCTCGGTGGCTTCCTCCGTGAGCAGTTTTGCATCTACATGTGTCCCTGGCCCCGCATCCAGGCGGCGATGATGGACGAGCGTTCGCTCACTGTCACGTACAAGGACTGGCGCGGCGAGCCACGCGGCAGCGTGAAAAAGGCGAAAGCCGACCCCGCCCACTTCGGGGACTGTGTCGATTGTCTGCAATGCGTATCGGTATGTCCGACGGGGATCGATATCCGCGAAGGCCCGCAGGTCGGGTGCATAACCTGCGCGTTGTGCATTGATGCGTGCGACCGGGTGATGGCGGAGGTAGGTCGCCCCCGCGGGCTGATCGATTACGTGACGCTGGAAGACAGTCGACGAGAGGCAGCGGGGGAAGAGCGACGTTTGCCATGGCGCAATCTCGTCCGGCCGCGCACACTAGTCTACCTGGGCGGCTGGGCAGCCATTGGTCTAGTAATGCTGTTCGCTTTGGGGGCGCGCAGCCATCTCGACATCTCCGCAGCGGCCGACCGCAACCCGCCCTTCATGCTGATGAGCGACGGCTCGATCCGCAACGCTTTCACGCTCAAGCTGCGCAATATGGAAAACCGTCCTCGGACGGTCGAGATCGCGCTGAACGGGGTGCCTGGCGCGATGATGTGGAATGACGAGGAGTCTCGCAACGCGGCGGCGCGGACCATGCGGCTGCAACTCGCACCGGATGCCACGCGCACGGCCCGTGTCTACGTCATCGCGCCGCCGGACACGCCGGGGCAAGAGCTTGGCTTCCAGCTTCGGTCCCTCGACAAGGAAGGCGCTTCTGACGAGGCGCAGGCGCAGTTCGCGGCACCCGGGGCGACCGAATGAAGGGGGAATTCACCGGACGCCATATGGCTGCGATACTCGTCACCGGCTTCGGCGTGGTCATCGCCGTCAATGTGCTGATGGCGTCGCTCGCAGTGGGTACCTTCGGCGGGGTCGTCGTCGACAACTCCTACGTGGCAAGCCAGGAATTCAACAAGTGGCTCGCCCGCGCCGATCGCTCCCGCTCCCTCGGCTGGGAACCCAGCGTGAACCACCGGGCGGACGGGCGCGTGGAAGTCAGCTTCGCAGACGATGCCTCTCCGGACGTGCTCATCGCGACGGCGCGACATCCGCTCGGCCGGCTACCGGACACCGCTCTGATGTTTCGAAAGGTCGGAGCGGGACAATTCGTCAGTGAGGCGCCGCTAACCACTGGCCGATGGACGTTGCGGCTTTCCGGGCACGCGCACGAGCAGGTCTGGCGTCGTGAGGTTTCGCTGCCATGACGTCTTTCGAACCCATTTCCCCCGATCAGCGTGAATGGACCGAAAGCCGGTTCACTGTCCCGAGCATCCATTGCGCCGGGTGCATCGGCAAGATCGAGCGCGGTCTGGGCGCGGTCGCGGGAATTGATCGCGCGCGGGTCAACTTCTCGACTCGGCGCGTGCTGGTGCGCCATGAGCCGGCCCTGTCAGAAGGCGAACTCCTTGCCGAATTAGGCAACCTGGGCTTTGAGGCCCAGCCGAGCGTCTCCGAACTTGCCCTACAGGACGATACAGAGACCCGACTGTTGCTGACCGCGCTCGCCGTTGCGGGCTTTGGCATGATGAACGTCATGCTCCTGTCCGTCAGCGTCTGGTCCGGCGCGATTGGAGCGACCCGTGACCTGTTCCACTGGTTGTCTGCGTTGGTCGCGGTCCCTGTAGTGGCCTATGCCGGACGCCCATTTTTCCGCTCGGCCGTGACCGTCCTGCGCAAGGGGCGCACCAACATGGACGTGCCGATCTCGATCGGCGTACTCCTCGCAACGGGCCTCAGTATCTTCGAGACGGCGACTGGAGGGCCGCATGCCTATTTCGACGGCGCGGTTATGCTCCTTTTCTTCCTCCTCAGCGGGCGCGTCCTCGATGCCATGATGCGGGATCGAGCGCGTGCTGGCATCGGGGCGCTGCTTGCTCGGATGGGGCGAGAAGCGACGATTGTCGGCACCGATGGCTCAAGCAAGCGCGTGCAAGCGGAGCGGATCGAACCAGGAATGCTGATGCAGGTTGCTGCGGGAGAAGCGCTGGCGGCCGATGGAGAAGTGGTCTCGGGCAAGGGACTGCTCGATGCCTCGATGCTGACCGGCGAAAGCGTGCCGATCTCCGCCGTTCCCGGCACTACAGTCTATGCCGGGATGGTGAACCTCGGACAGCCGTTCACCGCGCGGGTCACCGCAGCGGCTGACGACACCGCTATTGCGGAGATTGCCCGGCTGATGGCGGAAGCCGGTCAACCCCGGTCGCGATATGTCCGGATCGCCGATCGGGCCTCGCGCCTCTATGCTCCCGCCGTACACACCTTGGCCCTTCTCAGCCTGATCGGCTGGCTGATGGCGGGCGCGGGCTTGCACCAAGCGTTGCTGATCGCCGTGGCGGTGCTGATCATCACCTGTCCCTGCGCGCTTGGTCTCGCAGTGCCGGTGGCGCACGTTGTCATCGCGGGCGCCTTGATGAAGGGGGGGGTGCTGGTAAAAGATGGCAGCGCTCTGGAGCGACTGGCAGAGGTCGACTATGCGGTGTTCGACAAGACCGGGACACTCACTCTCGGCGAACCGCGCCCGGAGGTTCTCGATTTTCTGAGCACCCGTGAAAAAGCTATCGCGTTAGGGCTTGCACAGAGCAGTCGCCATCCGCTCAGCCGCGGACTCGCCGCGGCGCTCCGCGCGGAGCAGATCATGGCTGCCCCCTTGGAGGACATCAAGGAACTATCCGGGGAAGGCATTACGGGGGTCGCGCGAGACTTGGGTGCCGTTGCCCTGACTCGGAATGACCATGCCAAGCGATCTTCGTGCGAGCTTCGCGTCGGGAAAGCCCGCCATGTGATTACATTCAACGATCCGGTGCGTCCGGATGCGCGGGCGACGATCGAGATTCTTTCGACCATGAATATCGCGGCGAGCGTGCTATCAGGCGATGCGGCGGGACCCGTCGCCGAGGTCGCTGGAAAACTCAGTTTACCCTGCATCGCCGGAGTGCGTCCGGCGGGCAAGCTCGCCTGCCTCGAAGAACTCAGGGTATCAGGTAAGAAGGTTCTTATGGTCGGCGACGGCCTCAACGACGGCCCCGCTCTTGCTGCGGCGCACGTCTCGATAGCGCCGGCTAGCGCGAGCGACGTGAGTCGCCAGGCTGCCGACGCTGTATTTCTGGGTGACAGCATCCTGCCCGTTGCGCGAGCCGTCAACGCGGCCCGCAAGACGATGCGCATAGTGCGGCAGAATTTCACTTTGGCGGTGGGGTACAACATTCTAGCGGTGCCGCTAGCAGTCGCCGGTTTCGTCACACCCCTTGTTGCCGCGCTGGCGATGTCGTTGAGTTCGCTGATCGTAGTGGGCAATTCACTCCGTCTCGCGCGAGCCGCCTAGTGACTAGCCTCGCTATCTTAGTTCCGGTCGCGCTCGGGCTAGGTGCCCTCGGCCTTGCGTCGTTCTTCTGGGCGATGCGCCACCAACAGTTCGAAGATCTCGATGGCGCCGCTAGACGGGTGCTGATCGAAGACGAGGAGGAATAGGAGTTGTCATGCCGATCTGGTTTTTCCCCGCGCTGCTCGCCCTGTCGGCCGTGGTCTCTATAGCGGCCGGCATTTGGCTACTTCTTCACGCCCAAGCAGTGGCAGTGTTGTTCCGCGACCGTGGAGACGTGGTGCCCGGGCCTAGCAGATCACGCGCCTCGCGCGGCTCTGTTATCTTGGCGCTGATACTGTTCAACCTCGGATGGGTCGCGAGTGTTGCTATCTGGAGCTACGCAATCTCGGGTCAGGCTAATGAGGTGATCGATCAAAAGAGAGTGGAATAAGCCGCGCGAACACAAACTACCTTAGCGAAGCGCGTCAGCTTCTAAGGCCCATCTTCAAAGTTTGGAATGACGTCTTTTGGGCGCAAAGCGGACGGGCAGAATGAACTCGACTTCGTACGGCAACAGAGCATTGCTGTTCTTGTGAATTGCGGCCTGCTGGACCGGCCGCTGCCCTGACTGGCGCGACCGGCAGGGCCTTGGGTGGTGGGGCGGCGAAGGCGCTGCTCCGAGATGGAGAACCACCCATGACCCACAAAACGACCGCGAGGCGTCAGCGCCGCATGGCGCGGCAGCCGAAGGACGGAACCTTCGAAGCACTAGGTGCCATCGCAGTCGAGCACGTGCCGCCTGCAGCTCATGAGAGCGGCGGAGCAAAGAAGAAGAGGAACAAGGCAGACACTGTCCTCGCCCTGCTGGCGCGCCCCGATGGAGCTACGCTTGACGAGCTTGTCGCTGCAACCGGATGGCTTCCCCACTCTGCCCGCGCAGCACTGACCGGCCTCAAAAAGAAGGGCCACGCTATCGAGCGGACCGCGGTCGACGCCGTCAGCCGCTACGCAATTGTCGAGCCGGTGTCACAGTGAGCAAGCTTGTCGACGATCTGGTTACCCTAGCGCGGCTCTCGCCAGCACAGCTGAAGGAGAAGTGGACCGGGATAGAGGGCTGTGTTCCTCCCTCGGTTCCACCAGGCCTGCTGCGCCGCCTCATTGCACAGCGCCTGCAGGAGCGTCGCCATGGAGCCCTGCCCGCCATCGTGGCGAGAGAGCTTGCTCGCATCGCGTCGCAGGGTGTGGAACCGCCGCCACCTCGCCGGCAGATCCGTCTCACGCCCGGCGCGCGGCTGGTACGGGAGTGGAATGGGCGGACCGTGACTGTTGAGGTGCTAGAGCACGGGTTTGCTTACGCCGACCGCACTTGGCGCTCACTCAGTGAGATTGCCCGTCACGTCACCGGCGCCCACTGGTCGGGACCGCGCTTCTTCGGGCTCACCGGCAATGGCTGAGAAGCTGCTGCGCTGCGCGGTATACACCCGCAAGTCCACCGAGGACGGTCTCGAGCAGGAATTCAACAGTCTCGACGCCCAGTACGAGGCCTGCGCAGCCTATGCGCTCAGCCAGCGGCACGAAGGCTGGGTGCTGGTGAAGGATCGCTACGATGATGGCGGCTTCTCGGGTGGCAATCTGCAGCGGCCCGGCCTTAAGCGGCTGCTCGCCGATGTCGAAGCTGGCAAGGTCGACATCGTCCTCCTCTACAAGATCGACCGGCTGACCCGCAGCCTTACCGACTTTGCCAAGATCGTCGAGGTGCTCGACAAGGCGGAAGCAAGCTTCGTCAGCATCACCCAGAGTTTCAACACCACCACCAGCATGGGTCGGCTCACGCTTAACATGCTGCTGTCGTTCGCCCAGTTCGAGCGTGAGGTCACTGGCGAACGCATCCGCGACAAGATCGCGGCCTCCAAGAAGAAGGGTATCTCGATGGGCGGGCCAGTCCCGCTTGGATATCGGGTCAAGGATCGCAAGCTGCTCGTCGACGAGCGCGAAGCAGAGCAGGTCCGGCATATCATGCGCCGCTATCTTGCACTGCAGTCGGTGCCGGCCCTGATCGAGGGAGCTGAACCGCGAGGGTTACGCGACCAAGGTCCAACGGCGGAGCAGCGGACCACACAAGGGCGGCTCCATTTATCGCCGCGGCACCCTCTACCACCTGCTCTCGAACCGCATCTACCGCGGATTTATTGTCCACCAGGGCAAAGCATATCCCGGCGAACACGAGGCAATCGTCGAAGAGCCCCTGTGGGACGAAGTTCAGGCGCTGCTCGCCGCGAACGCGTCGGGCACATCACGCCGACTGAAGCACCAGCATCCAAGCCTGCTCGTCGGAAAGACCATCGACGGCGAAGGACGCGAGATGACCCCGAGCCACGCGACCAAGTCGCGCCGACGCTATCGCTACTACATAACCCGACCAGACCAGCTCGATGGCACCCGCGCCTGGCGCGTGTCAGCGCATGACCTCGAGGAGCTCGTGTGCTCCAACCTTGCAGCCAAGCTGGCCGAGGGTCAGTTCATCTACGAACTCGCCGGTTCTACCGATCCGAGCGCGGAGCAGTTTCAGGCAGCCACCTGCGAATCCGACCTCATCGCGGCGACTCTGCGAAGCGGTCATGCAAGCGCCAAAGCCGAGTTGTTGGACCAGTTCATCAAGCAGGTCCGGCTACGCGAGGATCAGGTTCAGGTCGAACTGGACGGCCTCGCCATCGCCGAACGGCTCGGTTTGAAGACCGTGTCAGAAGCCCCTGAGACGCTGCTAATCACGATACCAGCAGTCCAGATTCGACGTGGCCACCAGCTCAGGCTCATCGTGCCCGGCCCCGAAGTCGCTGCGCCGATGCCAAGACGTCGTGACAGCAAGCTAGTCGCGCTCATTGTTGAGGCTCACCAGGCAAAGACGCTCATGCTCGCCAACCCCGAGAAGTCCATTGCGACGATCGCCCGTGAACAGGGTCGATGCCGAACCCGACTTCGCAAGTTGGTCGCGCTCGCCTGCCTCGCTCCCGATGTTGTCACGGCGATCGTTGAAGGCAGGCAACCCCAGCAGATTACCGCAGTGCGACTGATGGGCACGCCGCTGCCGCTCGCCTGGACGGACCAGCGCCGCGAACTCGGTCTCTCCTGACCAAATCCAAATCCAACTGCAGTCAGAATTTTCCGGCCTGAGACCGTGGGCGAAAGGAGGCTGGATTTTCCGTTCGCGAGCCAGTCTCTGACTACAACCGTACCAACCGAAGACCAGAAAGGCCGCGGAACTGCGCCACTCATGACGCCAGTTACGCGGCCTTGCAGATCCTAGCGGATCACTAAGGACTGTGTGGTGCAGGAAACAGTCTTGAGCGAACTCGTCTCGCGTGGATTTCCCCTTCAAAAGGGAATTGGAAAGGAATTTCGCCCGGTTTCGGCTGGTATCTGATCTGGCACGGCTCCAAACCCTCGTAAAACTGCGGCTAGTGAGACGTATTCCCATCGTGCGTGGAGGGGAATTTCTAGCCCGCCTGAGGGGAGGCAAGCCGGCGCCCAACGTGACCGGAGGCTAAACGCCCGAGAGCGGCCTCAGCGGATAGTGCGCATTGGCGAAGAGGACTTAGAGCGTCGTCGCTGATGGGGTATTGACCCGCGCGCGGGCGTTACTAAGTTGGTCCGCGGTTGATCTGCCACGCGCTGATCAGCTGGTTCCTCGGCGCTTAGTGCGCCCTCTGAGATACCTAGAAGACGAGGAAAACATAGGCGGAACGTGACGGGCCCGGTGCTCGCGCATGGTCTGCCGATTGCGTTTCTCGTCTCGTCACTTCCGGCGAGGCGGCAACCGGGGCCGCGCACGCAGCGAGGCTCCTAAGTCGAGGAGCCCGTGATGGGACTCAGTGCTGGAAAATTGAGGGCAGGAACTGCCCGCGGCGCCATTAAGTCGCCCGAATTGCTTCGCTACGAAATGGTCAAGCTCGACGAGCTGAAGCCGAACCGCAAGAACGCGCGCAAGCATTCAGATCGGCAGATCAAGCAGATCGCGCGCTCGATGGAGCAGTTCGGGTCGATCAGTCCGATAGTCGTCGGGCCCGATTACACCATCATAGCGGGCCATGGGCGCTACGCCGCGGCCAAGCTCAAGGGCGACGTCGAGGTGCCGGTCCTCGTTGTGGAGGGTCTTACCGCGGTCCAGCTCAAAGCGTACGCGCTCGCGGACAATAAGCTTGGCGACCTGTCGTCATTCGACACCAAGCTGCTGATCGAGGAAATCGAGGGCATCATAACCGACAGCCCCGAGTTCGACATTACCGTTGCCGGGTTCGTAACCGCCGAACTCGACGCGATGACCGGAGTGATCCGCACCGGCGACCTCAACGATCTTGAAGATGACCCTCCGCCCGACCCGCCGCATATTCCAATAAGTCGCGAAGGCGATCTGTGGGTCCTGGACGATCATCAGCTCGCCTGCGGCGATTCCACCAAGCCGGCATTGATAGACGAGTTACTCGGCGGCGAACACGCACGGCTGATGCTGTCGGACGTTCCATTCAACCTCAAAATCGAGGGCTTCGCGTCGGGTCTCGGCCGTAAGGGTCACTCGGACTTCGCCATGGCCACTGGGGAGATGACCTACTACCAGTACGTCGGCTTTTTGCGCCGGTCGATCACCGCCTGCATGGGTCATCTGGTCGACGGAGCGATGGTGCTCTTGTTTATCGACTGGCGCCATGCCGCCGAGATGCTGGACGCGGGCCGTACAACTGGCCTCGAGCTCAAGAACGTGCTCGTGTGGGTCAAGGACAACGCCGGGATGGGGTCGCTCTGGCGCTCCCAGCATGAGCTAATTGTCGCGTTCAAGCACGGCAGTGCGCCGCACGTAAACAACGTGCAGCTCGGGGTTCACGGCCGCCATCGTTCCAACGTGCTGCAGTACCCGGGTATGAACAGCATGACAAAAGGGCGCGGGAAGGCGCTGACGATGCACGCCACGGTTAAGCCGGTCGCGCTGATCGCCGACTTGATCCTCGACGTCAGCGATCGCGGCGACATTATCCTCGATCCATTCGGCGGCTCGGGCACGGCGATCATCGCAGCCGAGAAGACGGGGCGCCGTGCGCGCCTCGCCGAGATCGATCCCGGCTTTGTCGATGTCTCTGTGAACCGCTGGCAGGACCTCACCGGCGGCACAGCGCGGCTCGCTGCCACCGGTCAATCGTTCGCTGAGGTAGGCCGTGACCGGCTTGGCGATGACCTCGAGCGTCAGGAGGCGCACCGTGGCTGACCGCGACCAGGATGCCAACGGCGAGCGCGCGGCCCCGCCCGACGACGCTAAGCACGGCTATGAGGTCGGCTACTGCCGTCCCCCCAAGCACGGGCAGATCAAGCCTGGCGAGGTCCGCAACAAGCGCGGCCCGCTAAAGGGCACCCGCTCGCTCAAGAACGATATTCGCGAAATCCTAAACATGCCGGTGCCGCTCAACGACCCCAGCAAGAAGCGCAAGGTGACGACCCGCAAGGCAGCGCTGCTCAAGCTTCGCGAAAAGGCGCTCAGGGGCGATTCACGCTCGCTCGACCGACTGCTCGAGTACGCCCGTGAGCACGACGCGGAAGAGGGTCTGGTTTCCAGCACGGGCAGCCTGATGGGCGAGGATCCGCAGATCATGGCCAATGCAATCGATCGTAGGAATCAGGCTGCCAAGGCTAATGCCCCCGACCCCGACTTTAAGGCGGACCAGCAGGAGGAAAGCTCATGACTGCAATGCTGGTCGATCCTCAACGCGAACTCGACGCGTTCTTACGCAACGACCTGGTCGCATTTTGCGAGAAGGTTTTCCACCACCTCAACCCCGGCAGGGATTTCACGCCCGGCTGGTACATCCGGGCGATGGCGTACCACCTTCAGGTGTCCGCCATCGAGCGCCAGGTTGACCGTGTGATCATCAACTTGCCGCCGCGTTCGCTGAAATCGACGATGGTCTCGGTCGCGCTTCCCGCGTTCTTGCTTGGGCGCGATCCGACGTTGCGGATCGTTGTCGCGAGCTACAGCCAAGAGCTTGCCAACATGCTCGGGCGGCAGACCCGCTCGGTCATGCAATCGGACTGGTACAAGAGGCTGTATCCCTCCACCCGCCTCAACCCTCGGCGGACGGCCGAGCACGACTTCCAGACCAAACGTGGAGGCTTCAGGTTGGCGACCTCGACGGGCGGCACTCTGACGGGTCGTGGCGGCGACATTCTTATCGTCGACGATCCGCTCAAAGCTGACGACGCCTACTCCGATGTCCGGCGCAACAGCATGATCGAGTGGACCCGAACCACCTTGTTCTCACGCCTGGACGACAAGAAGCGCGGGGTGATCATCAACGTTCAGCAGCGCCTTCACGAGGACGACTTGTCCGGCCATTTAATTCGAGCCGGGGGCTGGATGCACCTCAACCTGGCGGCGATCGCCGAACACGACGAGTGGGTCCAGCTCGGCCGCGACCGCGATCGCTATTTTAGGCGAGCCGGCGAGCCGATGGACCCCGAACGCGAGCCGCTGCAGGTGCTCGACCAGATCAGGCGCGATTTGGGCTCGGCAATCTTCTCGGCGCAATATCAGCAGTCGCCAACGCCTGCTGACGGCGACGTGATCAAAATGGGCTGGTTCAAGCGCTACGACGTGCTGCCGGCGGGCGGGCAGCTGGTCATGAGCCTCGACACAGCCTCGAAGACCTCGGAGCACAGCAGCTACTCGGCGATGACCGTCTGGCGGGTGGTCGAGGGGCGCTATTATCTCGAGTACGCGTGGCGTGACCGCGTCGATTACCCAACCTTGAAGCGCCGCGTGATCGGCTTTGCCGACGTTCTTCACCCTGACGTCCTCCTGATCGAGGACAAGGTGTCGGGAATGGGCTTGATCCAGGATCTGCAAGCCGAGGCGCAGGGGTACCCCGTGGTCGCCTACTTACCCGCCGGCGACAAGGAGACCCGCATGCGGTTGCAGTCCGCCAAGATCGAGGCAGGGCTGGTCTTCCTTCCGCGCGAGGGCGCCTGGTTGGCCGATTTCGAGGAGGAAGTGCGCCAGTTTCCCGGCGGCAAGCATAATGATCAGGTCGACTCGATGTCGCAGATGCTCGACCACATGGCCGCGAAGCACACCGGGCAGCTGTTTATCGGGTCGTATCGGGTTTAGGTATTACGAACACGCCAGGGAGCGTTGGCGCAGTTCGAGGGCGTGAATGTGGCGGGATTGCTCAGCGGCGCCGGCTTGGTCTGGGCAACTGACGCTCGCTCTCGAGCGCCCGTCGTTAATAGTCGTTCTATTGCTCGCTTAGGAATGTCCCCTTCCCGCCCAGTGCGGACATTCGCGACCGCGCCAATTACCTGTCGTTGATCTTTGCAAGCCGCTGGGCATAGGCGAGGAACAGGCCGCGCTCGAGCACGACGGTCCAGTAGCCTTCACTAAATCGCTCCGCGCGTTTGATCGAAAAGAGGCCGAATAGCAACTCCTCTCGGCTCAGGTCGCCGACCTCTTGAAGAGTGGGGGAATCTTTGTCTCGCGCAGTCCACGCTTCGTAGGCAGTCCGTGTCACGGTCGACAGCCCGGCGTGGTTTAGCGCGACCCAGAGGCGATCCATGCCCGCCTGGTAGTTTGGGTAGCCGACCTGCCAGCTCTTGTCCGCCAAGCGGACAGACGGGACGTCCTTCACGTAATGAGAAATGGGCAAATCACCGCGAGCGAACGCCTCGAGCTCTAGGATGGCGTGCGGAAGCAGATCGCTTGCGTCAATTTCGACCATTCCGCCTCCCCATCGCGCGAGTGCTCTGTGACCTCTCGGACTGCACACCCGCTAGCCCTTCGGCGAGTCCGATGATGCACGCTGTACGAACCACTGCGGGGTGGTGGTGTCGCTACTGTAGGGCATCCTCATTGGTCTGATCTCCGCCTCGACCCACCATGCTCGGTTCGGGCGCGATAGCCAGTCAAAGAGACGGTCCGTCAAAAGCCGCGGTCACGAGCTGCTGCGCATCGTTGAAAGCTGCATGTGGACTTCTTGCCCGAGAGCCCGCTTGGTGCCGGCCAAGAAAGGCAGGGCGATGATCGACGAGAGGCTGGCGCGCGATGCGATTGGCTTGCTCAGCACTGCCGCGGCGATGCTGATCGAGGATGCGCACGACGCCCTGGTCATGCGGCCGGCCGATGCCGCTTCGGCAGCCGCCCTGGCGAGCCTCCTGGAAAGCCTGGGCGCCGATATTGGCGCTCTGGGGGCTGCCGCCTCGGTGTTGGCTCGTGGCGATCGGTAGAACGGCAACAAAGACGTTCGCACTCCTTAGCCGGCCTTTTCCATCAGCCAGCCAGTCAGCCCTTGGTCGACAGCCTGGACGGCCAGCTCCTCAACGTTCCAGATGTGGACGGTCCCATTGGCCAGAGCGGGCGCAACCAGCGGACCGGGCGAGCTGTGGCAGACAAAAAAGAAATGGTTCGCCGAGGCGCTGTTCGCAAAGGTCGAAACGCAAGCGTCGAGCACGCGCTGATCGGCCGTCGACTTGACCTGGACGCTGGCGCGCTCGCCCGTCAGGGGCTGCTCGATCACCAGGTCGAGGTCCTTCATCCGCCCTCCCAGCGCCGACACCCGGCGCCATCCCGCGCGGGCAAACAAGAGATCGACGAACAGCTCGAAGTCCGCCCAGTGCAGATGGCGGATCAACGCTTCGACCGCTTTGCTCAGGCCGTCCCGGGCGATGCGGGCAGCAGCGACTATCGGTTCTTCCTGCCCGTTGATCCGCCGAACCAGATAATCCGTCGCAGAAACATTACAGATCGTACCGCGGTAGGCGGCGAGCTGGGTGAGCCTGCTGCTCAGGTCATGGTTTCGCAAAGGGAGGCCACGGATATCGTCCTTGCGCCAGCGGCCGAGCACGGGGCGTATGGCCCGAGGCTCGGTTCCTGCCTCCCCAGTGACCACGGTCACACTCGGCTCGCTGAAGGCCCACCAGAGGTGATCGCGGGCGAAAGTGATCCAGAGGCAATTCGGACCGAGAGTATAAAACTCGCGTATCTCGCGGGTGAAGCCGGTCGCAGTAGCCGGCGAGACACCTTGACCACGGTAAGCCTGCTTCACTGCATCCCAGTCACCGGCCGCAGCGAGTTCGTATGGGTTCGAGCCCATTCCCCAACGGATCGTGCCGCTGTCTAGGCAATCGCTTTCCCACGCCCCGCCTGGGCCGAGCTTTATGTAGCGCACAGCGTGGGGTGAGACAGGCTCAAAGCCCGTATCAGTGCCCGCACTTCGACCTGGTTCGCTATCGTTCGGCATCGCCAGACGTGTTGCTTCCGCGCCAACCCAAGTCCAGCGGTTTGTGACTCATCGTCCGTGGCCCGTATAGTATCGCGCGGTCCACCTCGGGGACGATGGATGTACGTAAGCGCCTGGGCATGAACTTGCGTCGGCTTCGGCTTGAGAAAGGGCTGGGTCAGGAGAAGTTCGCGCTCGAGCACGGGTTCGATCGGACCTACATTAGCGGGATTGAGCGGGGCGTGCGCAACCCGACGGTAGTCGTCGTGCAGAAGCTTGCTGATGCCCTTGGGGTGCCGATTGAAGCGCTGCTTACTTAGCTCGGAATACCTCTGCGCATGCAAGCTTCGCGCTCAATCTCATTCAGTTGAACACCATTAAGACCTGAAGGGACACGCAGCCCCTGTGCACTGAGCAGCTAATTGGCCGAGTGGGATTGTAAACGGAAAGTTCTTGATGATTTTGTTCAAAGCGCCTCGACAAAGTGAACCTTGAGCCCTTGCCACCGCTTGGTGAACGCAAGTCGCGTTCTCGCGCTATTTCGGTTAAATTCAGTATGAAGGACGCTCGCCCTAGAATGGTGTCGCCCATGAGCTCTACGTGGATAGCAAGACAGCAAGACCGGGGGCGTTGGTACTAGGCTTTAGTTTGCCGGCGCTACCGATGTTCAAATTGGGACGCGCGCATCGAGTGCCCAACACAAAGCACTCAAGCGGATCATCAATTTCCGTCCGAGTCAGTGCCGGGGTCATCTATTCCCAACAATCTCCGTAGTTCAGCAGCTGTTTCCTCCTCCGCGCGATCATCCACCTGATCGCGCGGATGTCCGCGCGCTGAATCAGGGATACTCATGGCGGCCTCGCCCGTCAGCACGGGAAAAGCTACCTCGTTATACCACTTTACTGCCTCCTCATGGGAGAGACCCCAAACATCGCTGAGAATCGCTAAGGTTTGTTGTTCCCTAGCTTCAAACACGCCATCCGCTGACGCGACTTGGGTGCAGAAATAATATGCGGTCTTTTGCAAGAAGGGGTCCGTGATGTCACGCGCCTGGTTCTCTTCGAGGCTTCGCAACTCGTGTTGAGTGGAGACGCCCTGTCTCGCTTTATGTAGCTGCAATAGTACTGGGGGCAATCCTAACAGTCCTTCGATGGATAACTCGACGGGAGTTGCAGGATCAAACATCTCGCTTGCCGCTTCCAGAGGGACGCCGTTCTCGAATGCCTCAATGGCACTTCGGGCGTGCAGCATTCGACGTATTTCACCCCGCACTAGTGACAGGTGAGACTTTTCTTCTTCTGCCAAGTGAGCGTCGCCGACCGCTACCAGATAAGCGCATCGCATCACCAGATCCGCCTGCTCCTCAATAAGCAACTGGTCTCGGCGCAAAGTGTCTATCGATCCTGTCCGTTGCTGCCAGTTGAGGTACGGAGAGTGGCCAGGATTAGCATCGCTAACTCCTGCGTTGTGCCAATGTGTAGAGGATCCCCTGAAGCGAGCCGGGCTTGCGCCATTTCGACAGACTGCGCGCCGTCGTCTGACGCGAGTACCCGTTGCGCTACTTCTTGAAGAGTTTGGGCAGGATCCAGGAACCCGGCAGGTTCATTGGGATCCTCGTTTTGATAAGCTTGCGTCCAGTTGCTGTGCGAAGAAAGCTCTGTTTCATCGAAAGCGTAGGATCGGACACTCACCTCCGAGCCTCTCCCATCAACCCAGAAACCTGGAAATTGCATCTTCTGCTCCTACCGTCCGCGATACAGGCGCTCATTCGAGCCAGCTCTAGTGCCCCTCCCGATTACGACGCGCGAGCTCAGTAATGCTTTCGCCGCCAGGCAGTGCGTTTTTGGTCGTCGCGCCCGCGTCGAGCAAAATTTTGGCTATCGTGGTATTTCCCCTCCGCACGGCATTGCCCAATGCAGTGTTTCCGTCATGTGCCACAGCATTCACGTTAGCGCCGCGCTCCAGTAAGAGCTTCACGATAGCCTCCTGCACTGTACGTTGTGCACCGGCCAACGCTCCCTCGCCTTCCCCTCCTGGCCCCTGCGCGGCGATTATCAGAGGTGTGATCCCTTTGACGAAGGATGCGTCGACGTCTGTGCCCTGATCAAGCAACTCCCTGACGCGCTCAACGTCGCCAGACTCAGCGGCCATAGCGAGCGCCAGTCCATTTCCACCGCCGTCACTGCGTGTTCGAATCGCAGGAGTGATTTCCGGATCATCAAGCACTTCCGCGATCGTGATTATGGATGGCTCGCCCGCAGGCTGGTTTACGTCCGCCCCGGCCTCCAGAAGCGCCAGTATATTCCGCCTCAGCGCGTTTCTGTAGGCCTCTAATGACGCATGTTGGGACCTTATCTCCTTTCCTTCATCTTGATCGGAGAACTTGCCTTCAGCAGCGAAGAGCGCGATGAGGGCCGTCTTGAGAAGGGGGTCGTCTTGGAGCCGCGTATTTGCGTCTAAGCCGCCATCTAGCTCCCGCCGGAGGCCATCTACGTCGCCCAAGTTGAGCAACATCTCAACGGCTGACTGCTCCTCTTCCATTCCGAAAAGCCCTGCCCGTTCTCGTCTGACTCGCCCAGCGAGGATCTCTCTAGCCTGCTTTTTTGACTCCGCCGACGCAGCGAACAGGATCTCTCCGCCTTCCCACGATGAGCCGGAAAAGGTGATCTCGTCCCCGTCTTCATCGATTTCCGTCCGCTCGAGCAACTCGGGCTTTAAGCCAATGGAAAAACACTCTTTGACGAGCTCAGCATTCAATCGAAGCCAGCCGGGCAATTTATCGGCCGAGCCAAACTGCGGATTGAGTTTCGCCTCGTAAATGGCCAGCACCGCTACGTCGGGAGAGCGTACAAGAGGTTCTCCAGGGCGATAGGCTCCTGCCAAAGGTGTCTCGCGGAAATCAAGGGCAACCACCTCCGTTCCAGTCAGACGCGGTGAGTTCGCGAAGGCAGAATGGAAGCTCTCGCTGGGCGATAGATATTTATCCTTCCCCCTTTGGGACCGACCTTCCGGGCTCACTTCGAGCGAGAATGACATCATCCTGTCGACCTCAGAAAACTCGCTTACGAACCAATTAGAGAGGAGGTTACATGCAGCGGCGTAGTGAGGACTCTCTGGGTCGTTTCGGGACTGCTCCCACTCTCTCCTCGCTTTTGCGAAATCGGAGGGAAGCGAGGCGGCATGATCTTCCTCATCATACCGCAGCTCGGTGCAGTACACCCCAAGGTAAACGGTCGACTGTCTACCCCGGGGTTGCCGAGCCGGAGCTTCGGCTAATGCGACCTTGTTTGAGGAGGTTCGGGAGCGTGTTGATCCCGACGACTGCTTTCGGTCCGGCACCGGCTCGTCCATTCGAGCCCCGGCGCCTTTGCGAGTGTATGGAACACTCAACTGCACTGCTCGTGCTGTCACGCTCTTTGCAGAAAACCCCTCTCCAAATTCATCCGCCAACTCCCGCACCTTCTCGGCGTCAAGAGGGGCTGCAGACCTTATAGCTTGATCAATGGCGGTGGTGTAGCGATCGACACGGCTTTGCTCATCCGCATGCGCGCTTTGAGGTTCTTTTCGCCCAAACAGCCACCTGAACATTCTGGTCCTCCGTGCTCGAGGTCGTTTCTAGTTAACTGGGAAGAGCTCCAATGTATCCTCTCCGCAGCGTGCCAGGGGTGGGTCCATGGAACGGGCGAAAGACGATCACCCATATCGGAGGTCCCTCATCTTTCGAGCTCAAGCGTTTTTTACCCTATCGTTCAATCAGCTCACCTTCCTTTGTTAGCCATGCGCTTGCGTTAAACGTTCGATTGCATTGACTGGGAACGGTCAGTTGTAACTGGTTGCCGAAACGCAGGGAGAATCGGGGCATGAACGAGGGAATCGAACGAGCCGACGCCCGGCTGAAGGAAGCATTTCGTCGGATCAATTACAACCTCGGCACCAACGCCAGCGTGATCGACCATACCGAGGTCCGCGACCGGCAAAACCGGTATCTCTTCGCATGGCATCGACATAAGAACCACCTGCTGTTCTACCTTCGACGCGAGGCTCTTGACGCCCGCACAACCCTTCGACAATCGGCCATCGGCCAGCATGGGCTGGAGGCAGTGCGACAAAACAATGGCCGCGAAACACTCATCACATTGACGAGTGAGCAGGATGCCGAGAAGCTGGTGGATTGGCTTATCCCCAAGCTCCCCTTGCCCTGATCTTAAAAGATTATCTGAATGAGATGGAGGCGCTTCATTCCAACTCTTAAGGCGGACAGCATCTCCGTGTTGCGTTGGCGCGACGTTCGCGGGCCCATCCGACCTCCACCGGAACCCGGCCACTTGGCCCCAACTGTTAAGACTCGTAGCTAGGCCGCGCGGTGCATCTCTCCGACCACAAACACCAGCCGCTCGGCCGCTGCCCCAGGCAGATGGATTCGAAACGCCTTTGCGAGCTCATCATAATACCAGAGCGAGCCCTCGCGGCCTCCGGTGAAGCGGTCCCAGAGTGAGGGGCCGTGAACCACCAAATCGTCCAGAATCGCGCGGGCGTTGTGCGTCTTGTCCGCCAAGCTGACCAGCAGTGAATCCGGGTGCTTGTGCGCTAGGCTTGCGATGTAAGCATTCTTGCGGGCTCGCCACGGTGGCTTGGGATCGGTGTCCGCGTCGGTGCAGTCAGACACAATGTCCGCTACCCGGTCACCGTATCGGTCTCGGATTTCTTCCAGGCACTTAGCACCGCCCTGATCTTCGACAGCGTCGTGAAGCAGCGCGGCAATCGCCTGGTCTTCATCTGCGCCGATCTCGAGGGCGATGGATGCCACACCAAGTAGGTGCGATACGTAGGGTATCTCGGTGCCCTTGCGGCGTTGGTCCCGATGCAATTCGACGGCGAACACGAGAGCCTGCTGGAAGCGTTCGGTGAGGTCTGTCACACGATCTCCTGATAGAATGTCCCGGCCCGCCTCCGGGGCAGCGACAGGAAGGGCCTAGAATGGGCAGCGATCCAAATGAGGCACCCTCGGAAGGCTACACGGTAGTGGTCGACGATAACTCCCATTACCAGGACCCCGACTATAGGCGAGTCATCACCGGCTTCGCCACGGCGGACGAAGCTTTGCAGAAATGCCGCAGCATTGTCGACGCGTGCCTGGCGGAGTGCGCAGAGCCGGGCGACACGGCGGACCAGATACTCAGAGGCTATCAGTTCTACGGCGACGATCCGTGGATAAGAGGTTCGGACGTGCGGTTCTCGGCATGGGATTACGCCGAGGAGAACGCCCACAGGTTTGTGAAGTAATGGCTGGTGCCCGGACCGGTGATCGAACGCGAGGCACAAATTTCTCATATCGCGTTGGTGGTTTTTCGGCACCTTGCGCCTCGTTCGCTCTATCAAGGGTTTCGTCGATTGGCTGGGATCTCCGCCGGCCTTAATCCATGACCCCGATTTGCGTGGTGCCTTCGGCGCGAAGCTTATGAGCTAACGGTCAGCTTCGGAATTTCGACTGGTGCGGTTCGGTCTTCGAAAGACCTTTAGCGAGGCCAAGCCGCCCTCGACGCTTGCCGAGCGTGCTACTTGACATCTTGACATGTCGCATTCTTTTTGACACGCTGCCAATATGTCTGGAGATGAACTCACGCTCGAAGAGCTGGGCAAACGCACTGGCGTTGAGCCTCGCACGTTACGCTCCTGGGTGAGCGACGGGTTACTCTCGCCGCCGCTCAAGTCCGGGCGGGGGGCGCGATATCCAGCCAGCAACATCAATCGCGCGCTGGCAGTTCTGGCGCTCAAGGACATTCACGGGCTTTCAATGTCTGAAATCGGACGCCGCTTCATGGTCGCGGCCGAGGACCAGTTGCTGGAATGGGCTTCAGAGAGGAGCCCCACGTCCGCGCCGCGCGGATCGGCGCGCGATTACCTGAGCCGCATCCAAGGGCGAAGCACCTCGCCTAAGTCGGCCCGGCGATCGACAGCCGCGTCTGCAAGCTCGCCATTCGACCACCAACCAGCACCAGTTCCACTAAAGCCGCAATCCGGCCCACGTGGCGAACGCTCCGGGGGTCTGGCGAACATAGAGCGGCTGATACTGCAACTCGAACAACTGCTCCAATCCCCAATTCCTAGACGGTCAAGGGGAGCCTTGTGGACACGCATCTCGGTCACGCCCGACCTCGAGTTCTCGGTTCGCGGAGACCTCGAACCCCGGGAGCGGATCCTGTTTGAACAACTTGCGGATCAGTTTCGCGCCATTTTGACTGGAGGGCCCAGGAATGACTGATGTGACACTCGCCGCCGCCGCTACCTTCGACCGGACGCTTTTCTGGAAAGGTGGGGACTCCGTTCGCTTCCTGGTTGCGAGACTGACGGCTCGCCGACTGGACAGCCAACCCCTGGCTGAACGGACGGGGCTGAACATCAGCCTTGTGATTGATGCGAGCGGTTCGATGACCGGCGGAAAGCTGGAGGCAGCCAAGGAAGCAGCGCTCGGGCTGGCCGAACGCCTGGGGGAACAAGATCGACTCACCCTCGTCTCTTTCTCGTCAGATGTGCAGGTACATCTCGACGCAATGCCGGTCACCAAAGAAAACGCTGCCCGGATCCGCTCGGAAATCTCAATGCTGGAGACCCGTGGCATGACCTGCCTTTCTGGTGGATGGTTCGCAGGGGTCGAGTGTGCTGCCCGGATCCTAGAAGAGGACTCTCGGATGACGCCGCGGGTCATCATCCTGAGCGACGGCCACGCAAACGAAGGAATATGCGATCGGGAAGAGCTTCGTGAACATGCCGGCGAACTCAGGATGCGCGGGATTCTAACGTCAGCTCTCGGCATTGGAGATGATTACGACGAGCAGTTGCTGCGTGGAATCGCGGAGAGTGGCGGCGGCCGCCTTCACGATGCAGAGCACACCAGCGAGATTAGCTCAGTCCTTCTAGGCGAGCTTGAAGATATCTTCGGCACACTTGTCGAAGACGCGCAGATCACGTTCACCGTGCCGGAAGGCGTGGGCATCCGTGTACTGGGCAAATTTGATGCGGAGCTTCACAATGGCCGGGTCCAGGTTCCCTTGGGCCCGATTCAGAACGGCATAGAGCGCGTGGCAGTCCTTGAAGTGAAATGTCCTAAGGCGCCGCCCGCTGAGGAACTGAGATTTGAGTTAAGTGCAACCGGGCGCTCAGTGGATGACGGATCAGGGCTGGAAACCACGGGTGCTTCTGCCACCCTCGTCGCTTCAGACGGGTCAGCCAACAAGGGCCAGCCGCGAGACCCCGAGATCGCCGAGATCGTTGCCCGTACGTGGAGCGCGCACGTCGTCTCCACTGCGGCGCGCATGAACCGGGAACGAGCATTTAAGGATGCCAAGAAATATATTGAAGGAGAATTGCGCCATTTCCGCCGCTATGTGGAGGGAATGGAGCGCGCGCAGGATATGATCCGCGAGCTGGCGATGCTGGCGCGAAACGTCGACCGCGAATTCTCGCCCCGGATGGCAAAGGAATTAGTCGTTCAATCTTCGCTGGCCATGGAGAGCAGGGTAGACCGGCGAGGCACCGGGAAGGCTTCTTGGAGCGCTCGAATGAACCGCGGCGACTAATCTGCAACACAGTCATGCTCTCGTCTCACGGACGTGCGCTCGCTTGTCCTTGATGGCTACTCCAAAGGAAGACGCATGAGCATTGAACAAACGCTGGCAAGACTTTCCAGCATGACTTCGCAACAGCGCGATACCCTGCGAAAGAACGCGGTTGAAAAGCTCGCGAGCGGCGATCCCAAGTGGATTGATGACGCTCACAAACTTCTCGCAGCCCTGGGTGATTTCGACGCTTCTCAAGAGCGGATCTATAGCGAGGGACGGCGCAAGCAAATTTCTGCGCTTGAAGCCAAGTCAGATGCCGAACGGATTGTTGTTGCATTCAAGCTAGACCCCCCAAGCGAAATCGAGGCAAAGTTAATCGGTTCGCTATTGGAGCATCCCGACAGCACTTGCGCAGAGCTCTCGTCCCACATGGGCTGGGCGCCGGGGGACTTGGGATATGGGGTTTGGCTCGGTCTGCTCCCAGCGGATGAACGTCCTGTGGCCGTTGGAGCCTATTTGTTCGTGAGGAAAAGCGGGGTTTTATCCGCTTTCTCACTGTGCAGCGGCGAACCGACGATCAGACAATTCGATACACGTTGAAGCCAGAGGCAATCGAGGCTTTCAAGCGCCTTGGTAACTGACGGATTGGAGAGCGCATATGTGGAGGGCGCTTAGAATTACTGGCTTTCGGCCAGACAACCAGCAAAGCTTGCTCCATGCGCACAAGCCATTCGCATCCACTGCAGATTGCATCTGTGCAGGCTCAGCCTGGCTTCGGCCACGTCGGCATTACCTTCTGCCCAGGGAAAAAACAGCCTTCTGGCCTGACTGGTGGATGGGACCGCGACTTGGGCCTCGATCTGCAGGCCATTCGCGAGTTCGGCGCGACAGCCGTGGTAACCCTCATTGAGCAGCACGAAGTCGAAACGCTGCAGGTGAACAATGGGCGAGGAGACTTCGCGCCGACACATGGATTGGCTGCACTTGCCCATCCGGGACATCTCGGTACCAGGTCCTGAGTTCGAGCAGGCTTGGGACATACATGGAGAGGGTCTTCGAGCAAGGCTTCGCAACGGGTTTAACATCCTTGTTCACTGCAAGGGCGGACTTGGGCGTGCAGGTACAATTGCGGCTCGCCTGCTCGTGGAGCTGGGCACCGGACGAGAAGAAGCAATCAAGGCGGTTGGCGGTCGGCGATGCGGTCGGCACTACTCTCGAGTTCAAGCAGAGAGACTCCTATCCGCTGCTGACGGACATGATTGGCGGCGGGCCCTTTCGCTTGAAGCCGGGCGAGTGGACAGATGACACTGCGATGGCTCTCGCTCTTGCCCAGAGCCTGATCGACTGCGGGGACCTTGATCCAGCGGATTTGATGAAACGCTTTGTCCAGTGGCGAAAGGACGGCGCTTACTCCTGCACAGGCACCTGCTTCGACATCGGAATGACCGTGAGTTCAGCGCTCAGCCGCTGGCAACGCACGGGCGATCCCTTGGCCGGCAGCACAGACCCAGACACCGCGGGTAACGGCTCCCTGATGCGGCTGGCTCCGGTCGCTCTGTGCTATTTCGGCGACCGGCAGAAGCTGCGCCAAGTGGCTGCTGATCAGAGCCGCACAACCCATGGCGCACCAGAGGCTGTCAGTTCATGCGTCGCTTACGCCGAACTCATTGCGGAAGCGATCGAAGGATCACCGAGAGGGCAAGTACTTAAACCACGTGACGGCGATTACGCACACCGCATCGGCAAGATCCTCGATGGATCCTGGCGTGGCAAGCCCCGCGAAGAGGTCAAATCAAGCGGCTATGTGGCGCATTCGCTTGAAGCTGCCCTCTGGAGTATCGGCCGGACTGCTGACTTTCGATCGGCGATCTTAACTGCCGCTAACCTGGGCGAAGACGCGGACACGACCGCTGCCATTGCTGGCCAACTTGCGGGCGCGCTCTACGGCGCGAGCGGAATACCCGACGATTGGCTTCAGAAAGTAGCCTGGAGAGATGAGATCCAGAAGAAGGCGTTAGAGCTGCTTCGCATCTGAACGTGATTTGGCAGCCGGGTGGGAAACACGGGCAGGGCAAAGCATCGCAGCTGGCGTTTTGGCCAGCTGCGTTGTCCCGCGCTTGAAAATCAGCGGGGTTTGAGTGCGACGGCAGCAGCCCATAATGTCAAAACTAGGTTCTGGCTCATCGTCACACCTTGATCAATAACCCGATTTCAGCGTTAGTAACTGGCGATAGAGTTACATAACCCTACGTTTGAAGCCAGGTCCATAATAACAATGGAGGCGATCGATAAACTAGCGCACCCGGTGGGCGAATTACTCTCCTGAAAAAAACACTTTGATTTCTGCGTCGGGCTGGATGTCAGGATAATCAGACTGGTTGATCACCCATGTCCGTAAATACTCTTTGATTGTGCGGCGCGCAGATTCTCGCGCGAAGTTTTTAGTCTTCTGGCTACTCGCTAAATCGCGTAGCTCGGGCCCGATAGCACGTAGGGCCGCGTCTCGCGTCCCCTGATCAGGCACGAACCAGCAGCTCTCTTCGGCGCCCTTCCTGAGTCGCTCAAAGTCAATTGGCACCGGCAACGACGGCTCTAACTGCGGGACATGTGCGATG
This sequence comes from Parafrankia sp. BMG5.11, assembly GCF_004337455.1. Classification (NCBI taxonomy): domain Bacteria; kingdom Bacillati; phylum Actinomycetota; class Actinomycetes; order Frankiales; family Frankiaceae; genus Parafrankia; species Parafrankia sp. BMG5.11. Next base: position 261,648 of record NZ_SJXI01000001.1, on the reverse strand, counting down.
AGCGCACCATCATGATAACGTAGCGGCCACTTGGAGGCGAGACGCACCCGGTAAGTAATTTTGTATGGAGCAGTCCAGCTAGCTTTTTCGCGGCAGTATGAAAATTTTTGGCCCAGAATTTCGGGATCGAAGGCCTTGGGAAAATTTCGCGTCCCAGTCACGGAGGCCACTTCGAGCATGCCTCCCTTGGTGCGAACGACTACGGGAAAGTCGGTGTCTGCCGATCGCCCTTCTTCCTTCACCTCGACGACTCCGAAGAGGCTGGGGAAAAACTCTGTTACCGCTCGAAGTACCGCGTAAATGGCAAGCAGCAAGAGGAGGATACCTGCCAAGCCTTTGACCATTTTGTTCATGAGATTCCGCCTTTTGCGAAGGGAGGCGAGGCCTGACATCCTACCGACGGATTGTCCATGGAATGGTCACGGTCGTGAGACACAACATTCTCCAGTCCATTTGGAGTGCGGCATTCACTAGAAGCCGATCGAGCGATTAGTGGTTCGCGCCTCGGCTTCCAGAAGCAGCCACCGAACAAGTATGGATGGATCCCGCTCCCCCAGGATTGCGGCACGCTTCGCTACCACGGAGAAATCGCCGGGCGTTTGGTCATGTAGTCCGGTGCCCGCAGGAAGCTCCGTCCCGAAATAATTACGGAACAGCGCGGAAGCCCGCCCGTGATCAAGAGCGCGAAACTCAATTCGCATTGTGAAGCGCCGTTGCGTGGCCGGATCGAGCTGGTCAGCCAAGTTGGTAGTCGCCACGAAGGGGCACTCCAGCGCCTCCATCTGGCGAAGCATCTCATTCACCATGCTGCGCTCCCAGCCGCGGGTCGCGTCGCGCCGGTTCGTGAGAAAATCGTCCGCCTCGTCGATCAGAAGAAGCGCCCGGGCCTGGGACGCCTTACGAAACGCCCGGGCGATGTTGGCTTCCGTTTCTCCGACGTACATGCCGAGCAGATCGGAGCCACGCTTATCTATAATTTCAACGCCTAGGCGCTCCGCGAGGTGGCGAGCATAAGCGCTCTTTCCTGTTCCGCTGGGGCCTGACAACAGCAGGCTCCACCCTCTCTCAGGAGCCTTTGAAAGTTGCCGCGCGAGAGCCTCGAGATCGGTGTCAGCCACGGCTAGCGTGGGGTCGTAGGCGGACGGCAGGCGGAAGGGCGCTGGTGGGCGCCCTTTCGTCACCGTAACAAGCCCCTCGCCGATCAACCATGCCTCTCCCCCGCCCCCGCCAATCTTCTTTGCGCCCTGGACTGCGCTGGCGAGCAAGGCTGGTGCCGCGGGTAGGGAAGCTAACCGGGCCACATCCTCTTCGGTCAAGCGAAGCCGCGTTTTCTTCGCATGTCGTTCAATTATCCGGTGGCGGACAGGAAGAGGTGGCCGCGGAAATTCAATGGCAATACTCATGCGGCGGATGATCGACTCCTCAAGCAGACGGGGCTCGTTGATGATCCAAACGGTCGGGCGCTCGCCTTCCTCGACAAGCCGATTGAGCCACAACTTCGACCTGCGACCTCGACTATCGTGATCTCCTAGCTGAAGAATATCGTCCGCCTCATCCATCACGAGGAGTCGGGTGGGACAGTTGCGAGTGAGCGCCCTCAAGACTGTGAAATGGGCGATGCGACCACGGCGACTGGGCTCCTGCCCAGCTTCGTCGCTCAAACCCGCAAACACCGCCCGCATGTTCGCGCGGCTCGCTAGCAGCCGGGCAAACTCGGTCTTCCCCGTTCCTGGGGGGCCGTAAAGCAGGATGGACGCACCTGACTGACTTCCGACGAGCTTCTCGGCGATCTCCCGCTGCGGGCCGATGTGGGCGAAATCTTCCCAAGCCAAGCTTGAACGAGCCGCGGCAGGCATAAGCTGGTGGCTGAGGCGCGCTGGACCCGACGGCGATCGAGCAATTCGCGTAAGGAAATCGCTCGCAGAGACTTCACCGTCACCATCGTTGTCGACGAGGCCGGTGTTTGATAGCCGCGAGCCCGGCGCGAGCCGTTCTTCGATCCTGCTAGCTCGCAGTCCAGTCAGGAAAGAGATGCGCCCGCTGCTCGGCTTACGCCCTGTGCCGGGTAGCGCGGTCAGAAGCTCCGCCCATTCATCGTGCACCGCTACGCGTGCCAAGATGGCAAGGAGCGCGCGTTCTATCTCGTCGAGTCCAAGCGTCTGGGCCAGCCACTCAACCCGGCGATCGAGGGGGGCGGCCCTCGGTCTCCGGTGGGGACGATACACGAACGCTAAATCCCCGAGCAAAGAAGAATAGCGAGCAGCAATCGGTCGCTCGAGTTCCTCCTCATCTTCAATCTGGTGGTCCGGCCTGGCGATATGTTCGTCGAACACTTCAAGCATCTGCTTGCCACGATCGCGCAGCTGGTGCGGTGACATGCGCTCCACGGCATCGCACCAGGCTGACACAAAGAGCGCGGCCTCGATGGGGGTCACGAAGGTGCTGTCGGAAGATCGGTGGTGGCGCGCTCTAGGACGCCGGCGAGTGTGCTGGTTCATTCGACGGAGATAACGGTAATCTACGACAGGATCGGTCGCCCGAAAATCGTTTGCGACGACACACTACAGTTCCTCAGGCCGGCGGTCCCGAGCAAAAAGTCTGGCGATGGCCGTCCGCCTTTAGGTCACCCCTCGGCGCTTCAGCCATGCCTGTCGGTCGACTGCATAGAGCTTTTCGCCTTTCGCCGGTTTCGGATCTACCGAAGGTGTCATGTCGAGCTTTTCCATGATCGAAACGCTGGCGCTGTTTTGCTCGTCAGCACGTGAGATTACGCGCAGCAAACCCCGGACGAAAAATGCCATGTCGAGGACTGCTTGAGCGGCTTCTGTCGCGAACCCCCGCCCCCACGCGTCGTGGCGCAGACGCCAGCCAATTTCAACTTCGCCGACTAGATGGTCCGGAACCTCGTAGCGGAGGTGATCAAGGCCGCAGAATCCGAGAAAACGCTGTGTTGCACGCTCCTCCAAGACCCACAGCGTGTAGCCAAACTCTTCGTAGCAACGCTCAAACCACCGGATGTCCTCGCTCACTTCCCATGGATCCTGAACCCCCCCGAGGTAGTTCATGACCTCGCCAGTGTTGCAGAACTGTTGATAGGGCTGCTCATGTCGCGCCTCCCATGTTCTCAGGATCAAACGTTCGGTCTCGGCTACGATCGGCATGTTCGCTATTCCTTCAATTTATCGGTTCGCTGGGTGACAGGCACCACTCCACTACATCCCACTCGGACTTGCCGTCAGGCCATGGGCTCCAACGCCAGTGGAAGGCGGGAGTTGGGCCAGCCTCGCGCCCGTTTCGGAAGCGGACTATAATCTCGGTCTTTGCCTCCACCGGGCAGTCAGAACCGCGGTGCTTGTGCCAGAGGGTGTCGCTCATGAGATCGCTGTTTCGCCGTGACTGGAGAAACCGAGCGGCTATAGGTTTCCAATGACAGATCCGGTCGCAACTCGCTCTGAAACGACTCCGAGAGGCGAGGGTGCTCCATGACGGAGAGGATGGCCAAGCTCGACCGGATCCTGACGCTGGTTCACTGCCTCGCCGATTCGAACGAAGGCCTCACACTTGATGAGATGGCGGAGAGCCTTGGGGTCAATCGGCGTACGGCCGAGCGCATGCGCGATATTATCGCACGACACTTCGAACTCGATGAACGGACCGAAGAGCGCCGCAAGCGCTTCCGCATAAGGGGCTCGCTTCGCCGGTTCTATACGCGCCCGAATGCACCTGAGATTGCAGCCCTCCAGACCGAGATCGATGTCCGCAAACGGGAAGGTGCGCCGCAAGCCCGGCTTCTCGAGAGCCTACTTGAGAAAATCAAAAGCGCATTCGACGGCCAGGAGAAGAGCCGGATCGAGCCCGACCTGGACCCCCTGGTCAATTTGCAGCGGAGCCTCTTCACGCCCGGGCCGATGGTTCAGACCGATCCGGACGTCCTGGCGACGGCCCAGCAGGCAATAGTAATGGGGCAATGCCTCGAGTTTGACTACCAATCGGACGGTTCGGATCGGCCCAAGTGGCGTCGTGTCGCAGCTTATGGACTGATCCATGGCCCTGTGAGTTACCTTGTCGGGCATCTTCCGGACTATGCCGATCCAGTCCCTTTCCGCCTGGATCGAATGCAGAATGCGCGCGTGTCCGATCTAGCCGGAGCGCCCCCCAATGATTGGAGCCTCGACGCGTGGATGGAGCGCAGCGCCAGCATCTGGCGGGAGGACGAGTACCCGATAGTTCTTCGGGTTTTCCCAGACTCGGTGGAGCTCGCTCGCCAGTGGCGCTTTCATCCTCGGCAGGTGATCGAGGCGGACGGCGATTGTCTCGTTGTCAAATTCCAGTCGGGGGGCCTGTGGCAGATCGCAGATCAGGTTTTTTCCTGGGGAGGTGGGATCGCCATCGTTGGTCCTGAGGAGTTGCAACAGGTGATGCAACAACGGTTCGAGGCCTCGACCCAAAATCTGAAATGACCGCCTCGGCACGCGTCAACGAACCAAATTTTCAGTCAAAGTTATGATCTAGGGTCGAGAATGTATTTCCGAAGATATGCTTAGCGCCGCATACGCCTAGTTCAAGTCGCCCACCCGAAGCTCCTTGTACCAATGTCCGTATATCTGACAGAACCGGAGCGCTATCGCAGAGACGGTGTCAATACGATTTTGACTAAAATCAGTATGCCCAATGTGCCTGTTAGACAGGTACCCGAGGTCTGCCGCGCCCCTGTCCGTAGGAACAGCCTTTTTCCAATAAGGCCAGTCTACAAATTCGCTAACGAAGGAGCACTGGCGAATTTCTTCCGGGCTCTTGAACCCGAAACGCACATCTTCATCCGGAAGAGTGTTCATTTTGTCGACCGGAGGCGTGTTGCCATCGGAACGGTTTGCCTCGAACGGCCAAGCGCGCAGATTTCCGACGGAACTGATCCACCATTTAACGCTCGGGGGAATGTCGTGTTTTTTTCTGATTAGGCTCTCAGGCAAAATATGATCCCAGTCCCAAGGCCGATTACTGTCTTCAATCGATTCCGGAAGTGAGGGGTCAAAGGCGGGGTACCAGTTGTGTAAGCTTGCCCGCTGCGCATAGACTAATACAGTTTCCCTACCGCCGTGCAAAGATTGGAGGAATCGCCACGCGGCTTGTGCCGTAAAGTCCCCGCTATCGTCAGATTCCTCGGCACCTTGGTCTCCGAAGCGCTCCGGCGATTCCCTACGCATCACCTCAGCTAGCGCGGGGGCGAACTGCTCATACCACCAGTTCCAGCCAGTCCAAAATCCGCCTTGAGGAAAGAATACCGTCGCCTCGCTCCGTGTCTGTCTGGTATTCCCCCGCCCAATAAATCGCTTGGAAACCCTGCCCAAGGCTTCGGGGGAAGGTAGCGGTATCATTTTCAGCCTCGCTTGATAGTCAAGTTGGCAGGCAGAATTGAACCGGGTGGAGTTAAAACGATTCAGAAGTTTCTGATCATCCAGATCTCTTTTTTGAAGGCCGCGCCAAACCGCGGCACATGCCTTCTCCTTATCTGGCGCAAACCATGCGATCGCGGTCAGGAAGCCCAAGGTACGCCGATGCAGTTTTGCTTCAATCTTCTCAACCGAAATGCCTTGATCAAATAGACGGTCTAGCCAGCGCAATAATAATAAGAATACGTCTGGCGAGCGCTGTGCGAGATCGACGACCTGTGTCGGCAGGAGGCGGAAATCCGGCTTACTTACTACAGCATCGGGTAGCGCCAGAAAAGCCCACGCTGAACTGAACAGTCGCTCTGCATCGCACTCGAGAAATGTCTTAAGGGCCTCGCTGAAACTGTCGTCACTCATCTGCCTTCGAAAATCAGCCATGCTCGGCATGGTAGGCATGACAGAGCGGTCAGACTCTTTCTTGTGACGCGCGCTTTGCCGCGCCAAAACCAAACGAACGCACATGGCCGCGATGCGCGAAGGCAACGCGGGGCGGCGGGGAAGGTCCTGCATCCATTGGGCAACCTCGGGCCACCGCGCTTTGATCAGCGAGTAAATTAGCTCTTCGCCAGATAGGGCCGTACCGCTGGCATTGAGGCGGATGAAAAGAAGTTCGACATCGTCCGTGGCTGCTGAAGCAACATTGCCGTTGATCACGGCATCACTTGCTTTACCGATGACGTCCGAGGCATTCATGTGCAGCACCAAAGCAGGAACTTGGTACGGATTAACTGAAAGTAGCGCGTGGAATCTCTGGACCACCCGCCGAAGTATGGCGTTCGATGGCGTATTGGGTTCGAAACACTCTCTCAACGCGATCTGCTGATCCCGCACCTTTTTAAGCGTTTGATCGGCTGGTTGATCTTCTCCAACGGTACCGTCCGGCAGTTCCCGCAGGAGTGGCAGTGAACTCATCTGCTTTTGAAGCTGAATTATTGCCCCATCCACATGGTCTGGGTTTTCGGTTACTGCTTGAATAACGAGTGCGACCGGCACTGGGGCTACCGCGTCCCAAGGCCATACCTCATGCAGGGCGAAGTCAGCGGAGCGGCTTTTGCGCGCACCGCCCAGCACAATTTCAAAGCACCGAAGCGCTGCTCGGATGGCAGCGCTTCCAAGGCGTTCACCTGGGTTTGTTTTGCTATATCCCCATGGGTGGGAGCGAGTGAGCACCCGAAGTATGAACTGCCGGTCGTTCTCTTTCGGCGGCTCGGAGATATCGATCCATAACGCGCCCTTTGCTTCGCTGTCTTGGCGCGCCCAAATCGCGTCAAACCCAAGGGCGATGGCAGTGGCGCGCTGCTGACCATCAAGTAGAAGATGAGTTGCGGCTCTTCGATCTAGAATCGCTGACTGGTACTTGAAATTCTGTCGCCCTAATGCTGCATCTGGCGGGGAAATTGTGAAGGCCCCAATGGGAAATCCACGCAATATCGAATCCCATAGCTCTTCGATCTGACGCACCCTCCAGATCGCACCGCGCTGAAGTGCGGGCAAATCGGCCACTACGTCGCCCCTAACGGCCGGCGGGGTTGCAATTTGCCAGCCAGCGATCTGTGCCAGGGTCAGGAACTTCGGGTCGGACGAAGACGCTACCATGCTGTTTCCGCAATAAATGAGACTGTTACGCTTCTGAGTTGACCGTCGCAACTCGAGGAATCGCTGAACTGGAGCTACTGCAGAGTCGGCGCGCCAGCACGATCATCGCTTCTGTATCCCGGCAGCAATAGTCACTCAGCGCGACTCTCAACTCACGGCGGCGTAAGTCGCTGGTGGCCGGGCTGATGGCTTCAAGATAGGCGATTTGCGCAGCTTGGCCGTCTCCTACAGCAAGAGCTGAATAATCGAGCTCCGGCGCTACAGTCGGGAGGACCGCCTTGATGGACCAGCTGCCTCGCTGTTCTCGATGATACCAGCACGTTCTTGCTACTGGCAGTAGATCCACGACTCGACTGGCCAGTAGCTGGAGGCCCTGCGCAAGATCGGGGAAGCAGGAAGCCAGTTCCAGAATCCGAGCCTTCTCGAAGCTCGCATTATAGCCGATGACGGCGCCGGACTGGGGCAGGTGCGCGAGCAATGCCTCTGCGCACTCTCGTCGGGGGTCGCTGCCATCGAGGTTCAGGAACTCCCGGTGCCTGATCGATCCATCCTCGTCCTCGACGTGCACAGAGAACTGGAAGGGTATCTGCTGGTACGGCCTCGTGCCGACCCATCGCGGGATTGCAAAGGTGATTGTTTCGAAGTCCAGCCAGCTTCGAGGATACTCCCAACCGGCCAATGTGGCGCAAGCCGCATCGCGGTCGTGGAAGATGGCCCCCGTTGCGGTGGCGTCGTAGACTCTTCGATGCAGGGGGCTCTTAAGCTCTGCGGGATCCACTTCAAGAAGGTCTGCAACCCCGCGTTCCAGCCAACGGCGCCCCCCGCCGTTCGGCAACACGGTGACCGGCCAGTCCGGCACCCCGTTGCCCGAGTGGCAGTAATCCGCGAATTCGCACGGGAAAGGGTCGTCGCAGTGGCTTCCAGTCTCGCGCTCCGGCTCGCTGCCCGCGAGGGTTTCCCGGGCTGAAGCCACGATTGCCGACCGCCCTGCTGCCAGCGCTTCCGATGACTCCATGACGGCATCGACGAAGAGCCCGTGGTAATTGCCTGGCTCGCTCAGGACAAAGGTGTTGTCGATGTGTCTGATGGATGCGCTGCTGACCTCCACGCCGGCCCCATCGGCGACCCACAGCTGGGTCGCAAGATCACCGACATGATACTCCTTGGCCCGTGTCGAACTCTTGACTTCGGCCATGTGCCACCGGCCTCCGCCGCGTGGCTCCAGGATGTCGATGCGGACCAAGACGCCCTCGTGTTCTACAGTCGCCTCGAAGATCGGACGAGGAACGGCCGCAGCAAGCAGTTCCCGCGTCCGTTCGAGTGCCGCGGCAAGATCGGGTTCCGCGAGTACCATCTCGCCTCCGGGGCAGAGCTCGCAGGCTAGGGCTCCGACTTCATGTCCTGTGGCAAATCGCGCCTGCGACCCGTCATCATGTACGGCAAGTTGGGGACGGTGGACCGAAAGCCACAGCCGCTTCGGACACTGTTCGAATGCCGTAAGGCGCGACTTTGACAGCCCGGAGCGTGGCCGGCTCGTCATGTCCTGATCTCCAGCAGCCCTTCAGCGGGCCGATCTGCAGATCGCTTCATTCGGGTAGCTGGTGACTGATCGCGTGGGCAGGCAGTCACGCGCGACGGTCCTGCAGAGTCATGGTAGCGGAGGGGCGTGCTGGCGAATGTCATGGACAAGCGCATATCTTGCTGTTGCGACAGAAATGGTCGCACCAACGCTGCTTGGTTATAACACGCGCAAATTTGCCCACGAAATGCAGCGACCCCCGAATCCCTCCGGGGAAGCTCCACCCGATCAGGGGGATTTGCAACAGATAAAGAATGGCCGTGGAATTGTTTGGGCCGACCCCTGTAGGGAAATCCGGATGATTGACCTATGGGATGGAACGCGTTCAACTGTCAGAGAAACCAGATGGGCAATATGGCAATGACGCATCGTTTCCCTTCCGCAAGCCCGCTCCATCACGCAGCGCTGAAGACAAAACAGCGGTCCCTTAGGGAGGGATTCCCGCTTCCGCTCACTTTGAGAGTTCACCGTGCCCTGAGCTGGCTGACACGCGCAGAACAGGAAAAGGACGACGAGGATGTCCGTTTCATCCTGCTCTGGGTCGGCTTCAATGCCGCCTATGCGGTCAACATCGAACAGGAAGCACATAGCGAACGCGGGCGTTTCCAGGCGTTCTTCGGGACACTCGTCGGGCTCGATGCCGCGCACCGCATCTATGACATGGTCTGGGAGCGATTCTCGAACGAGATCCGGCTTCTGCTCGACAACCGGCATGTCTTTGCGGCGTACTGGGCCCACCAGAATGGTGAGGCCGGTTATGCTGACTGGGAGCAAAGACTACAGCGGAGTCGGAACTCGGTTGCCAAGGCTCTGAGAGAGCATGACACGGCCCGGATCCTGTCGATCCTTTTCGATCGCCTTTATGTGCTGAGGAACCAGCTCGTGCACGGGGGCGCAACATGGAACAGCGATGTCAACCGGGGGCAGGTGAGGGACGGCGCCTCGCTGCTCGGGTGCCTCCTCCCGGTATTCATCGACCTGATGATGGACCATCCTGATCAGGCATGGCCGATGCCGCACTACCCGGTAGTCGAGGACTGAGATCGAGTTTGCTCGAGGCGCTTTCGCGCCGCGTCCAGGACGCCTTGTCCGAATTGTTGAGGATGTCGAAGGGCTACCGCCTCGAAGGTCAGTTCCGGCATCCCCCGATCGATCAGCATCTGGAATCCCGCTGACTCCTTTCCGGTGACGAGATCTGCAACCGACTGGAGTTCGCCGTCTCGCGCGATCTTCTGTCGGGTCCGTGCGAGCAGCGTGGTTTTGCCGCGCTCTCGTTTCAGAGCGCCCTCGAGCGCATGAATACTCTGCCAGACGTCATGTTCGAAAGTACCCGGCCTTGCTGACGGCATTACCGAGTACAGTTTCAGAAGAGCCGCATGCTCGACCTTCGAAGCTCCGCTTGCACGCGCATTCTCTGCCAGGCGTGAAAGCTTCTCGGGATCGGAGCAGCTGGCCACGAGGGACAACGCTCGGTCTTCCGGTGATTCGAGCATGCATTCCTCACAGTCGGGTTTGAGACTAGCCAGTACGCCTAGCCCTTCGGGTCCGTTGAATATCAGTCGATTTCTGCCGCGCCAAAGGCGACTGTGGAAACTGGCGCGTCTAAAGGCAACAGTGTGTGAGTATCTAAGGCAGCACCGAAGACAGGCAGGAAGTCCCGTGACCAGGCAGCACGCAGCACCAGTTCTCCTGCCAGCACACGGCGGCCGGCCTTCCGTTCTGGCGCTGTTGAACATGTCAGCCAGTTCGCAGGCAGTCAGCGAGGCTGACATCCAGCAGCTCGTGCAGGACTATCCTGCGTGCCTTCCGATAGCGGAGATCGACCCGCTCTTCGCTGATCCGGTGCCGATCTGTCTTGAACTCAACACGCCGGCAGGTCCGATCGACAACTTCATGGTCACCGCGAGCGGGCTCCCCGTGATCATCGAGTGCAAGCTGTGGCGAAACCCGGAAGGCCGCCGGGAAGTCGTCGGGCAGATCCTGGACTACGCGAAGGAACTGGGACGATGGTCATCTTCTGACCTGCAGCGCGAGGTGGGGCGCCGGCTAAAGCGAGAAGGGAACATCCTGCTTGAGCTCGTGCGTGCAGCTGGCCACGACGTTGACGAGATCGCGTTCAACGATGCCCTGACCCTGAATCTTCGTCGGGGCCGCTTTCTTCTTCTCATCGTAGGTGACGGAATCCGGGAAGGCGTGGAAGCCATTGCGGAGTATCTGCAGGCTCACGCAGGACTGCATTTCACGCTCGGACTGGTCGAATTGCCTGTCTATCTGCTTCCCAACGGAAGCAGGCTGGCGGTCCCGCGCGTCCTCGCCCGAACTCAGTTGATCACGCGGACGGTCGTCCTGGCACCGGAAGGCGCGCAGGTACTCGACGGAGAGACGATGGACGGCGGCCGTCCTGACGATGCAATCGATCCCGCCACTGCTCAGCGAGTCGCCTTCCTCGAAGAGGTCGTTCGAGGCCTTGCCCTCGATGATCCCGACCAGCCTCGTCCGAAGGTCACCCCCAAGGGCTACTGCTATCTCTACCTGCCTGCGCCAGCCAGCAGCTGCTGGGTCGCCATCACGACTAAACCGGGTGCCGCGGGGCTGTATGTGACTTCGAACACGAACACCGTCGGGGAGCAGGCTCTCCAGATGATTACCCGAGAATGGGAAGAGACACGAGACGAACTCGGAGGTCAGGTCGAGCTTCGCCTCGTGAAGGGACAGCGTCCTGTATTCGAGGAAATGCGCAACTTCGGATCAGACCCGCAGGAGATGATCGAGTGGCTGCGGACCCGAGTGAACGACTTCGTCAACTTCTTCCGTCCGCGGATCAAGGCCAACGTTCTCGATATCGAAAGTTCGCCCTGAACAACGGGTGCCTCATAGGTGCGCCGCGGGCTAGCCCGGAACATCCCCATCCCGGTATTCTCCGACGACCCAGATGAAGCTCTGGATGTCGATGTTGCCGCGCGGTTCCAGCGTGGAAATGGCGGTTCGCGTTGTCTCGACGAGATCGAGAAGCGCGATATAAGTGTCGGCATTCGGCTCGGGCGAATATCGATGTCGAAAGTCATGACTCACCCGATCCGCAAAGTCTGCAGTTACCGTCGGCTTGAGAAACATGTGGCGGTGGAAATCCCAGAGGAACGGGAGGTAAGTCAGCAAGGGCCACGAAATGCGCCCATGTTGGGCGACTGACGCGGACATCTCCTGCGCACCAGGCGCGTAGTTCCCTCGGGCAAAGTCTGCCGCCCCGCGCAGGTATCGCCCGCCCGTCTCGCCCAGCAGAGTGTCGCGCAGTCTTGCGGCCTCGAAGGGAGAAAGCATGTTTGTCTGAATACCCCCGCCGGCCACCCGGAGTGCGTCGTCATTGCTGGCGTAATCGGCCTGCCCGGCGGGGAGGATCCGCTGAAGTCGTTCGGCAGCTCTGTGCTTGTATTCGCGTTCCCTCCCTTGGCTCATCGCACCGTGGAAGCCCTCAGGGAAAAACCGCAAGTAGCGCTGAATGGCTCCATCGAAACCCACGTAGTCTGGGTGGAGGCGGCCGGCTTCATTTCGCAGACGAACCAGAAGGCGCTGCTCGTCAGCGTCATCAAATAGGGCAACCCGCTTGCCGCCGAGAATCACGGCGCCGCTGAAACCTCCGTCCTTGACCGCCTGCCACTTCAGGGTGGCCTGGCCGTATTTCTCTTCGTTCACCCGCACTTGTCGACTCCCCGCGCAAACCCATGACCCCTTCGCGCCAACGGCGCTCAGCGCTCGTTGATTGTGCGCCAACTTGCGTGAGCCGGTCACATGACCCGCTTGTCGCCCCAGAACTTCGTCACCACGGGAAACCGCGGCACTCCGTCCGGAGTCATGTGGAAAAAATGGACGGTGACCACCTTGTGCTGCTCATTCAGCAGTTCAACGGCTCGCTCTTTGCTCCCCTTGATCCCGGCACCGAAAGTGCGTCCGTCGGGCAATCGGCAGATAACGCTTTTGGCCATGCCAGCCCAGTTTCCGATGCCCTCCTCAATCGAGACTACCTCGAATTCTGCATCCTGAAACTCCTTGCGCTTCATCAGCGTCTTCGAGCGCTTCTGCTCATATTGCGCGTCACCGCGCCACATGGAGCCCTCATAGCCGGCCTCCAGCCACTCGCCGTGAAGCTGATCGTATTGCCCCTCGTCCTCCACACGCTCCGTATCGGCAAGCTGAACGGTCCCTAGTGACGGGCCCGCGATCACATCGGCCAGTTGCGCGTAGCGGTGGCTAAAGACAGCTTCCGACGAAGGGAGGTCGTAGGCGTGATACTGCACCAGCTCTCGCGAACGAGCGAGGTGATCTGCATCAGGTTCCTTTTTGCGCACCAGACTGATGATCTTGTTAAAGTCGTCCCTCAAATCGTGGTTATATAATTCGCCATCGATTATGAGGTCGGGGTGGCTAGCGAACACCCGCAAAAGCTCTTCGTGAACATGCGGAGCGCCAAGAATGGGCTGGCCTTCACGAGTGAAGAGACCTTCCTGGCGAGCGACGCAGCGCACTCCGTCCAGCTTGGGTTGCGCAAAGCCAGGGGCAAACGTCTCGTATTTCCGTGCGAGCATCGGCTTGAAGAACCGAGGCGCATCAATTTCTGATTCGCTCTCGAAGTACTCGCGCTTCAAGTGATGCGCATACGCCGACCGTATCTCGAATTCGGTCTGTTGGAGGTCGTTGCGCCGCTGCTTTCCCTCAGGATGTATCCAACCGGTGGCCACGGTCGCACCGCCCTTAACGCCAGATAGGATCCGGTAGGAACTTCCAGATTGCTCAATCTGCCATACGCGCACGTTGCCGGTGCTATCGCGCTTATAGATTGGGCGATGAATCACTGAAGCCTCGCTCAAGTTTCGTTCTCCTTCGATGACCTGCCAACCCGAAGCGATGGAGCGCTCGCAAGCAACGTTGCGATGCTCTCGAAGGCTGCATGTTCATCAGCAAAGTCCTCGTCCGCGAGCTTTTTGCGAACAGCTTCAAGCGCGGACTGGCTTTCCCCATTTGCGATGCTGGCATCTGCGCCCGCAGTCAGCAACAGTTCGACAACCTCCAGGTGTCCCTGCTCGGCAGCTCCAAATAATGGCGTGGCGTCATACCCGTCGGTTGTCACGGCGTTTGGATTGGCTCCTGCATCCAGCAGCAACCTGACGACGGAGGAATGTCCGTTATAAGCAGCGCTCATCAGCGGGCCCCATCCCTCTGCGTCGAAGAGTTCAGTGTCAGCACCCGCCTCGAGAAGGGATGAAATCACCTCATCATTCCCCTGCTGGGCAAAGAACTTGAGCGCAGTGTTACCCGCGCCGTCAGCGATATTTACCCGCACACCTCGCTGAACTAGCAGTAGCGCCATTTCCCCCTGGGCTTCACGCCCCGCAGAGAGCAGCGGCGTCGAAGCTGTCCAGTCTCCCAACTCGATGCTCTCAGGCAGGTCTAGATCGGGATCAGCACCTAATTCCAGCAAAGCCAGTGCGGCCTGAGAATTGCCACTTGCTACTGCGGTCATCAACGCCGTGTGCCCGTTGTTCATGCGATGATTCACCTCAGCGCCGGCCTTGATCAAGGCGTGCACCGCTTCGGGAAAATCATACTGAGCCGCATGGCTGAGAGGCGTTATTTCTCGCTTGGCAGGCCGGCCCTCGTGAGACAGTCCATCATGCAGTGTGGGTAATTGCGGATCAGCACCGTGATCCAAGAGCAGCTGAATCATCTCGAGATTGTAGGTCACGATTGCGCTGGCGAGCGGGGTTGTGCCTGCTAAAGACCGCCGGTCAGGGTCTGCCTTGTCGTTCAACAGGAACCGCGCAACATCCACACTGCCCGATCTGACGGCCATCTCAAGGACGGAAACGCCCCCATATAGAGAATCCCGTTCTGTTGGGGACATCTGCTCCCAGGCTTCGCGAAAGGCTGCCAGATCACCGTCTTGCGCGCGCAGCACTATCTCAGGGACACTGTACTCCTGGTCCTCGTGGTCGTCGTCGGCCTCAGCCTCGTCGCTTCCGCCAATACCTAGCGCTTCCATATTCGCAGTGAGCATTGCGATCAGCTGGTCTACATCTGTTTCGTCCCTGTCGTCGCTCGGATCGGTCAGAACTTTGCCAGCGGTTTTGATGTTCGCCAGCAAATTATCGAGGATCTCAGCACGCGGCTGATTGCCCGTGAGGACAGGATCAGCATAGGTCTGGAACCATTGATCAACCGCATCCGGGTCGAGCGCCCACACAGCGGCGATGTTGTTCAACGAGGTGCGCTCCGACGGGTGAAGCTCTCCGTCTGCCTCTGCCACCTGCATGCCCACAATCAGTGCTACTTTTCGCACAAACGGGTCGCTAATCTTGCGGGCGGTCTCCTGCTCTAGAGCCAACAGATCATTCGAATTCGCGATGGCAGCTCGCTTCTCAACCAAGCCCAGGAGGTCTGGATGGACGTCGGACAGAAGATCTCCCACATTGTGCTCGACGGGAGTGTCCGCCGAGAAAAGTTTCCTGGCTTCCTGGATATCTTGGGTTAGCTCGTAGAGTTCGATGGCTTCACGAGCGGCAAGAATTCGGCCCGTGCCGCCAATATTTTCCTGTATGCCTCTCAGCTCATCCTCGGACACCGTATAATCCCCGGCGCAGATGAGAAATGCACACTCAAGGATGTCGATAATGTTCCGATCGAGCGTCATGCAATCTCCTTAAAATCCAGAGTTTCAGATAGCACTTTTCCCCAAGATTAGCAATTATTTACGCGCAATTTGGCGCTAAAAAAGCGACCTATTTGCCTACCCGGCGAGCGCTTAAAAAGCGGCGCGGGGAGGCGCGCAGTGCACTACGGGCAGCGAGAGAGAAGCGGGTAAAAACATGCGTATTCTTCACACGAGTGACTGGCATCTGGGGCGCCAGTTTAACGGCATCTCGCTCGAGGAAGATCATCAGGCAATCCTCGATCAGGTGTTAGCAGCGATCGACGTCCGCAAACCGGACGTACTCATTATTGCCGGCGATATTTTTGATAGAGCGGCTCCACCGGCGAGCGCGGTTCGCCAGTTGAACAATTTCGTGAAACAGGTGTGGGCGGACACCAGCACTGCGATTGTGATGATTGCCGGAAATCATGACTCGGGTGATCGCGTCGGTGCGATGGGGGTGCTCGCGGCAGGAGGCCGAGCGCTGATCAGTGGCCCACTCGACCCGGTTATCCAACCGCTCATCATCCAACACGAAAGCGGACCGGTCGCTTTTTCCGCCCTGTCTTTCGGGTTTGAATATGCGGCGCGCGAATGCTTCGGGAATGAGGACATCAATTGCCCTGAACACGTACTCAGGGCCCAGATGAACGCGGCGCGGGCGCAACTACCTCCAGATTGTCGCTGGGTGGTGACGGCGCATGCTTATGTAGAGGGCGCGAGAAACAGCGAGAGCGAGCGATCCCTGGGGCGCACCGTTGGCGGCATCGAGACCGTTGCGCCGTCAATTTTCGAAGGCGCCGATTACGTGGCGCTGGGCCATCTTCATCGTCCGCAAACGGCGGGCGGCGAGCACATCCGTTATTCCGGCTCGCCGCTCGCCTTCGGCTTCGACGAGAGCGAGCATGAGAAATCGATGACGTTCGTCGAGCTCGCTCCTGATGGATCAGTCACCGTTGAACTCTTGCCATTCACGCCGCTGCGACAAGTTCGCACGCTCCGCGGAAAGCTGTCCGAGCTACTCGCCAGCAAGGGGCAGTCTAACGATTTCGTTAAGGTCATTCTCACAGATGCATCGCCTCAGATTGATGCGATGAAACGGATGCGGCAGATCTACCCAAACGCGGTCCAACTGAACTACGAAACGGACGGAGCACCTACCGGCCAAAAGCTGGAAAATGGGCGCTCGTCGCTCGACGCCCCCCAACAGGTCGTCGCGCAATTTCTGGGTGCGGTCCGCAGCCTGGAATTCGCGAAGACGGAACAGGCGATCGTTGATGAAGCTCTCAACGAGTTGGCGATTGAAAGCGACGCAGCATGAAACCGATCAAGCTGGTTATGCAGGGCTTTGGTCCTTATGCAGGCCGCGAAGAGGTCGATTTCCGCAACGCCATCGCCGCTCGCCTGTTTGGTATTTACGGCCCGACCGGATCCGGAAAGTCGTCAATTTTCAGCGCAATCACTTTCGCTCTGTTTGGCCAAGCCGCAAAAAACGAACAGTCGATAGGGACCTTGCGATCCGACCACGCTGCACCGGATTGTCCAACTCAAGTCGAGCTCCTCTTCGAACTTCGCGACAAACTCTACTATGTTCGCCGGCGTCCAGATCAGGAGAGGCCAAAGAAAAATAGTGGCGATGGTTTCACCGCCGATCAACATGCCGCCTGGCTATTCGACGCTACCGGTCTCGAAATCGAGAGCATTGGCCCGGACAATTGCGGCAAGCCGCTCGCCGAAAAAAAAGTGGGCGCGGTTGGCGAAGAAATACACAGGCTGCTCGGCTATGGAGCGGATCAGTTCCGCCAGATCGTCCTTCTTCCTCAAGGGCGGTTTGAAGCATTTCTGGCAGCGAAGAGCGAGGAGCGTCTGACGATCTTACGTTCCCTGTTCGATGTATCGCTTTATCGCAGAATGACCGACAAGATGGTCGCCGATGCGCGGGACTCCGAACTTGCGGTAACAAATGGCCGGACCTTGTGCGGCATCAGGCTTCAGCAAGTGGGATGTGAAAGCGCCGAGGCGCTTCATGATGCGATCCGTAATGCCCAAGAGGAGGCGGGACGGCGAAGCGGCGAGTTGGTGGCAGCGCAAGCCTCACTCGCCGCAGCAAACGAAGCATATGCCACTGCCAAAACTTTAGCCGATCAATTTGCAGCTCACGTCGCCGCAATGGAAGCTCTTGCGTCAATCGAAACGGAGAGCGGCAAAGTCGACGCCTTGAAAGTCCGTCTCGAAAAGGCCCGTGCGGTCCACGGCCTCGCTGACATCGACCGTGAGATGTCGGACGCAGACAGCGCATTGGCGATCGCAAAAGACGTTGCCGACAAAGCAAAGTTGGCAAACGCGGTTGCCGGGGATCAGCTCGGGCTCGCGCAGGTGGCACTGCAAGCGGAAGAAGCCCACTCGGCCGAAACTGCGAAGTTCCTGGCGGAGCGAGATGCGCTGGAACGTCACTCGGAGACTCTTGAGACTGTCGGATCGTTGAGAGACGCATGCGCTGCCAAGGAACGCACAAAGCAGGAGACTTCTGAAAAACTCGACCTCATCAATCTTGATTATCAAAGCCTCGTAGCCAAACAGAAAGCGGATGCGGAGGCGCTCAATCTAGCGAACAAGAATGAGGCACGGCGAGCTAAAATTGGTTCGCGTCTGGAAGTCGCAAAATCTGCGCTTGAAGCCGCAAGAGCCTACGGTGACGCATCACGGCGAGCGGATCGAGCCGTATGTGATTTAGCCGAGGCAAAGATCTTAGCGGAGGATGCACGAGCAGCGCGAGATGCGTCCAAGCAGGTTCATCAGACGGCCACGAATGCGCTGGAAAACGCCCGGGCCCAGATGCTGGCCGAAACCTTGATTGCAGGCGAGGCCTGCCTCGTATGCGGATCTCGTGATCATCCGTCCCCCGCAACAGGCGACGGGAATACAGCCGGTCTTGAGGCGGCAGTTCAAACTGCACTCGCTGATCTCGAGCGCCAGCGGGATGCCGAGAGAGCGGCGATAATGGCGGTCGCGACAACCGAAGGCCAAGCCAAAGAATTGAGGCTAGGTCTATCTAAACTTAGGGCCCCATCCCAATCAGACGTGGAGCTGTCGAACGAAACGGAATCGCTCGAAGCTGATCTTGCTGCGCTTGGGCCAGAGGCCAACGTCCCCAGTATGGAGGCTGCGCTCAAGTCACTTGCTGCCCGCGTGGACACAAAAGCCAATGAGCTAAAATTTGCGCAATCAAACGCCTCCGCGGCCCAGACCGAGCTAGCAGTCGCGCTAAGTTCTCTTGATCTCGCATTACGCGATGTGCCCGAGATCTATCGTGACGCCTCTGTTCTGAACGCAGAGAAGGATCGCCTGACCGTTGCTATCAGCGAGCAACAGGGTGCGCTCGAGACTGCTAGGTCAAATGAGAAGGCGGCCGCTGCTGCCGCGCAGTCAGCACAGAACGAATTTGAAAGCTCAGCCCGGGATTTGGCGAAGGCTGAGGCAGCGTTTGAGAAATGTTCGATCCGGTTAAATAATCGGCTGGCCGACATAGGGTTGGATCGCGAGACTTACGATGTCCACAAGGCGGACATCCAGGAAATCGGAAACCTCTCACAAGCCGTCGCAGAACACGAGCGCGCGTTGGACCAGGCGCGTGGGAGCGTACAGCAAGCGAAGTTAGCTCTTAGAGACCTAGAGCACCCCAACCTCGAGCATTTGGCACAGGTGCTGACGGAGTGCGTGTCAGCCGTAGAGGTCGCCGGCATTGCATCAGCAAACGCCAGTGCGAAGTTTACGCTCTTGCAGGATCTCGAAAAAGAGTTGGCAGCGGAATTTGCCCGCTTGGATCGTCTGGAAGAGGCGACGGGCCCGCTACGCGCGTTAGCCGCTGCGTTCAAAGGCGAAAACAATCTCAAGACCACGCTCGAAAGTTATGCGATTGGCGCAATGTTTGAGCAGGTCGTCGCAGCGGCCAATCTTCGCCTCATCCCGATGTCGTCAGGGCAATATCGCTTCGAGCGCGACAGCGAAAGTGTCAGCGGTCGAAGCAAGCGTGGCCTCGATATTCGTGTCCATGACGTTCACACGGGTCGGACGCGGGACATCAGCACGCTTTCGGGCGGCGAGTCCTTCATAGCAGCTTTGTCGTTAGCGCTTGGTCTTTCTGACGTCGTTGAGATGAGCAGCGGTAACATCCGCCTGGACACTATTTTCATCGATGAGGGGTTTGGAAGCTTGGATACTGACAACGACAGCGGGACGCTCGATCGGGTCCTTCAAGTGCTTCAGGATATTGTCGGGCAGAACCGGTCTGTCGGCCTGATCTCGCACGTCCCGCTCGTCCAGCAAGCGATTCCCAACGGCTTCACAATCCGCAAAACGTCAACCGGCAGTTCGATCGAAGCGCGAACCGGCTGATGACGCGGTGCTACCGCTACGTGCTCATACGATGAAAGATTGTACGTTATCAGTGGTTCTGCCAGCACTTCCCGCCATAATGAGCTTAGCGTGCCGTGGGTCCGCGTGCCCGCGCAGGAGGCCCGAGTTCCGATATCCACTACCGCACCGCGTTCGAGTTCTCTCAGACGCCGAAAAAAGATACCTGGCGTGATCCATGGGTGGGCTGGGGCCATCTCGCCTGCTCCAATCTACCATGATGAATGCGGTAGCCCAGAACGTCGACTCGGGCGCTTCACTCGAAATCGCGAAAGTGTCTGTTACCAATTTCTCTGATAGACGAGGGGGGCCTGTGACAGCCCTGCCGGGAGATCGACGTCATAGGTCGTCAGGCCGAGAAAGGTAGCGGCACGAGTAGCTCCAACATAAATGTAACGGTCAAACAAATCAGGCTCACGTTTCGCAAGTTGATCCACCATCACAAAGAACACGGCTTCGAATTCCAACCCTTTGATATCGGATATGGGGAATACTCTAATTTCATTAGTCTTGCCCAGCTTTTCACCATCAGAGGCCTTGGCCTGTAGGTTCAATCCAGCAAGATGTATATTAAGCAGCCCAGTGAGCACTTCTGCACTTTGGGCGTCCGGAACGAGGACCGCAATGGTCGGTAGCCGATCATCCGAAAGACGCTCGATTTCTCGGATCCGCTCGGTGAGCCAGTTCGCGGTCGATTCATCGTCGGAGAGTCCGCTGCCGTGCACGGGATCGTAGCCGACGTTCTCCGCGAAATCCGGAGCGTTGTCGTCCACTTCGGCCCCCTGGAGCCTCGCAAGCTCGCGCGCGTAGGCGGCAAGCTTCCGACTTTGCCTATACGTAATCGAAACGCGGTTGATTTGTAGGTCCGGCGCCGCCCAGGCGAGCTCCTCCTCAGAGCTCGTACCCCAGCGCGTCAAACGCTGGTTGAAGTCACCTGAAAGGAATAGCGATCCAGTGCCGAGGCTCGCCAACTCGGCCATCGCAGCCAGTTGAACCGGGGAGAAATCAGTTGCCTCGTCGACCAACACCTGATTGCGCCGCAATTGGGCGATCGTATCTAGGAGCGGTGGACGCCTGTCCGCTACGCGACTGGAGAGCGAGCGGTCCGTTTCCATTTCCCGCGCCGAGCGCAGCATCGCCAGTACGATTAGATCCAGCTCGGCCGGATGCAGTTGCGCCGCCAGTCCCGAAACGGGACCGTACCACCGCTGCTCTGAGCGCATCACTCGCCGAAAGCGGCGATACCGAGCGGGAAGCCGACGCAGATAATTTGAAGTTGCGCCGGCGAGACGCCCCGCAGCTCGCTGCAATAGCAAGAGGCGGCCGACCTCTTTGAGCTCAGGCTGCTCGAGCCCGCGTTCAGCGAGGAACGCGAGTATCCGGCCGGCCCGGCTCGTTTGTGCCGGCTTGCGACCCTGCGCCTGGCGCAAGGCTGCGGTTCGCATCGCGCGGCGGAAAACGTCCGCGACGAGCCGGCGCCCGTGCAATGCTGGACGCGGCTCACCGCTTTCAACTTCCCCGTCATCACCTTGGTCGTCAGAATCATCGGCGTCATCAGCATCATCGGCATCATCATCGATCGCGTTGCGAAGCATATCGGTGACGAAGACAGTTAGTGCATCGAGAAAATCGGGGTCCGCCGCGGCGAAGACGCGCAGCGGCTGCGCAAGCACACCGCGCGTTTCCCCCCCGAGGCGGGCCGCCAATCTGGCCAAGTCGGCCCGCATGTCGGCTAGGCCGGCTAGCGCGCGCAGTGGGTTGCTGGATCGCGCAAGCCCGGCGCCGACCCGCTCGCCTGCGCGCTGCGCGTCCCCATCGCCCGACTTGGCGAGAATGTTCGCCTCGGTAGTGAGCTGGCGGATGAAATCGGCGGACTGCCAGGCTTGGAACGCCTCGAACCAACCAATCTGGTTTTGCAACGCATCGTTTGCGAGCCACTCGTCCGGGGCCGCGAGTGAGACGACCAGCCCCCCGCCGCTTCCCTTGCGCAAGATACCCAGGGCGTTGCGAGCGATCGTGGCGCGGTATTCGTCCCACGTGCGCAGCCGCTCGTCGTGCGCCGGGACGCCCTCCTGCCCCAGCGCGTCCTTGACGTAGAGGCGCAAGAGCTCGGTTGGAGTGAACAGCAGCCAGCTATTGGCATGCGACAGACCGGCAGCATCTGGCTCTTCGACCAGCAGTTTCTCGTCCTCCTCGAGATATTCGAAGTCGAGCTTCTGGCGCAGCCGTCGCACCATGGTGGTGGTTTTCCCAGTTCCGGGCGGACCAAGCACAGCGATCCTGCTGTCGATCGGCAGGCGGAAGATGCGGTCCTGGAATGAGTCGAGGATGGGTGCGACCCGCAACTGCATCGCGGTCAGCGCATCGCGTCGGATGCCTTCAAGAATATTGCCGTCACCATCCTGTGCTTCGCCCTCTTCGAGCCAGGCGGCAACTGCATCGACTTCCTCGGCCGGAACGCCGGCCTCGCGCAGCAGCTCCCTCAAGGAGCGGATGGTAAGCGGGGCGGAGCGTTCACGAAAATGGATGGCGGGCTGAGAGTCCCAGCCCTCGCCGTTCTCGATCGGCCTGAACGTCATCTTTTCGCGCAAGATGAGCCATGCCTCTCCGCGCGGAAGCATTACGTCGATCTCTTCACCCACCGCTCCGGTGGCGAGACGCCCGAGCGGGCTCATGTAGCTGCACACCCGAACGGAAGCAGAGGGCGGAGAGCCAGCGGGGGAAAGGTAGAGCGTTTGCGTCGCACTGCCCTCGTCTTCGTATACGAGCCGCGCAATCGCGGGTTCGCGCCGCAGACGCTGCAGGTTGCTGTTCCGGTCGGCGTTCCGGTTTTGCAAGTCAGCCGCCAGCTTATCTGCTGTTGCCTCGTTGACAGTAGCGAAGGAATCGAGCGTGATCCCCCGGTCGGCAAGACCGCCGCGAGCCGATCCCGCGATAGATGCAAATGCGTCGAGCGCCTCACGCGCAATCGGTTTCAGTTCTTCCAAGTCTGCGTCCCCCTTATAACAAGCACGGTGGCCTCGCCCGCCGATACTTGCAGCACCGCCCCATCTACTCGCGCGGCGACGGCTGCCGTCCGAATGTCTTCCCCCATTGCACGCGTGGTAAGATCGAGTTCCTCGAAAACTTTGGATTGAAATCTCTGCTCGGGCCTAACCATCCGGATTTCAAGAACGAATTGAAGTGACTGTTGCACTTCACAGGGTAGCTCTTCGCTCACGCCCTTTCGCTTCCCTTGCCACGAAAATCGAAAACCTTGGGCTGTCCCTCTCCGTTTCCGTATGCCTTGAACTATTGAGTTGGGCGCAGGAGCGCGAAAGCTGCCCGAAGGATCGATGCTGTTTCATTGATCTCTTCCCGGGTGGTGAATCGCCCGAGTGAAAGGCGAAGGCCCGAGGCCGCGTTATCGGAGGAGAGGCCAAGTGCCTCCAATACGTGAGAGTTGTGGGGCCGACCACTAGTGCAAGCAGACCCCGTTGAAGCAGCGAGATGAGGCTGAAGACGCGACAAAAGGTCGTCGGCGTTAATTCCGTCGACCCGGATGTGCAGAGTGCCGGGATGCTGAGGGACGTCCTCGATTGTTTTCTGCACCTCTGGAAGAAGACCCTGGAGTGTTTTAGCTAGCTCGTCTCGTAGAGATTGAACGCGGGCTCGTTCAACGGAACCTTCGGAAGCCATAATTGAGAATGCCTCGGCAAAGCCGACACAAAGAGGCGTGGGGAGCGTACCGGGCCGCAAACCTTGTTCCTGGCCTCCACCGAACAGGAGTGGTTTCGGCCGCCAAGGAGAGGCCGCCGAGAGGTATAGAGCCCCAACGCCTTTCGGGCCGTAGATTTTGTGGCTCGAGAAGCTCGCCGCATCGACGCCGAGCTCCGTCAGATCAATTGGCAACGCTGCCGGAGCTTGCGTGGCATCCGTATGAACGAACGCTCCGAATGCCGCAGATTCACGGACAATCGGTTCAAGCTGTTGAATTGTGCCAATCTCGTTGTTGACCCACATTACCGAAACCACAGCGACATCGCTGCCTAGCTTCGATTGCAGATGCGCAAGTTCAATCATGCCGTTGCGATCGACCGGCAGCAGCTCGACCGCGAAGCCGAGCCGTTGGGCCGCGAATGCTGACTCTAGGACTGCTTTATGTTCGGTAGCTCCGATCAGTATGCGGCGTCGGCCCTCTGGAGCTCCCATCGCCGCTCCAAGCACCCCGATGTTATCCGCCTCAGTCGCGCCGGACGTGAAGACGATTTCATCAGCCGCGCAGCCAACCGCGCGCGCAATGGTGGCCCTAGCTTCCTCAACCCGCGCTCGCGCCGACCATCCGGCGCTATGACTTTCCGAGCTCGGATTGGCAAAATCCTGCTCCATCACCTCCATCATCACCGCGCGCACCCGTGGATCAACCGGGGTCGATGATTGATAGTCTAGGTAGATGGTCACTATTCCCCCAACTACGGGCCTGGTCTCTGAGACCAGGCGTTGACATAGCCGGCGGCCCCAAGGCAATCAACTGGAACCCTAGACCAGTGAGACCCTATGCCCCGCAGCATCATCGATGCCACCGAAGATAAACTCCACTTCGCTGGCCATGAGACGTTCCCTTTGCGATATGGCTGGCTGAAGAAGGCGTACGATGCAGTCGATGCCGAACAGAAGGCAGGCCTAGTGCCCGGCTCGATATTCAACGACGACAAGTCAATCGCGGTGTTTGGTGTTGGCCGCAATATGGTGCTTTCTATGAAGCACTGGGCCATCGCGACAGGTGTACTTTCCTCGCAGGATGTGAAAGGCGAGCGGAACGCCAGAATTAGCACGGGACCGGTCGGCGATCTACTTTTCGGCCATGCGTTAGATCCATACCTCGAGCATCCTGGTTCGCTGTGGCTCCTCCATTGGACGCTAGCTTCGAAGCCCGGGCGCGCGACTGCCTGGCATTGGGCGTTTAACGAGTTTCACGAGCCAAGCTTCGATCGAGAACTGCTTCGGCGCCGGCTTACGCAGCGCTGCGAGAAGCTCGCGGAGTCAGGGCGCCTCGGCAGCGGCCGCGCCGTTAGCGGTTCGACGATCAAGCGAGACGTCGAGTGCCTTATCCGCACCTATTTCGCTGGCTCGAAAGGTTCGCGCCGCGCGCCGGAGGATAGCATCGAGTGCCCACTTGCCGAGCTTGGGCTGGTGCAGGCCGCAGGCCTCGGAGATCTTTACCGCTTCCGCCGCGGCCCTAAGGCCTCGCTCCCGGACGAGGTGTTCCTGTTCGCCGTCTTGGAGTTCTGGGAGAGCTTTTATCCTGGCCGGCGCTCCTTCTCGGTCGAGTTTCTGACGTTCGAGCGTGGGTCCCCGGGGCAAGTGTTCCTTCTTGACGAAGATGGCGTGGCGGGCCGGCTTGCACGGCTGGAATCGCTCTCTGGAGAGAAGCTGCGTTGGGACGAGTCATCTGGGATGCGGCAGCTCTACATGCACGAACCTGAAGGCCTGAGCCGCTGGGACGTTCTGAGGCAGATGTACCAACATGATATGCGGGCGATCGCGGCATGAGCCCGGTTCTTTCCGATCTGGTCAAAGTGTCGCGGCGGTTTACGCGCTCGGTGCGAGTAGACACCGATGTTGGCGATCCCGCTGCTCTTGAGGGCTACATCTGCCCGCCTTCCGCTATCGACACTTTGCACGCCATGGCCCGCCACCGGATGGCAACGGGGCACAGTGCCTTCACGTGGACAGGTCCTTACGGCAGCGGAAAATCCAGCTTAGCCGTTGCCCTTGCATCGCTACTCCAGGGCGGAGAAGCGGGTCTCGCTGCTGCTTTGGGTGACGCCGGCGCCCCGCGGGAGGTTGAAGAGCTCAAAGGGCATTTCCGGCCGAGTTTAGATCCATGGCGTATCTGCGCAGTCGTTGGGCAGCGAGCTGATCCCGAAGCGTCCATTGCTGCCGCCATGAAGGCTGCTGGTGGCGGATTGCCGCGCAGGGCGAAGGACGAACCCTTTGCTGCGTGGGTGGGACGAGCGGCCGCTTCGATACCGGGACCGGGGCTTGCACTCATCATCGACGAGATGGGCAAGTTCCTCGAGTATGCTGCGCTTGAATACGGCGACATACACCTCTTCCAGGAGCTGGCAGAAATCTCCTCGCGCAGCGGTGGTCGCCTGCTTCTCGTTGGAATTCTTCACCAATCCTTTGACGAGTATGCGCAGCGCCTGTCCCGCGAAAGCCGCGACGAATGGCTTAAGATTCAAGGGCGCTACCTCGATCTCCCGGTCAACCTTGCTGCCGACGAGCAGATTGAACTCATCGCGCGTGCGATAGAGGCGCCTTCTCACACGGCTGAGATCGACGAAGGAACGCGCCTTGTCGCTTCCACGATGCGCGGCGGCCGCGCCAGCGATAGCGAACGGCTCGCCGATAAGCTTGCGAACTGCTGGCCGCTTCACCCCCTCACTGCTGCGTTGTTGGGGCCCATCTCACGCCGCCGCTTTGGCCAGAGCCAACGGAGCATCTTTGGCTTCCTGACCTCTGCAGAGCCGTTTGGTCTCCAAGAGTTCCTGCAAGAGACCGCTCCAGGCGAGCGGCGCTTCGGTCCTGATCAGCTGTGGGATTATCTTCGCGCTAACTTAGAAGCTGCGATTCTGGCCTCCCCGGACGGCCATCGCTGGTCAACAGCGGTCGATGCAATTGACCGATGTGAGCGGCGCGGCGGGACGGCCGCGCACATCGCAGCGATCAAAACCATCGCGTTATTGGACTTGTTCAAGGATCGATCGGGGCTGCAGCCCACGCCCGAAGTCGTCATGTACGGTGTCGGGGTGTCTTTGGATCGGCAATGGTCGACGCTCTCAGCCGATCTGATCAACTGGTCGGTAGTTGTCTTCAGAAAGCACACGGGTTCTTATGCGATCTACGCGGGCAGCGACTTCGACATCGAGAAGGCGCTCGATGACGCTCGGGCCAAAGGCGTCAGCACTGATTTCGTAAGACTTGAAGAGCAGTCCGCACTGAGACCCATATTGGCCAAGCGCCACTACGAGGCGACCGGAGCACTTCGCTGGTTTGAAGTGGGTATCGGACCCCTTCACGAGGCAGAAGAGCGGGTGCGCAGCTACCGGCCCGCTCCAGGCTCCGCAGGCATGTTTCTCATTCTGGTTAGTGCCTATGGGGAAACAAAAGTCATTGCGAGGCGCCTTGCGCGCGCAGCGGCTGATCAGGCTGGCGAGAACTTGGTTATGGTTGGCTGGACCCGCGATAGCTATCGCCTGCGCGAGCTCACCGCTGACCTTGCGGCCCTGGAGCATGTTCGTGCTCAACAACCTGAGCTCGAGGGTGATGCAGTCGCTCGCCGGGAAATCGATGCTCGCCTCGCTCGCTTGTCTGCTGAGTTAGATGATCGGCTGCGCGATGCGGTCGACCAGGTGGACTGGTACGGCCCGAGAGAAGATCTTGCGGTAGATCTTGGCGAGAACACGGGGCCAGCCGGCTTGAGTTTGCTGGCATCTCGCCTCGCGGACTGGCGATTTTCTTACACGCCGCGGCTGCACAACGAGCTAGTCAACCGTACCAGACCTTCGTCGAATGCCGTCGCAGCTACCCGGTCGCTCCTCCATGCAATGGTTGAGGGGCGGGGGGCGCCGAAGCTTGGTTTGCAAGGTTATCCGCCAGAAGCAGGGCTGTTCTTCAGCTTGCTGGAAGCCACGGGTCTCTATGGCAAGACTGCCGCAGGGAAGGTTGGCTTCGTTGCACCTCCGGCTGACGATCCGCACTGCCTGTTTCCAGTCTGGCAAGCCGCAGATACAGCGCTCCAGAGCTCTGAGGACGTCAGCATCGCGGACATCTTCGGCATTTGGCGCAAATCGCCCTTCGGAGTGAGGGACGGTCTGCTGCCGGTGCTGGGCCTTGCTTACGTATTGACGCGCGCAAGTCATACTTCGCTCTACCTCGATGGAGTGTTCCGGCCGCAACTCGACACCTATTTCGTGGACCGCATGTTGCAGGATCCCAGTGCAATCCGAGCCCGACACGTCGAGCTCACACATCATGACGTCTCGCTGGTTGCTGAGCTTGCCGGATCGCTGGGCGACAGTGATCACGTCGCCCCCACTCCGCTTGACGTCGCCAAGGCGATCGTTGGCCGAATCCGCGCTTTGCCGAGCTGGTCGCAGAGGACAGCGATGGTCTCGCCTGAGGCGATCAACTTGCGTCAGCTCGGGCTTAAATCGCATGACCCGAACCAGCTGCTATTCAACGACATCCCTAGCAAGTTCGAAGGCGAGCCAGGAGTGGTTGCCGGCGCAGTTGCCGCGGCTCTGACCGAACTACAGACCGCCTATCCCGCGATGCTCGAAGACTTGGCTAGAACGCTTCTGACAGAGCTGCGCTGCGACCCAGCCTCGGATCCCGAGCTCAAAGATCTTCATGAGCGTTGCGAAAATTTGCGAGGTCTCTCGGGCAATTTCCGCCTCGATGCACTCGCGACGAGGCTAAGTGCGTTCACAGGCGAGATCAGCGAGATTGAAGGCATCGCCAGCCTTGCTGCAAATAAGCCTGCGCGCGATTGGGTTGACCGCGATATTGATGCGGCGAAAATTGAACTCGCGGCTCTGGCGCAACAGTTCTTGCAAGCGGAAGGGCTAGCTCACCTGAAGGGACGAGGTGATCGCCAGACCAGCGTGGCCGTATATATCAGTGACCCAAGCTATCCCGCGCCCGCGTCTCCGTTTGTCGAGCTGAACGACATTGAGCGGAAAAAAGCTGATGCGTTGGCGATTGAGATAAGGCGTTTGATCAACGAGTCTGATGCGGGTTCAGCTGTCGCGCTTGGGGCCATCGCGCGGCTAGGGCTATCACTAGCCAAAGAGCTCGATGACGTTCAGCAGCCGGCGCAGGTGGCGGCATGACCGAGCGCCACGTTCTTGGAATCTCTGGTGGCAAGGATAGTGCAGCTCTCGCGGTTTACATGCGTCAAGCGAAGCCTGAGCTTGATATCGAGTACTTCTTCACAGACACGGGGAAGGAGCTGCCGGAGGTCTATGAGTTTCTAGGTCGGCTCGAGGGCTTCTTAGGCAAGCCCATCCTGCGGCTGAACCCCGATCGCGACTTCGACTTCTGGCTGCAGGAGTACAAGAACTTCCTGCCGTCTCCGCAGACCCGGTGGTGCACGAGGCAGCTTAAGATCAAGCCGTTCGAACAATGGCTGAAGCCTGCCTTGGCCGCAGGGGAGCAGATCCACAGCTACGTCGCCATCAGATCCGATGAAGATTACCGTGAGGGATACGTTTCCGGTCAGGACAGCCTGAAAGTGCATCTGCCTTTTAGAGAAGCAGGCATCGACAAAGCTGGTGTGACGGAAATCCTCGATGCGGCGGGTCTGGGTCTCCCCGACTACTATCGCTGGCGTTCTCGGAGTGGGTGCACCTTTTGCTTCTATCAGCAGAAAATTGAGTGGGCTCGCCTCCTAGACGAGCACCCGGAAGCGTTTGAAGAGGCAACTAGATACGAGAAGAATGCGCTCGAGCACGGTTCGCCATTTACCTGGAGCCACGGCGAATCCTTGGCTGAGCTTTCTCGCCCAGAACGTCTCGATCAGATCCGTCGTGACCACGCTAAGCGGGTCGAGCGGGTGCGCTCTCGCCGCCCGGTCAACATCCTTGCTGACGAAGAAGCGGTCGATATTGACGAAGTCTATGGCGCAGGCAAGCTCTGCATAACCTGTCATAAGTGAGCTGCCGTCCGATAACCAACGAGTAAGCCGAACCTCACTTGGGCTCGACCCCTTTTCCGGCCGCCCAGGTAAGTGTAGCCACTGCACACGGGTTTATCGTATTGAAAGAAGTTGCCGATTAGCGGTAGCTTGCTGAGAATGGGGCTCTTGGGGAGGGGATTGGTGGAAGAATCGTCAACTAATGCGCGTGCAGCTGAGGGGCGCGCCTTCGACCCTATCGAGATGGATAAAATCATTCGACAAATCGTCGACAAAGTGCGCGGCAACTATTTCCAGAACGGCGAAACGGGTCGGGGCATCCCGGGTGAGGTCAAGCGCATCATCGAAACCAACATCGATCGAGTATAATGCATGCTGATTGAGTTCATCCGGATTAACAATTGGCGCAGCTTCTACGGGGACAACGACTTTCTAGTATCCAAGGACCCATCAAAAAACGTTACTTTGATTAGGGCGGAAAACGGGGTTGGTAAGACAAGCCTTTTGGCCGCAATAAATTGGTGCCTTTTCGGTATATTGCCGAGCGAAAGCGAATTCGAAAATCCGAGCAAGCTCGTCAACGAATGCGCTATCCAGAAAGATGGCCAGACTAAGACGACCGTCGAGATCGACTTCGTGCACGAAGGAAAGGCTTACCGGGCATCGCGGAGCTTTGATCAAAAGACGGAGACCACCCATCCCCTGCGACTGCGCGAGCTGGCCGACGGCGGGGAAATCCCGTCGTCCAAGGATCGGCCGGACCGCTTTATCAACTCCGTCATCCCGCGCGAGATGGCGCCGCACTTCTTTTTCTACGGGGAAGCGACGAGCCGCTACACCGGATCAACGGGTGCGCGAAAATTTGGAGAGGCTGTGAAAGGGATCCTCGGTTCGACCGTCGCCCGAATGGCGCTCGAGGATTTGCGGAAGGCGTGGCAAGACTTCAATCGCCAAGCTTCTGACAACACGAGTGCTGAAGCCCAGGACGCAGAGCGTGAAATCGAAGAGGCCGTACAACGTATCGCGCAATATCGTGAAAACTTACTGAAGCTTGATGAGGAAATCGAAGCGGCAAATAGCCGAATTGACAGACTCAATCAGGAACTAGCTGGCGCCAAGCCGGCTAAAGAGGCGCAGACTCGTCGCGCGCGAATTGAGAGTCAGCTCGCTACCCGCGAAACCGAAAAAGCCAAAGCACTGCAGCGGTCCAAAGCGTGGATGCGAACTTACATCACTTCAGTTCTGGCTGAGGAGCTCGTCAAGGAATCGGCGCACGTCGTTAAGGCTGAGGACACCCGCGGGAGATTGCCCGCGCCCTACGATCAGAAGTTCGTCGATGAAATACTTGAGGATGGAACGTGCGTCTGCGGTCGCCCAATTGCCAAGGGTTCAGAGGAATTTGACCGCATTAAGTCCCTCCTAGACTCGGCTGGCGATCAAGCTGTCATGTCGCGTGTGATGACCACCAACACAGCGCTCGGTAGGCTCGAAGCGGGCGCCACCCGCGCCTGGAGCGATTACGAGCGCAATAATGAGGACCTTCGCAGGGTAGAGGCCGAAATACAGCGCCTCGATGCAGACCTCGTCGAGATTTCAAAGGAGCTGGCCGCCAATCCGCTCACGGACATCGCGGAAAAAGAAGCGGCGCGCGAGCGAGCTAAAACTCAGCGAAACCAGGCAATGAGTCGGAAAGTGGATATTCAAACATCCATTAATAACTTCGAACGTCAAAAGTCAGGGTCTGAGAGCAAACGTGACGAGCTGGTCAAGAAGTCAGAAGCGGCCCGTCGTTTCGTCAAGCGGGCGCAGCTTTCTGCCGCATTGATGGCTCGTCTGGAGAGCCGGCTTAAGTCTGAGGAAGAGGCAGCTCGCGAGGCGATTGAGAGAGAGGTCGACGCGATCGTCAAGAAGTTCATGCGGAAGCCGGCGACAGTGGAGCTCGATAAGAATTATCAACTTCGGCTCTATGACGAACGAAAGATGGAAATCGCTAAGAGTACCGGTGAGAATCAGCTCCTTGGCCTGGCCTTCACGGGAGCCATCGCGAAATATGCAAAGGAGAGAGAGAAAGACGTCGATGACATCCTGTTGCCGGGCACCGTCGCGCCCCTCGTAGTGGACTCCCCCTTCGGTCACCTCGACCCACTTTATCGTCGCAGCGTCGCCGAGTTTCTGCCGAACCTGGCTTCACAGGTCATCTTGCTCGTTTCCACATCGCAAGCGTCGGACGCGGTCATGGGAACGCTCGCGGACAAAGTTGGCCAAGAATACGTCCTTACCAGGCACAATCGGAGCGATGGTAAGGGTAAGCAGCCCGAGGTTATCGAGATCAGGGGTGACACATACGACCTTACGGCTTACAACAGCGAGATCGAGGGTACTCGCATCACGGAGGTGCGGTAGCGATGCGTTTGATCCACTCACCCGTTCGGCGAAGCAAGCTATACGAAGATACCTTGCAGAAGCTCGGCGGCAAGGAATCGTCGCTGTTCCCGACCTTGCGGGAAGCACTCACTTTCTGCGCGGTTCTGGGCTACAAGGAGAGGCGGAAACTGCCTCTCGACCAGAAGGCTGGTATGGAAGATATCGCGGGAGCGCAGTATCAGATTAACGAAGCCGTCGACCTTTTATTTGCTCTTGCATTAGCGGATAGCAAGACGTCAGACGTGTTGCGCCCAGAACGGGAGAAAGACTGCGTTCAGATTTACGAGGAGTATGCCAACGGCGGACTTGAACTCGTTAATTCTTGGATCGAGCGCTATGCGGACCTTGACGTAGAGGACGCGGTTTGGCGCGGCCTCAATTCTATCGGGGTTAAACCTCCGGCGGCGGCACAACCTGCTGGCGATGTTGTTGCTCCGACCTTCTGATGTTCCGCAAACTTGAACTGAAGACCAACTACACCTCGGAATCAGATAACCTCTACACAGAGTTCTTTTTGCCCGCTTTGACCGGAGCCATTAAGTACCAGCGTGCCGTAGGCTTCTTTTCGCTAGGTGTACTATTAAACGCCCCGTCTGCAATGTCGACTATCGTCGAAAACGACGGGCGGATTGAGCTAATTTTTGGCAAGCTTGTGGCGCCCGAGGATTTTGAAGCTATTCGTGAAGGCGCGAGTCGACCCTGGGGAGAGGATGAGCTGCCCCGCTTTGATGAAGTGCTCGCGGAGAATAGCGGGGGCCTTCTCGAATATCGAATCCGTCTACTTGCGTGGCTGTTCACTACTCAGCGGCTCGAGATGAAGGTGGCAGTTCGGCCCCAGGGCATGTTCCACCAAAAGATTGGCGTACTGGAAGACCGCTTAGGGGATACAATATCCTTCAGCGGTTCCATGAATGAGACGATGAGTGCTCTCGATCCTCGCTTTAATTCCGAAGAGATCACGGTTTTCCGTTCATGGAGCGAGGGCCAAAGGGACTATGTGGAAAACCATGCTCGTAATTTCGCCAAGCTGTGGTCGGGAGATACGGGTAGCTCCACCCTCATATGCGCCCTTCCTGAGGCGATCGAAGAAGGCCTCAATTTTGTCATGGAGCGCTTTCCGGGTCGCCCGCGAACTGAAGAAGAAGATGTAAAGGTTCGAGCCTTTTTCGAAAAGCAAGTCGGAACGACAAATTCGAAGCCTGCGGTACCTACCACGGTGGGCGGCGCTGCCTTCGCCATGCGGCCGCACCAGTTGGAGGCATTGCGAGCTTGGAGCGCGAATGGACACAATGGCATCCTCGAGCTCGCCACAGGTGCAGGCAAGACAATCACTGCCATCTATGCAGCCACGAAAACGATCGAGGCCAACATTGGGATCGCCCTTGTTGTGGCCGTTCCCTATCAGGATCTCGCCGACCAGTGGTGCGAGGAGCTGCGGCAGTTTAACATCCATTCGGTCCGATGCTACGGGTCTCGCAAAGAGTGGGAGCCTGTAGTGAACGCGTATCTCCGCCGAAACGCAGGGGAGCAGCGTGAGTTCATTGCAATAGTAGTGGTCAATAAGACCCTCAAGTCAGACTACTTTCAATCGTTCGCGACAAAGCTCGACTCAAGCAGAGTGTTTTTTATCGGGGACGAGTGCCATCACCATGGTGGAGTTGGATATGTCGGGAAATTGCTGGAAGATGCTCGCTTTCGGATAGGCTTATCGGCCACGCCGTTTCACTATCTGGATGAAGAAGCCAACGCCCGGATCCGGAATGTCTATGACCGCTCCGTCTTCCAGTACAGCCTAGCCGATGCAGTTCGCGACAAGGTCCTCACCCCCTATGAGTACGTTCCAATTCCAGTGGAGCTTACCGCGAGGGAGGCTCAGGATTATGTCGATCTTAGCGACCAGATAGCGCAGGCTTTTGCCGCTTCCCGTGACCGCCAGATGGGGCCAGGCTCCGAGCGATTGAAGGCGCTGCTAATGCAGAGGGCACGCCTTATTGGCGCCGCCGAAAATAAGATGGTCGAGCTTGAGGCGCTCCTCGAGACCGAGAAGGTGCAAGCTCACTCGCTCTTCTATTGTAGCGACGGCAGGACCATTGTTGACGAGGATGCTGATGGCGCCGAAAGCGCCGACGACTCTGTCGAGATGAAGCAGAGGCACGCGGTTGCACAGGCTTTGATGCGCCGGGGCGTGCGCGTTTCACCGTTTACGTCCGACGAGAACAGGTGGCAACGTCGGGAGATCCTGCGCCAGTTTAAAGATGGTGAGACCGAGGCGATGGTCGCCATCCGGTGCCTGGACGAGGGGATCGACGTCCCTGCGTGCAGAACTGCCTACCTTATCGCAAGCTCTCGCAACCCCCGCCAGTTTATCCAACGGCGCGGCAGGATCTTGAGGCGATCACCGGGGAAGGATCACGCCAAAATTTACGATTTCGTAGTTGTGCTGCCAGAGGACAATGCCAGGCCAGTGAGCGCCGCAGTCGACTTTCTCCGAAACGAACTTGGACGCGTCGCTGACTTCGCCCGCAATTCGCTTTATCCTGCAAGCTCCATTAAACCTTTGCTTCCTTGGCTTCGGAAGTATGATTTGGAGCACCTCGCTGCCTAACCCTAACTTAGTCAGGTGAAGGGATTGCCACTCGCGTTCAGAGAGTCGCGGGGAGCTGCGCCAGAACTTTCTGGGCGTCCGGCGGAATATAAGAGTTCCCAAATTGCTCGCTTGATTAGGACCAAATCATAGGTCCAGCAAATTCCTCTAAATCTTCTGTGTGTTAGCGACAAGGTCCCCAAACCACGACGTTCCATTGGACTTGCTGCGCACCGCAAGCATTGGTTTTGTCAGTGAATCGCGGCCCTGAAGTGGGGCCGCACCCCTGACCGGCGCGCTCGGCAGGGCCTTGGGTGGTGGGAGCGGCGCGGTGCTGCTCCGCCATGGAGAACCAACCAATGATCGAGGCAATTGAGAACAAGCCCGATACGAAGCGCCCTCGGCAGATGGCGCGCGAGCCAAAAGCGGCAGGCGCAATTGCGGTCCCAGACACCAAGCTCAGCTCCGTTGTTGAACCGAAGCCGTTCAACAAGTCCAGCCTCGTTCTGCAAATGCTCCAGCAACTCGAGGGCGCCACAATCGCGCAAATCGTTTTGGCAACCGGCTGGCTGCCACATATGACGGGAGCCGCACTGACTGGCTTGAAGAAGAAGGGCCATGATATCACGAGCGAGAAGATCGAAGGCGAGGAGCGCGGTTACCGTGTTGCGGCACGCTGATGAGGCGGGGCGCTCACGTCACCCTTGACCGGCTTGCAGTCATGACAACCGGCGAGCTGAAAGCGGAGTGGGCGCGGCGCTACGGCGCGCCCACTCCCAACCTGTCGCCGGAGCTGATGCGACTGGGGATCGCCTATCGGCTGCAGGAGCAAAGGCTCGGCGGAGTGAGCCGCTCGACCAAATCACTACTGCGTAAGCTGGCTGCGCAGCCCAAAGAAGGGGAACGGAAGGGCACCCCACCTCGCAAGCTTACGATAGGAACCCGGCTGGTCCGCGACTGGCACGGTGTCGGCCACACCGTGACCGTCCTAGAAAAAGGCTTTGAGTACGATGGGAAGCAATGGCCATCACTCACCGCTATCGCCAAGGCTATCAGTGGGTCGCATTGCAGCGGTCCGGCGTTCTTTGGCCTGACGGATCCCAAGCCATGAAGCCGCTGCGCTGCGCGGTCTACACCCGCAAGTCGACCGAAGATGGGCTCGAGCAGGAGTTCAACAGCCTCGATGCCCAGCGCGAGGCCTGCGAGGCATACATCCTGAGCCAGCGGCACGAAGGCTGGACGCTGGTGCCGAACCGTTATGACGATGGCGGGTTCTCTGGCGGGAGCATGCTCCGTCCGGGTCTCACGGCGCTGCTGGCCGATATCGAAGCTGGCCTCGTAGACGTGATCGTCGTCTACAAAGTCGATCGGTTGACCCGTAGCCTCGCCGACTTTGCCAAAATCGTCGAACAACTCGATGCAAGGCAAGCCAGCTTCGTCTCGGTCACACAGGCCTTCAACACAACCACAAGCATGGGTCGTCTGACCCTCAACGTGCTGCTGTCATTTGCCCAGTTCGAGCGCGAAGTCACCGGCGAGCGGATCCGCGACAAGATCGCCGCCTCAAAGAAGAAGGGCATGTGGATGGGAGGGCCTGTGCCGCTGGGATACGAGGTGGTCGATCGCAAGCTGGTTCCAGTTCCCGAAGAGGCCGAGCGGGTGCGCACGATCATGCGCCGCTACCTCGAGATCAGATTGGTCCCGGCCCTGATCGGGGTTCTGCGGCGGGAAGGGTTCATCACGAAGGTCCAGAACCGGACCAGCGGGCCACACAAGGGTGGCATCCCCTTCCGGCGCGGGAGCCTGTTCCACCTGCTCAAGAATCCGATCTACCGCGGCAAGATCGTTCACAAGGGGCAGGTCTACGAAGGCGAGCACGAAGCGATCGTGGACGAGGACATGTGGGATGCGGTGCAGGCACAGCTGAACGAAAAGGCACCCCCAAGGAAACGCCCCACCAATGACCCGCAACAGGCCATGTTGCGCGGCCTGCTTACCGATCCACACGGACGCCCAATGGTGCCGACTTATGCCACCAAGCGCAGCCGCCGCTATGCCTACTACGAGACCCGCAAGGATTTGGCCCGACCAGGCGATCCGCCAGCAACGCGGTTCGTACAAGGGCAACTCGAGCGGCACCTTGTCGTTCAGCTCACCCAGCTGTTGGAGGATGAGCATGCCCTGCGCCGACTGTCAGGGATCGAAGAAGCGGGTCGACTGCGTACCATGTTCGAGACTGGTCGATTGCTTGCCTGTCGGCTTGCAATTCAAGGTTCCCGCGAAACAGCGCTGCAAGATCTGATCTCCGCGATGCAAGTGTGCGCCGAGCGGATCGAGGTCGTGTTGAACTCGGATGCACTGGCGGTGGGCACGGGTCGCGAGCTCAACTGGAGCATCGCGCTGCCAGATCGAAAGCCGTTCCGCGAAGCAAGGCTCAGGATTAATGCCGAAGACAAGGGCAGCTCGCTGGATAACAAGCTTGTCCAGCTTATCGCCGACGCACTCGAAGCTCGGCAGCTCGTCATCAGCAACCCGGGGCTCAGCATCAACCAGGTGGCACACAAAGAAGGCCGCTGCCGCAAACAGCTTACCAAGCTGGCGAGCGTAAGCTGGCTGAGCCCACGTATCGTTGAGTCCATTGCAGCAGGCACCCAGCCCAAGGCGATCAACCGTACCTTGCTGCTCGAAACCACGCTCCCCACCGATTGGGCCAATCAAGAGGCCTTGCTCGGCTTTCAGGCCTGAGCGGGATCCACCGCATCTTTCCCTCCGGGTGGGCGGGAAATCTCCAGTCAGAGAATGGGGCTGACGTTAGCCGTCCTCAGTGCGAGGTAGCGGCCTCTCGCGCCCACGGAACAGAAATTCATGGCGCCAAACCCCGCAGAACTGCGCCACTTTCAAACCGCATGGCGCCCGAAGGCGAAATCATGTCTGCTTGGCTGACTGTTTGGTGCGGTCGAGAAGACTCGAACTTCCACGGGCTTTCGCCCACAACGACCTCAACGTTGCGCGTCTACCAATTCCGCCACGACCGCACATCGGATGAAACAAGGGCCGGCGCACCGGCCCTCGGTAGGCGCGCGCCTCTAGCAACGCGCCGGGCCAGCCGCAAGCGCGGTTTTACGGCAGAAACGGCTCCGCCACCGCGGCGGGCACCCGCACGAGCCGGCCGCTGGCCTTGTCGAGCATGGCCCAGGTGCTGCGCACCGCGACCAGGCGCTTGCCCGCCGCATCGCGGAACTCCACGCTCCGTTCGAACTGTGCACCGCGCGGCGGGGCGGGAATCCAGGTCTCCGCGCTAACGGTCTCGCCCAGGCCGACATTGCCGCGATAGTCGATCTCGTGCCGGGTCACGACCCACACGTAACGCTCGACATCGGCTGGCGCGGCGACCGCGGTCCAGTGCGCGGTGGCGATATCCTGCACCCACTGCAGCCACACCGCGTTGTTGACGTGGCCCAGCTCGTCGATGTGCCGCGGCGCGGCCGTGAAGCTCTTGGCGAAGCGGTTGCTCATGATCGCATCCGGCCCGCCGACGGATTGCCTGCAGCGGCGATCACATCCCGAACTGCCACAGGATGAAGGCGAATTCCTCCGCCGTTTCGCGCAAGCTTTCGAAGCGGCCCGACTTGCCGCCGTGCCCGGCGCCCATGTTGGTCTTCAGCAGCAGGACGTTGTCGTCGGTCTTGAACTCGCGCAGGCGCGCGACCCACTTCGCCGGCTCCCAGTAAGTGACCCGAGGATCGTTGAGCCCGGCGGTGACCAGTAGCGGCGGGTAGGCCTGGGCGCGGACGTTGTCGTACGGGCTGTAGCTCTGGATCAGTTCGAACGCGGCGCGGTCCTCGATCGGGTTGCCCCATTCGGGCCATTCGCCCGGCGTCAGCGGGAGCGAGGCGTCGAGCATCGTCGCCAGCACGTCCACGAACGGCACGTGCGCTACCACCGCGCCCCACAGCTCGGGGTCGGAGTTTATCACCGCGCCCATCAGCTCGCCGCCCGCCGATCCGCCGGAGATAGAGATGCGGCCCTTCCCGGTCAGGCCGCGCTCGATCAGCCCCTTCGCGACATCGACGAAGTCGGTGAAGGCGTTGGTGCGGCTCTCCAGCTTGCCGGCCTTGTACCACGCGCGGCCGAGGTCATCCCCGCCGCGAATGTGAGCGATGGCATAGGCGAAACCGCGATCGACCAGGCTGAGGCGGGTCGTCGAGAACCCCGGCGGAATGGCGATGCCATAAGCGCCGTAGCCATAGAGGTGCAGCGGGCCGGGAGACACGCGATCCTTGCGGACCATGATCGACACCGGAATGTCGGTCCCGTCGCGCGCGGTGATGTGCAGCCGCTCGGTAGTGTAGAGCGAGGCGTCGTAGCCGGAGGGGATCTCCTGCACCTTGAGCACTTCCAGCCGCCGCTCCGCGACGTGGTAGTCGTACGTCGTCGCCGGGCTGACCATCGAGTTGTAGCCGACCCGCAGCGTCTGCATCGCCCATTCGGGATTGTCGCCCAGGCCCGCGCTGTAGCTTTCCTCGGGAAAGGCGATCGGCTCGACCCGCGCCGGGTCGTCGTAATAGCGCACCTCGATCGTATCGAGCCCCGCCTGCCGCCCTTCGACCACGTAGAAATCGCGGAACAGGTCGAATCCGGTCAGGTAGAACGCGTCCGACCCCTCGATCAGCGTGGTCCATTCGCCGGGCGCGGACAGCGGCGCGGTGGCGAGGCGGAAATTCTCGTGCGTGTCGTTGGCCAGGATGAAGAGCGTGCCGTCGCGCTCCCCCACTTGCTGATAGACGTCGACATCGTATTCCACCCCCTTCTGCCGCGCCTTGACCAGCAGCGGCGTGGCCAGGGGGGCCGCGGCGGGGATCAGCCGCACTTCGCTGGTTTCGTGATCGCTGGCGGACAGCACCAGCCACTGCTCGTTCGCCGACAGCCCCGCACCGACGCGGAAGCCCTCGTCGTCCTCGTGATAAAGCTCCACGTCCTGGTCGATCGGCTGGCCCAGCCAGTGGAGCCGCGCATTGTCGGTCCGCCACTGCTCGTTGGCCAGGCTGTAGACGATGCCGGTATCGCCCGCGACCCACACCAGCGACGACAGCGTGCCGGGGATCTCGTCCGGCAGCAGCTCGCCCGAGCCGAGATCCTTCACCCGGACGGTGAATCGCTCAGACCCGTTGTCGTCGATCGCATAGGCAAGCTTCATCCCGTCGTTCGAGACCGAGATTGCGCCGAGCCGGAAATACTCCTTGCCCTCCGCCAGGGCGACCTCGTCGAGCAGCAGCTCGTCCGGCCCGCCGGAGACGGGTTTGCGCCACCATTTCTTGTACTCGGCGCCGTCCTCGTACTCGATCCAGTAGAGCCAGTTGCCGTCCTTCTGCGGCACCGAGGTGTCGGCTTCCTTGATCCGCCCGCGCATCTCGGTGAACAGCGCGTCGATCCGGTCCTGCTGGCCCGCCATCGCGGCTTCGAACCAGGCGTTCTCGGCGTCGAGGTGCGCGAGGATTTCCGGGTCGTCGACCGTGGGGTAGCTCTTGTCGCGCAGCCAGGCGTAGTTGTCGCTGACGGTGATCCCGTGGTGCGTAGCGGTGGAGGGGCGCTTGGCGGCGGCGGGCGGGGTCTGCGGCGGCCCGGAGGAGGCGTCGTTCATGGTGGAATCGGTCATGGGTGGCCCCTATGTGGGACGTGAAAGGACCGCAACAATGCTCATGCAAACGCACGAAGCCCGCCTGGCAGCCCTCCGCGAGGAGCTGAAGCGACGTGGGCTCGACGGGTTCGTCGTGCCCATTTCCGACGAACACATGAGCGAATACATCGGCGCCTATGCCCAGCGGCTCCACTGGCTGACCGGGTTCGGCGGTTCCGCTGGTACCGCCGTGGTGCTGGCGGATGAGGCGGCGATCTTCACCGACGGGCGCTACACCGTGCAGGTGCGCGAGCAGGTGGACGGCAAGCTGTTCGATTACCAGAGCGTCCCCGCCACCAGCCCGGCGAAGTGGCTGGGCGAACACGCGCCCGAACGAGCGCAGATCGGCTACGATGCCTGGCTCCACTCCAAGGGCTGGGCCGAGGGTGTCGCCAAGGCGCTGGAGAAGAGGCACGCCAGCCTGGTGCCGGTGGATGGCAACCCGATCGACGCGGTGTGGGCCGATCGGCCGCAGCCCTCCACCGCTCCCGCGCTGGTCCACGACGATAGCCGGTCGGGCCGCAACAGCGCCGACAAGCGCGCGGAAGTGGCCGATTGGCTGAAGCGCGAAGGCCATGACGTGGCGGTGATCAGCGCGCTCGATTCGGTCGCCTGGCTGCTCAACATCCGCGGCACCGACGTCGAGCGCACCCCGGTCGCGCTGTCGTACGTGGTCGCCCATGCCGACGGAACGGCGGAGGTGTTCATCGGCGAAGACAAGGTTACCCCCGAACTCGCCCAGCACCTCGGCAATGCGGTCAGCATCCGCCCGCGCACGGCGTTCGAGAGCGCGTTGGCGGCGCTTTCCGGCAAGACCGTCGCCGTCGATCCCAACTACGGGGTGGCGGCGATCTTCCACGCGCTGGAGGACGCGGGCGCGCAGCCGGTCGCGGTGCGCGATCCCACGATCCTGCCGCGTGCGGTCAAGAACCCGGTCGAGCAGCAGGGGCACCGCGATGCGCAGGCACGCGACGGGGCGGCGATCGCGCGCTACCTCCACTGGCTGAGTGTCGAAGGGCCGAAGGGCGGGCTCGACGAGCTCACCGCCGCGGCCAAGCTGCGCGAATTCCGCGATGCCAGCGACATCCTTCGCGACCTGTCGTTCGACACCATCAGCGCCGCCGGTCCCCACGCCGCGCTGCCGCACTACCGGGTGGACGAGGAATCGAACATCCCGATCGCGCCCTCCAGCATCTACCTGTGCGATTCGGGCGGCCAGTACCTCGACGGGACCACCGACATCACCCGCACGGTGTGGATCGGCCCGGGCGAACCCTCGGCAGAGCAGAAGGACCGCAACACCCGCGTCCTCAAGGGCCACATCGCGATCGCCCGCGCGGTGTTCCCGGCCGGCACTGTTGGCGGCCAGCTCGATGCCTTTGCGCGCCAGTTCCTGTGGGCCGCGGGCGTCGATTATGCCCACGGCACCGGCCACGGGGTGGGCAGCTTCCTGTCGGTTCACGAAGGGCCGCAGCGGATCGCCAAGATCACCGGCGCGCAGGCCGGCAGCGACCAGGAACTGCTCGCCGGGATGATCCTGTCGAACGAGCCCGGGTATTACAAGGAAGGCGCCTACGGCATCCGGATCGAGAACCTGGTGCTGGTGGAACCGCGCGAGATCGCGGGCGCGGAAGGCGACTACCTAGGGTTCGAAACGCTGACCTTCGCACCCATCGACCAGGCGCTGGTGGAGGTATCGCTGCTCACGCCTGAAGAGCGCGAATGGTGGAACAGCTATCATGCGCAGGTGCGCAGCGTGCTCGCCCCGCAGCTCGACGGAGAGGTGCTGGCGTGGCTGGAAGAGGCTTGCCGGCCGCTCTGATGTTCGCGTATTGTTCCGCCTGGTTCGAGTCGCCAGCAGGAGCATAGTCATGATCGGATACGTCACCCTCGGCACCAATGACCTCGCGCGGGCCGCGCCGTTCTACGACGCGATCGCCGCCGAACTGGGCGTGGGGCGGATGATGGAATTCGATACCTTCATCGCGTGGGGCGAACCCGGCGGCGCGGCGGGAATCGGCGTGACCAAGCCGTTTAACGGGGAAGCGGCCTCCATCGGCAACGGGGTGATGGTCGCGCTGGGGGCGAAGGACGAGGCGCAGGTCCAGCGGCTGTACGACATCGCGCTCGCGCATGGCGGATCTTGCGAAGGCGCGCCCGGCACGCGCGGCGGCGGGTTCTACGCCGGTTACTTCCGCGATCCTGACGGCAACAAGCTCAACGCCTTCGTGATGGCCCCGCCGCAATGAGCGGGATCCGCCTCGAAGATCGCCCGATCCATCTGGGCCGCGGCGCGACCGCGGTGCCCCAGCCGGCGTTCACGGGCATGGACTGGTATCAGGGCTACGGCGAACGCCACGATGGCGACGGGCCAGACGGGCGGCTGGTGAGCTGCCACGAATTCACCGGCAGCTGGGACAGCTGGGAGATGCATCCCGCTGGCGAAGAAGTGGTCCTGTGCCTCGAAGGCGCGATAACCCTGCATCAGGAGCATCCTGACGGAACCACCGCCAGCGTCACGATCGAGGCGGGGGAGTACGCGATCAACCCGCCCGGCACCTGGCACACCGCTGACATCGCCGGCCGCGCGAAAGCACTGTTCATCACCGCCGGCATCGGGACCGAGCACCGCCCGCGCTGACTTGCGCGCTGGTGAACGCCGGGGCTGGCGCGTTACACTGTGCGACAATTCTCCGGCTACGCGGCATAACCGTGCGACATGACGGGCCTAGAACCGTCGGCATGAGTTGCGCGGAGCCGGTGGGTTTTCCTCCCCCTTCCCCGCCGGGTCCCGCAGCTCTCCCCCGTTTCTTTTCCGGAGAGTTCGTATGCGTAAACTGACCCTTTCGATCGGCGCCGCACTGCTCGCCACCACCGGCGTCGCCATCGCCGCGCCGCAGATCGCCAAGGCCGACATGACCCGCGCCGAAGCCCAGGCTAAGGCCGCCGAGCGGTTCGCGAAGATGGACGTCAACAGCGATGGCAAGCTCGACCGGGCCGACCGCGCCGCGCGCCAGGCCCAGCGGTTCGACCGCCTCGATGCCGACAACAACGGCACCGTCAGCCGTGAGGAATTCGCCGCGAAGCACGGCGAGCGTCGCCAGGGCGCACAGGCTGCCCGCCAGGGCGGCGACGGCGCCCAGCGCATGGGCCGCCGCGGTGGCCACGGCGGCAAGATGGGCATGGCCCGGATGGCTGACACCAACAACGACGGCGCGATCAGCCAAGCGGAGTTCACCGCCGGGGCGCTGACGATGTTCGACCGGCTCGACGCCGACCGGAACGGCACCGTCACCCAGGCCGAGCGCCAGGCCGCCCGCGCCGCGATGAAGGCGCAGTGGCAGCAGCGCCGCGCTGGTGCGGCCACGCAGGGCAACTGAGGTTACCGGACGGCAGGCGCGCTTGCGGGCAGCCTGCCGAACGGGCACCAGATGACGCCGTGACCGAACCTGTGTCCACTCGCATCCTGCTGGTCGACGATGAGGCCACGCTGCGCGAACCCCTGGCCGCCTATCTGGCGCGCCAGGGGTTCGTGGTGCGCGAAGCCGCCAGCGCCGCTGCCGCGCGCGCCGCGCTGGTGGAGGAGGTGCCCGACCTCGTTCTGCTCGACATCATGATGCCGGGAGAGGACGGGCTGTCGCTGTGCCGCCACCTGGCCGAAAGCAAGAGCGTCCCGACCATCCTCCTCACCGCCAAGGGCGAACCGACCGACCGCATCGTCGGGCTTGAGATCGGCGCCGACGACTACGTGGTGAAGCCGTTCGAGCCGCGCGAGCTGGTCGCGCGCATCCGCTCGGTCCTGCGCCGCGCCGCCCGGCCGCCCGCCGCGCCCGAGGACGACGCGCTGTACGAGTTCGAAGGCTGGCGGCTCGATCCGCTGAAGCGCCGCCTGGCCGACCCGGACGGCGCGACGGTGCCGATCTCCACCGCCGAGTTCCGCCTGCTGACGGCCTTCCTCGACCGGCCGAAACAGGTGATCGACCGCGACCGCCTGCTCGACCTGGTGCAGGGGCGCGAGGCGCACCTGTTCGACCGCGCGGTCGACAACCAGATCAGCCGGCTGCGCCGCAAGATCGAGGAAGATACCCGCAATCCGCACTTTATCCAGACGGTGCGCGGCGGCGGCTACCGCTTTGCCGCCGACGTGCGCCGGATCGCCGCCCAGTGATTTCATGGCCGTGAAAATCTGGCCGCGCAGCCTGCTGGGCCAAGTGCTGGTCGCGGTGGCCGCTGCGCTGCTGGTGGCGCAGGCCATCTCCGCCGCGCTGCTGCTGCGCGCGGGCGACGAGCGGCGCGAACAGCGCGTGGTCAGCTCGCTTGCCGCCCAACTGATCGCGGCGCAGGGCGCGCCGGGGCTGACCGGGCTCGGCCCGCGCCGCGATGGCGGCGACCGTCCGCCGCGCGGGATGCGGCGCTTCCGGTTGCAGGTGAGCGCCGCCCCGCCCGCGATTCCCGCCGATCGTCCCGAACCCCGCATCACCGCCGCATTGCGCGA
Organism: Parafrankia sp. BMG5.11; assembly: GCF_004337455.1. NCBI lineage: Bacteria > Bacillati > Actinomycetota > Actinomycetes > Frankiales > Frankiaceae > Parafrankia > Parafrankia sp. BMG5.11. The sequence goes on along the minus strand of NZ_SJXI01000001.1, from coordinate 217,066 downwards.
CATCGCCGCCGAGCAGGGGCTCGATGCCGCCCGCCTGCGCGTCGCCAGCCGCCCGGCGATGAGCGATCCGCGCGTGCTGGAGCGCCTCGCGCGGGGGCGGCCGGTCGGTCTCGACAGCTCCTTCGCTGACGCGCGCATGGTGCTCGCGAGCCTGCCGGTGGGCGGCGGGCAGTGGGTCACCGCGCGCGCGCTGGTCCCCGCGCGGGAACGCGGCGCGCTGAGGGCGCTGGTGATCCAGACCGCGGTGCTGTTCGGCGTGCTGATGCTGGCGATCGGCCTGCTGCTGCGGCGCATCACCCGCCCGCTCGCCGCGCTCACCCGGCGGGTCGAGCAGTTCGCCGTGCGGCAGGACGCGTCGGATCCGCCCGCACCGCAGGGGCCCGACGACGTCCGCCGGCTGATCGCCGCGCACAACGCGATGGAAGCGCGGATCGTCGGCATGCTGGATGAAAAGGACGTCATGCTCGGGGCGATCGGCCATGACCTCAAGACCCCGCTGGCGGCGTTGCGGGTGCGCATCGAATCGGTCGAGGACGATACCGAGCGCGCGCGCATGGCCGATACGATAGAGGACATTACCCGCACCCTCGACGATATTCTCAGCCTCGCGCGGGTCGGCCGCGCGACCGAGCCGCCCGAACGGACCGAGCTCGCCGCGCTCGCCGCGTCGGTGGTCGAGGAGTTCGAGGACATGGGCGATCCCGTCGAGCTGGCCGAGGGGCCGCGCGTCGTTGCGCCGGTCCACGTCACCTGGGCCAAGCGGGCCCTGCGCAATCTCATCTCGAACGCGGTCCGCTACGCCGGCAGCGCCACGGTCGAGGTGTCGCGCGAGGGTGGGCTGGCGATCCTGCGGGTGAGCGACACCGGGCCGGGCATCCCCGAAAGCCGCATCGCCGCCATGACCGAACCGTTCACCCGGGGCGAGGCCAGCCGCAACCGCCAGACCGGCGGCGCGGGCCTTGGCCTCACGCTCGCGCGGGCGATCGCCGAAGCGCACGGCGGGCGGCTGGTGCTGGCGAACCGCCCCGGCGGCGGGCTGAGCGCGGAGCTGCGCCTGCCGCTCTAGCGTTCCCCCGTCTAGCGCTCTTTCGTGGCCGAGAACGTCAGTTCGGGGTTCTTTTCGACCTGATAGTTCACGTCCCACGGGCTCTTGGCCATGAACACCGGGTCGCCGTCGCGGTCCTTGGCGAGGTTCGCGCGGTTGAAGTCGGTGAAGGTCTTCAGCGCGGCATCGCTGCCCTTGACCCAGCGCGCGGTGGCGAACGGGGCCATTTCCAGCGCGGCTTCCACCTTGTATTCCGCCTCCAGCCGCGAAACCAGCACGTCAAGCTGCAGCTGGCCGACCACGCCGACGATCCACTGCCCGCCGATCTCGGGATAGAACACCTGGATCACGCCCTCTTCCGAAAGGTCGTCGAGCGCCTTCCTCAACTGCTTGGTCTTGGTCGGATCGCGCAGCACCACCCGGCGCAGGATCTCCGGCGCGAAGTTGGGCAAGCCGGTGAAGCGCACGTCGTTCTTTTCGGACAGGGTATCCCCCACCCGCAGCGTGCCGTGGTTGGGGATGCCGATGATGTCGCCAGCTTCCGCGGTGTCGGCGATCTCGCGGTCCTGCGCGAAGAACAGGATCGGCGAGTGAACCGCGATGGGCTTGCCAAGGCCCGACGGGGTCAGCTTCATGCCGCGCTTGAAGGTGCCCGAAACCATCCGCATGAATGCAATCCGGTCGCGGTGCTGCGGGTCCATGTTGGCCTGCACCTTGAACACGAAACCGGTCACCTCGTCGCGGGTCGGCTCGATCAGTCCCTCGCTGCTCGGCTGCGCGCGCGGCGGCGGCGCGAACCGGTCGATCGCCTGGATGAGTTCGGTGACGCCGAAGTTCTTCAATGCGCTGCCGAAAAACACCGGGGTCAAATCGCCGCTGCGAAACGCCTCGAGGTCGAATTCTGGGTAGCCGCCTTGCGCCAGCTCGGCCTCGTCGGCGAAGGCCTGCGGCATCGGCTCCCGGTCGCGCCGGCCGAGGTATTCCTTGCTCGGTCCATCCGGGCGGGCGATGTCGCCGCTCGCGAAGTCGAGCACGCCTTCGAACACCCCGCCCATGCCCACCGGCCAGGCCTGCGGACTGACGTCGAGCGCCAGCATGTCGGCCACCTCGTCCAGCAGGTCGAAGGCGCTGCGCCCCTCGCGGTCCACCTTGTTGACGAAGGTGATGATCGGGACGCTGCGCAGGCGGCACACCTCGAACAGCTTGCGGGTCTGCGGCTCGATCCCCTTGGCGGCGTCGATCACCATGATCGCCGAATCCACCGCGGTCAGCGTGCGGTAGGTGTCTTCGGAGAAATCCTCGTGCCCCGGGGTGTCGAGCAGGTTGAACACCGTGCCGTCTTTCTGGAAGGTCATCACGCTGCTGGTCACCGAAATGCCGCGCTGCTGCTCGATCTTCATCCAGTCGGACCGCGCCCGCCGCGCCTGTCCGCGCGCCTTCACCTCGCCGGCGAGGTGGATCGCGCCGCCCTGCAGCAGCAGCTTTTCAGTGAGCGTGGTCTTGCCCGCGTCGGGGTGCGAAATGATCGCGAAGGTGCGGCGGTTGGAAGTCATCGGAATTTCCTGCGTCATCCCGGCCAAACCCGGGATCGTGTCGAGCGGGGCGCCTGGCCGGACGAGGTCCCCCCAGGGGCCGGGACGGCGGACGGCGTGCTAATCGTGCGCGCGCGCCACCCGGAACCCGGCGAAGTCCTGGTTCACCGGCATCAGTTCCAGCCGGTTGATGTTGAGGTGCGGCGGCAGTTCGGCGATCCAGCGGATGGTGTCGGCGATATCCTGCGCGGTCATCGGGTTGACCCCGGCGTAGAGCGTGTCCGACGCTTGCTGGCTGCCGGTGCGCACCAGGGTGAACTCGGTCTCGACCATGCCCGGCTCGATGCTCGTCACCCGCACCCCGGTGCCGTGCAGGTCCGCCCGCAACGCCAGCGTGAAGTGGTTGGCGAACGCCTTGCTGCCGGCATAGACGTTGCCGCCCGGGTAGACGTAGTTACCCGCGACCGAGCCGATGGTGATGATCGCGCCCTTGCGCGCGATCAGCCCCGGCAACAGCTTGCGGGTGACGGTCACCATCGCGGTCACGTTGGTGTCAATCATCGTCTGCCAGTTGGTGAGGTCAGCGTGCTGCGCGTTCGACAGCCCTTGCGCGAGACCCGCGTTGTTCACCAGCAGGTCGATGTCGCGAAACCCTTCGGGCAGCGCGGCGAGCGCGGCGTCGAGCGCATCGGTGTCGCGCACGTCGAACACGGCCGGGTGCACCTTGTCCGCGCCCAGTTCCGCCACCAGCGCATCCAGCCGCTCGGCCCGCCGCCCGGTCGCGATGCAGCGCCAGCCGCTCGCGACCAGCGTGCGCACGGTGGCCGCGCCGATCCCGGCGGTCGCTCCGGTGACCAATGCGGTCTTCATGCTCTCAGCTCCGCGCCCAGTTTGCCCGCCGCACCGATGATCTTGTCGGCGATGCCGGTGAGATCGGCTTCGGTGTAGGTTTTGTCGCCGGGCTGCAGGACCACCTCGACCGCGAGCGATTTCTTGCCTTCGGGAATACCGGCGCCGCGGAAGTCATCGAACACGCGGGCGGCGACGACGTTGACCTTGTCCGCCCCCTTGACCGTGCGAACGAGGTCGCCCGCCGGCAGCGCCTGATCCACCAGGAACGCGAAGTCGCGGGTCACCGCCTGCAGCGCCGGCGGGGCGTAAGCGGGCCGGACAAAGGCAGCGTTCTTTTTCGGCGGGATCGCGTCGAAATAGATCGAACAGGCCGCGACCGGCACGGACACGTCGAACGCGCGCAGCAGCGACGGGTGGACCATGCCGCAGCGGCCCAGGATCGTCTTCGGCCCGAGGCGCAGCGTGGCCGAGCGACCGGGATGCCACAGTGCCCCCGCCTCGCCCATCACCTGAAGATTGGCGACCGGCGCTCCCGCGGCGGCAAGCAAGTCGAGACACAGCGCCTTGGCGTCGAAGGCGTCGAACGGCTGCGGCTTGCCGGTCTGCCAGTCGCGCGCGGTGCGGTGGCCGGCAAGCACCGCGACCAGGGTCGGAAGCTCCCCATCGCTGGTGTAGCGGCGCCCGATCTCGAACAGGCGCAGGCTGTCGGCACCGCGATCGAAGTTGCGCCGGACCGCCTTCAGCAGCCCGGGAAAGAGCGACGGCCGCATCACCTTCAGCTCTTCACTGATCGGGTTCTCGAGCGTCCACACGCCGCCGCCGACCGCAGCCGCGTCGGCCGGGGAAACGAACGACCAGGTGATCGCCTCGTTCAATCCCGCGGCGGCGGCGGCACGGCGCACCTTGCGTTCGCGGATCTGCTCGGGCGTCGCGGTCGGACGGGCCACCCCGTCAGGGCGGGGCAACGGGGTGGAGGGCACGTTGTCGAGGCCGTGGATGCGGACCACCTCCTCGACCAGGTCGGCGGCGCCTTCGACGTCATGGCGTCGCAGCGGCACGGTGACGTGCCAGTCGTCGGACACTGCAAAACCCAGGCTTTCGAGGATGCGGCGCTGTTCGGCCTCAGCCACCTCGATCCCGCCGAGGCGTTGGGTAAGGCCGGCGTCGAACGCGATCGTCTTGGGCGTGCTCGGCGGCGCGCCCACCCGCATGACCTGCGTGATCCTGCCGCCGCAGTGGCGCTTGATCAGATGCGCCAGGATCGTCAGCGCCTCTTCCAGGAACGCCGGATCGACCCCGCGTTCGAATCGCGAGCGTGCATCGGATGCCAGACCCAGCTTGCGCCCCGTCGCGCCGATCCGCGCGGGATCGAAATAGGCGATCTCAAGCAGAACATCGGTGGTGCCGGGCGTGACCGCCGAATGCTCCCCGCCCATGATCCCGGCGATGTCGTGCACGCCCTGGTCATCGGCGATCACCGTCATCGTCTCGTCGAGCGTGTAGGTCTTCTCGTTGAGCGCCAGCACCTGTTCGCCGGCGCGCGCGCGGCGAGCGACCACCGGCCCGCTCAGCCGCGCCAGGTCATAGGCGTGCGATGGGCGGCCATAGGTCAGCATCACGTAGTTGGTGATGTCGACGATGGCGGAGATCGGGCGCTGGCCGGCGGACTTGAGCAGCCGCTGCATCCAGTCCGGGCTCTCGCCATTTGTGACGCCTTCGATCACGCAACCATAGAATGCCGGGCAGCCCTCGGCATCGTCGATCCGGATCTCAGCCCGGCCGCCCGCGGGTCCGTCCAGCCGGGGCAGATCGGTCTCGGCGAAGGTGCCAATGCCCGCCGCGGCCAGATCGCGAGCAATGCCGTAAACGCCCATGCAGTCGGGGCGGTTGGGGGTGATCGCCACGTCGAACACCGGCGACGTGCCGTGATACCTCGCAAAGTCCGCGCCGACCGGGGCATCGGCGGGCAGCTCGATGATCCCGTCGTGCTCCTCGCCCAGCTCCAGCTCGCGGACCGAGCACATCATGCCGTTGGATTCGACTCCGCGAATGGCGCTCTTGCGCAGTTCCATCCCGTTCGCCGGCACCACCGCGCCCGGCAGGCCGAGCACGCCCTTCATCCCCGCGCGCGCGTTGGGCGCGCCGCAGACCACCTGCAACGGCTCGCCGTCTCCGGTAGAAACGGTCAGCACCTGCAGCTTGTCGGCTTGCGGATGCGGAGCGGCGGTCAGCACCTCGGCTACCCGGAAACCGGCGAGCTTGTCCGCCGGATCCTCGATCCCCTCGACCTCGTGGCCGATGCGATTAAGCGTCGCCGCGATCTCGGCCACCGATGCCTCGGTGTTGAGGAAGTGCCGCAGCCATTCGAGCGAGAACTTCATTGGCGCGCTCCCACTCCGCCCGACAGCGTCGGCTGGTCGAACGCCGAAAATCCGTAGTGCGCCAGCCAGCGTCCGTCGCCGTCGAAGAACGCCCGCAAATCGTCCATCCCGTATTTCAGCATCGCCAGCCGGTCGACGCCGACCCCGAAGGCGAAGCCCTGCCACTGATCGGGATCGAGCCCCGCGAATTCGAGCACCCGCCGGTTGACCATCCCTGATCCGAGCAGCTCCATCCACCCGTGTCCCGGCGCGTCGCCATCGCCGCCCAGCACGCGCCGCCCGCCCACATCCTGCCAGCCGACATCGACCTCGACGCTGGGCTCGGTGAACGGGAAATAGCTCGGCCGCAGCCGCAGCACGATGTCGTCGCGTTCGAAGAACGCCTTGAGAAACGTTTCCAGCGTCCACTTGAGGTGGCCCAGGTGAATGCCCCGATCGATCACCAATCCTTCGACCTGATGGAACATCGGCGTGTGGGTGGCATCGGAATCGGACCGGTAAACCCGGCCCGGCGCGATGATCCGCAAAGGGGCACCGTGCTCGACCATCGAGCGGATTTGCACCGGCGAAGTGTGCGTGCGCAGCAACATGCGGCGCTGCCCAGACCCAGGTTGAACCTCTTGTGCGTCGACTTGCTGCGGGAAATAGAAAGTGTCGTGCATCGCCCGCGCCGGGTGGCTTTCGGGCATGTTGAGCGCGGTGAAGTTGTGCCAGTCGTCCTCGATCTCGGGCCCGGTCGCGACCGCGAAGCCCATGTCGGCGAAGATCTCCGCCAGTTCGTTCATCACCTGGCTCACCGGATGAACCGAGCCTTTGGGGCTGACCGGCGCCGGCAAGGTCAGGTCGATCACCTCGGCCGCCAGCCGCGCCTCCAGCGCCGCGCTCTCCAGCGCCGCCTTGCGCGCCTCGATCGCCTCGCTGATCGCGGCACGCGTCGCCTGGATGCGGGGGCCCTGCTCCTGCCGCTCCTCCGGCGACATGCCGCCCAGGGTCTTCAGGGCGGCGCTGACCCAGCCCTGCTTGCCCAGCGCGGCGATCCGCTGCGCTTCGAGTGCATCGGCATCGCCAGCGGCGGCGATCGCGGCCAACGCTTCGGTCAGCCGGGGGTCCTGTTCAGCAGTAGTCATAGCGTGCACGCCCCTAGGGATGCAGGCGCGCTATCGCAATCGCGCATACGAAAAGGGGCGCCGCGAGCCAGAACCCGCAGCGCCCCGTTTGTTCTGTCACGCCGTGATCAGGCCGGCAGGGCGGCCTTGGCCTGCGCGATGATCGCGGTGAAGGCACCGCCTTCGTTCATCGCCAGGTCGGCCATGACCTTGCGGTCCAGTTCGATGCCCGACAGCTTCACGCCGTGCATGAACTGCGAATAGGTCAGCCCTTCGGCGCGGACTGCGGCGTTGATCCGCTGGATCCACAGCGCGCGGAACGACCGCTTCTTCACCTTGCGGTCGCGGTAGGCGTACTGCCCGGCCTTCTCGACCGCCTGGCGGGCGACGCGGATGGTGTTCTTGCGCCGGCCGCGATAGCCCTTGGCCTGGTCTAGGAGCCGCTTATGCTTCTGGCGAGTGGTTACGCCGCGTTTGATACGTGCCATTTGTCAGTACTCCTCAGCCCAGCCCGTAGGGCGCCCACTTCTTGATCACCTTCGCGTCTGCGTCGGAAATCACGTCGGTACCGCGGTTCTGGCGGATGTACTTGGCGTTGTGGCTGATCAGGCGGTGGCGCTTGCCGACGACACCATGCTTGACCTTGCCGGTGGCGGTGAGCTTGAAGCGCTTCTTCACGCCGCTCTTGGTCTTCAGTTTGGGCATTTTCGTCTCCTTTCGGGGACACGCTCGAACCAGCCCTGGCAGCCCTTGTTAGCCAGGCCAGCTGTGAATCACGTGTCGGTGAAGGGGGCGCCCCTAGTCGCCCATGCGCGAAAACGCAAGCGGTCGATCACCGCGCGACCAACCAGACGCCTGCCAGCAGAGCCAGACTGGCGAGGCTAAACAGCCCGGCGATGAGGTTGAGCCTGGGCCCGCCCAGCGGCCGGGCCGCATGCGCCTGCAGTCGCTGGCAAACCTTGCCCGCGCTGCGCGCGGCGGCGATAAACACCAGCACCCCGGTGAGCACGAAAACGCTCGCAATGACTCGAGCGAGATACGGCGGCTCCAGCTTGTCGAACAAGGCATGGAAGCCCACCCCGACGCCCACCGACGCAAGCCCGGTGCGTATCCACCCGGCGAACGTGCGCTCGTTGGCGAGCAGGGTGCGGTCCTCCGCCCATTCGGTGCGCTCGTGCGCCAGCCGTTCGCGGGAATCTTCGTCTGCGGAATCGGTCATGACGCCCAAGCTAGGCGCGGTCGTCCGTCACGCAAGCGCGGTTAGCGCTTCCGGTGCCGGTCGCGCCACCGTTCGGAACCCCAGCGGGCGACCACCGCATCGACGCGCGCCTTGTCGGCGCCGCTTAGGGAAGCATACAGCCCGCAGCGGTTCCGATCGGCGAAGCAGGCCTCTCCCGTGTCGAGCCGCAGGCTGGTGAGCGCGCCGTTGGCCCCCGCCAGGCCGATAGCGGTCGGCCGGTCGAGCGAGCCGATGTGCATGAACGGCGGAACGGGCACACCCGGCGGGCCGTCACCGCGGATCGCCGCGCTCAGGATAGCGCGGTAATCGGCCAGACCGATCGGTCCGGGCGGCAGCATGTCTGGCCGGCTTGCCACGAGCAGCGTCTGGAACTGCTGCAAATTGATGATGTGTCCGTGGCCCAGGAACCCGCTTTCGAACAGCTCCTCGCCGTGGTCCCCGGTGACCACCAGAATGGTATCGTCCCACACGCCCTTGGCTTTCAGCCGCTTGACCAGCTCCCCCAGCCAGTGATCGGCATGGGCGACCGCATTCCAGTAAGTCTCGCGCACGCGTGCGGCATTGGCCGCGCTGATCTCGCCGCGCGACAGCGGCCGGTCGGTCAGGCGGTGTCCCACCCCGGCATGGTCGTAGGGAAAATGCGCCGACTGGAAATTGAAGTAGGCGAAATGCGGGCGGACTTCCCAGTCCTCCGCCCCAAGCGTCCGGTCGAACGCCGCGACTAGGTGGCTTTCGTCCACCAGCAGCGATCCTTGCGCGGCGAAGTCGAACGCGCGCTTGTCGCGCAAGGTTTCGGCGTCGACATAGACATCCGCGGCTTCCCGTGTTCCCACGGTGCTCGCGATCCCGCCGAAGTCCTCTGGCTGACCCGAGAATACCCCGACCCGGTAGCCGCTCGCCTTGAGGTCGCGCAGCAGCTAGGGGTCACCGTCGCGGGGTGCTAACTGGCCGGAGAACAGCGATTTCAGGCTCTGCGTAGTGAAACCGACGTGGCTGTACGCGGGGCGCGTCACGCTTCCCGCCGCCGCCAGGGCCTCCAGGTGAGGCGCGACCGGTTTGCCGCCCACTCGCTGGCCGAGCACATCGGCGCGAGTGGACTCAAAGACCACGACCACGACATGAGGCCGCCGTCCGGTAAAGACTTGCGGCCCAAGCGGCGTTGCCAGCGGCACAAGCTGCAGGTCTCCACCGTAGCCATCCTCGTCGATCCCATTCCCCGGCACATCGAGCGCCAGCGGGTGGCGTGCAGGATCCAGCGGCGCATGGTCGTGCTGCACTCCGAACAGTCCATAGCCATCCCGGTCGAAGTCGGTCGCCAGATCGAGCGCGCGGGTCAGTCCGCCCCACGCGAGGGTGTGGTTCAATCCATGCGCCGCGTCGCTGCCGGTGCGCGGAATGACCGCCGCAAGCGCGAGGAAGACAAGCGCCGCCCCAAGCCATAGCGAGCGCGGCGGCGCCGGCGGAACCGGAAGGTCGCCCGGCAGGAGGCGGGCCAGGCTTTTCCACCCAAGCCACGCCGCCAGCGCGAGCGCGGCCAACGCCAACAGTCCGACCGCAATCTCGTTCATCCCGAACAGGATAGCGTCGATCAGGCTGCCTCCGCCCAGCTGCTTCAGGAGCGCGAAGCTCATCGCATCGCTGAAGTAGGCGGCGAGTTGGTATCGCGCCGCCAGCAATCCAAGAAACAGCGCCCCGTTGACCAGCGCGAAGATGAAGGCGGCCGCCCAGCCCGACCTGCCATGGGCCAGGCGCACCGCCAATGCCCAGCCGCCGATCGCCAGCAGCGTCTGGACGGACATGTAGCCACAGAGGAACAGCGCGCGTTCGGCCACACTGTCGACGGAGCGGCTCGTGCCGAACCCTCCGGTGAACAGTCCGAACTTGCGGTCCGCGAGCAGCAACTCTGTCACGGACATGGCGATCATCACCGCCGCAAGCACCCACGGCCACGCCGATGCCAGCGCGCGGGTCGAGGGCACTGCGCCCAGCCGCGCGTCATCGCGAGGTGAGGAAAGGGCGCTGGTCGCCATCGCGGCAGCTTAGCGCCCCCGCGTTTACGATTCGGCTAACGCGGCGGCTTCTAGTGCGCGCAAGCGAGCGCTTCGACCACGTCCTCCAGCCGTGCGGGATCGCCCAAAGCAATAACGTGGCCTTCGCTGCCGGCGTGGAGCGGCTCCCCGTTCCAGTCCGCCATCGTCCCGCCCGCACCCTCGACCACCGGCACCAGCGCGGCGAAATCGTGGAGCTTCAGCCCATCCTCGCACACCAGGTCGATCTGTCCGCTCGCGAGCAGGCCATAGTTGTAGCAGTCCCCGCCCCAGATCATCCGCCGGTGCGCGGTCTGCTGCGCCAGCGCCATGAAATGTTCGGCGGCATGGTCGGAGAACAGCGCCGGGCTGGTGGTGGCGAGCAGCGCGTCGGACAGCTCGCGGCATGGGCGGGTGCGCACCTCCGCGCCGTTGAAGGTGGTCCCACGTCCCGTCGCCCCGACCCACCGTTCGCCTAGGATCGGCTGGTCGATGACCCCCACGACCGGAAATCCGTCCTTGAGCAGCGCGATCAGCGTGCCGAAGATCGGCCGTCCAGCGACGAAGCTGGTGGTGCCGTCGATCGGATCGAGCACCCACCGGCGGGTGGCACTCTCCCGCTCGATCCCGAATTCCTCCCCCTGGATGCCGTCGCGGCTCGCTTCCGCGGTGAGAATCCGGCGCATCGCCTCTTCCGCCGCGCGATCGGCCAGCGTTACCGGCGAGGCATCGGCCTTGCTCTCCAGGCCGATGCTTCCCCGCCAGTAGGGGCGGATGGCTTCACCCGCGGCGTCGGCCAACCGGTGCGCGAGCGCGATGTCGTCGGTCAGGCTCATCTGCGGTCAATCGAACAGCGAGCTGACGCTGCTCTCGTCCGCGATGCGGCGCACCGCCTCGCCGATCAGCGGCGCGATGGTGAGGATGCGGATACGGTTGGAATCCGCGACCGCATCGGTTCCGCGGATCGAATCGGTGATGACCAGTTCTTCCAGCGCGGAATCGTTCACGCGCGCCACCGCTCCGCCCGACAGCACGCCGTGCGTGATGTAGGCCGCCACGCTGGACGCCCCGCCGTCGAGCAGCGCCTGCGCGGCGTTGCACAGCGTGCCGCCAGAATCGACGATGTCGTCGATCAGGATGCAATGCCGTCCCCGCACGTCGCCGATGATGTTCATCACCTCACTCTCGCCCGGCCGGTCGCGCCGCTTGTCGACGATCGCCAGCGGGGCGTTGTCGAGCCGCTTGGCGAGCGCGCGGGCGCGCACCACCCCGCCCACGTCGGGAGACACCACCATCAGGTCCTTGTCGCCATAACGGGCCTGGATGTCGGCCGCCATGACCGGCGCGGCGTAGAGATTGTCGGTCGGGATATCGAAGAAACCCTGGATCTGCCCGGCGTGCAGGTCGACGGACAGCACCCGGTCGGCACCCGCCTCGGTAATCAGGTTGGCGACCAGCTTGGCCGAGATCGGCGTGCGCGGACCGGGCTTGCGGTCCTGCCGGGCATAGCCGAAGTACGGCACCACAGCGGTGATCCGGCGCGCCGAAGCGCGCCGCAGCGCGTCGATGCAGATCAGCAGTTCCATCAGGTTGTCGTTAGCCGGAAATCCGGTCGACTGGACGACGAAGACGTCTTCGCCGCGCACGTTTTCATGGATTTCGACGAAAATCTCCTCGTCTGCGAACCGCCGCACGCTGGCGTCGGTCAGGGGCACTTCGAGATAACCGGCGATTGCGCGCGCAAGCGGCAGGTTGGCGTTGCCCGACATGATCTTCATCGGCTGGGGTCCCTCGTGCCCGGAATTAGGTCGCGGGCGCGGCTTAGCCGAGGGTCATGCGATTGCAACAGGGGCGGCGAGCGCTGGCTCGGCGGAATGCACCGGCGAGGAGCCACTCGCAGGGTCCGGAAGGAGATGAAGGGGCTGCGCCGGCCCCCTCATCTGCGCAGTCACAAACCGCTGACCGCGGCGAGCGAGATCACGGCGCCCGGTGTCCCGCGCGCGGCCCAGCTGGAATTTACCCGCTGGGCCCGCTTGGCAACCTCGGCATTCAAGCGCCTCAATTGCCTCTGGTCATCGGCCACGACGACCGCAGCCTCGAAGACCTGTCCTTCCTTGACCCCGGCGAACAGGGGGTGAAGCGAGGACATCCGCTGAACCGCCTCGCGGCCGACGCGATCCAGGTTGGGTTTGTAATCGGACGTCGCCACCGTCGCGATGTTCTGCGCCTTGCCATCGGCACTGCAGGTGAAGCGGACGTAGGTAATGCCCGTTTCGCTTCGCCCCAGGTCGATCTCGTCGAGCGAGCGCCCGAGCCTTTCAGAGGCGGAGGACACCCATTCGTTGAGCGAGGTGTGGGCCGTGACCGTCATCGTCTGCTCCCTGGCAGACGCGGGCACGGCAAGACTTGCCGCCAGAGCGGCGATTAGCAGGTTTCTCATGGTAACAGTTCCTCTCCAGGATGAACTGACCAGCGGGTTCAGCGACCCGTTTATCATACCGTTGGCCGGGCGTTTGTTATCCGCTTCGGCGGCGGTCGCCGCAACCCTGCGACTCAAGTGCCGCGAAACAATTCTGTAGTGATTTGAGTTATAACCACATAATAATTACGCGGTACGACCCATTGACACTAATCTTATTGCGACATGTTTGCATGCAATCCACCGACCATCCGTTCGTCGGAATAGCGCAGCGGTTAGGCGATTATCGAAAGCTAGTTAGACGACCCGGTGCTCGCCCCTGATCCAGCGGACGGTGCCGCTGCTAGCGCGCATCACCACGCTCTCGGTGGTCATCTTGCCGCCACGCAGGTGCTTCACGCCATCGAGCAGCGAGCCGCTCGTGACCCCGGTCGCGGCGAAGATGCAGTCACCCTTCGCCAGGTCATGCAGCTTGTAAATCTTGTCGAAGTCCTGGTCGGGGATACCCCACTTGCGCGCGCGGGCTTTCTCGTCGTCGTTGCGGAACACCAGCCGGCCGTTGAACTGGCCGCCGACGCAGCGCAGCGCCGCTGCCGCCAGCACGCCCTCGGGCGCGCCGCCCGAACCCATGTACATATCGATCGTGGTATCCGGATCGGTCGTCGCGATCACTCCCGCCACATCGCCGTCGCCGATCAGCACCACCCCGCAGCCGAGCCCGCGCAACTCGGCAATCAGGTCGGCATGGCGCGGCCGGTCGAGCACGCAGACGATGATGTCATGCGGCTCCACGCCTTTGGCAGCCGCCACCGCGCGGACATTGTCGGACGGACTCTTGGCGAGATCGATCACGCCTTCGGGGTAGCCCGGCCCGACCGCCAGCTTGTCCATGTAGGTATCGGGCGCATTGAGCAGGCAGCCCTTCTCCGCCGCCGCGAGCACGGCCAACGCGTTGGGTCCGGCCTTGGCGGTGATCGTCGTCCCCTCCAGCGGATCGAGCGCGATGTCGATCTGCGGTCCGGAGCCGATCGCGCCGCCGACCTTCTCCCCGATATACAGCATCGGCGCCTCGTCGCGCTCGCCTTCGCCGATCACCACGGTGCCGTCGATCGCCAGTTCGTCGAATGCCCGGCGCATGGCCTCGACCGCAGCGGCGTCGGCGGCCTTTTCATCGCCGCGACCGATCAGCTTGCTGGCCGCCACCGCGGCGGCTTCGGTGACGCGCACCATTTCCAGCACGAGCACCCGGTCGAGGACGCTGGAGGCCGTGGGCGAGGCCGCGGAAGAGGCGGTAGGAGAGGCGGCGGCTGCGCTATCGTTCATCGGAAATTCAATTCCCCGGCTGGAGGTGAGGGGCGGCGCTTAGACGACGGAGAGCAGGATTGTCGAGAAGACTGGGGGTCGTGGCAGTGGCCCTCTTCCTGACAGCGTCCGTCGTGCCAGTGCCGGTGTCCGCGCAGAACGCCCCGCCGCCGTCCGCCGAAGACGTGATCCAGAGCGCCCGGCGCGCCTATTCGCTGCCCGATCCCGCGGCGGCGCGCGCCGCAGCATGTCCGGTCCCGAGGCCGGGCGACGACATCGTCGTCTGCGCACCGGCACCCTCGGGCGACTTCGGGGTGGAATCGGGTGACGATCTTGAGCAGGGCGGCTTGCGCGGGGCCGGGCGGCGCGCGCCAGATGTGGCGACCGCTTACCCCGGCAGCGTTGCGGCGACGGGCTGTTTCATCGGCCCCTGCCCCCCGCCGATGCCGGTGCTGATCGACCTTGCCGCGATCCCCGAGGCGCCGGAAGGTTCCGATGCCGACCTGATCGCACGAGGCGAGAAGCGTCCGTGAGGGCGCTATACCTGGTGCTGTTGCCGATGCTTGCCGCGTCAGCCGTCGCCCCGGCTCAGGACGCTGCGGGCGTCACCGCGGAGCAGGCGGTGGAGGCCGCACAGGAAGCTTACGGACCTCCGGATCCGCGCGCGAAGCCCGAATGTGCCGCCCCGCAGCCCGGTGGCGAGATCGTGGTGTGCGGCCAGGCGGAGGATCCCGAGAAGTATCGTGTCCGCTCAAGCGGCGACCTCGACCCAACGGGTAAGGGCGCGCAAGGCCCTCCCCGCGCGCCGGACCTGTTCAATCTGCCGCAAACGCCGATGGTTGGCGTGGGCGTCTCTGCCAAAGGATGCTTCATCCCGCCGTGTCCGTCGCCGATGCCCTTGCTCATCGATCTGAAGGCAATCCCGGAAGCCCCGCCGGGATCCAATGCCGATCGCGTGGCGCAGGGGCTCGCGCCCAGCGGCGAACCCGTCGCTCCGCTGCCCTTGCCCGCGCCGGACGTTACCGGCGCAGCGCCGGCGCCTACGCCTCGAGCAGCGGCAGGACCAGCGGAGGTGCCGTCAGGCTAGCGGCCCCCGAAAGCAGTTCCAGCGCCCTGGTGACGCATTGCTCCGGCCCTTCGTGGGTGACCATTGCCACCAGCACATCGCCTTCGGCATTGGGCTGGCCCTGCTGGATCAGGCTTTCGATCGAAACTTCCGCATCGCGCATCGCGGCGGTGATTTCGGCCAGCACGCCAGGGCGGTCTGCCACCGTAAACCGGATATAGCTGCGACCCAGCCGATCGCCCGGCTCGGCCGGCTGCATCGCCGCCAGTCTCCCGACCGGAACCGAAAAGGCGGGGTGCGATTCGCCGCGGGCGATGTCGATCAGATCGGCGACCACCGCGCTGGCGGTGGGGCCATCGCCGGCCCCCGCGCCCTGAAACAGCAGCCGGCCGGAGAAATTGCCTTCGGCAACGACCGCGTTGGTCGCGCCGTCCACATGCGCCAGCGGGTGCGCGCGAGGAACCAGGCACGGCCTGACGCGCTGCAGCAGGCGCTGCGCGCCTACGTCGATGTCGGCCTCCCCCACCAGCCGGATGACGAAGCCCAGATCGCGGGCGCGGGCGATGTCAGCGGCGCGCACCTGCGCAATGCCTCCGCACGAGACATGGGCGAAATCGAGCCGCGCGCCGAAGGCGATCGCCGCGAGGATCGCCAGCTTGTGTCCCGCGTCGATCCCGTCGATGTCGAATGACGGGTCCGCCTCGGCAAATCCCAATGCCTGGGCTTCGGCGAGCACGTCGGCGAAGTCGCGGCCGCTCTGCTCCATCGCGGAAAGAATGAAATTGCACGTGCCGTTGAGGATGCCCTGCACCCGGCCGATGTGGTTGGCGGCAGCGCCTTCGCGCAGACCCTTGATGACCGGGATTCCCCCCGCCACCGCAGCTTCGAACTTCAGCGGAACGCCCGCCTCCTCCGCCGCCTGGGCAAGGGCCAGCCCATGATGCGCGATCATGGCCTTGTTCGCCGTTACCAGCGCCTTGCCTTCACGGGTCGCAGCGCGGGCCAGCGTCAGCGCCGGACCATCGGCTCCCCCGACTAGCTCGACCACCGCGTCAACGTCGGGGCGAGCAGCCATCGCGGTCATGTCGTCGCACCAGTCGAACGCGCTCAGGTCCACCCCGCGATCACGGCTGCGGTCGCGCGCACTGACTGCGACGATGCGGATATCCCGCCCGGCACGAGCGCCGACCAGTGCGGCATTGGTGTGCAGCAACCGGACCACGCCCGCGCCGACCGTGCCCAGCCCGGCGAGCGCGATGCGCAATGGTTCAGCCATGCTGTCTCCCCTCCCAGTCGGCCCGCCGCTTATTCCACGGCGGGATGGCCGGCCAACAAAGAGATACTATCGGGCCGTCAGGGTTCGCGGGCACGGGCCAAGCTGGCGCAGCACGAAGCCATAGTCTTCAGTCGCGCGGGCCCGCGAAGCGGGATCCTGCGACAGGTTGGCTTCTCGCGGCAATTGCGCAGGCAGGAAGCAGGCGAGGCGGTACCACGCCAGCGTATCAGGCTCCGGCGGGCGCGCCGCCTGGTCCACGATCTCCGAATAGGAAACCCCCCACGTTGGCGTCATTCCCGGCCGGCGCACCACGGTCAGCGACACTGGCTCGCCGTTGGCGGTGCCCAGGAAAACCTGCGTTTCGGATTCGCCGACCAGCGCGCCTGGAACACTCAACGCGTCGCGCACCCCGGTAACCGAAGGGGCGGCATCGGTGGCTGCCAGTTCGCTGAGGATGGGACGAAGCCGATCAGCGAGGGCCCCGTCGAACGGCAACTGTGCGGTGGGACTGGCCAGTTGCAGTTCGCCCGGGCGACCAGGCACCGGTTTGGCGAACAGCAGAAACTCGCGCTTCTTCAGCTTCGGCGGCTTGCCCTTGGCGTTGGTCGGCACATCGACCAGATAGCTGACCGATCCGCCCAGCGGTGCCGATCCGGCGAGTAAGGCCAGCGTCCGCGCCTGGATGTACAACCGGGTAAACCCTGGCGCCACGCCCGGCGCCCGTTCGGGGGGCAGCGCCGTCTGCCGGGTCACCGCCACGTGCACCACCAGGTCGGCTTTGTCAGCAAGATCGGCAAGGTCCGCATAGGTCGGCGCCGGCGCCGCCACCGGGACCGGCGCGGCAGCCACTCCCGTGGCTAACACGGCGGCCAGGATAATCGGTCGGGCGAAGTGTATCGGGTTGTTCATGGCATAGTCCGCTAGGCGCATCTCGGCGCGTTGGAAACCGGAAGGCATCTGCGCCGTTGCAGCCTCAATGGACTGAATCCCCGGTTAACCGCAAAAGCGTTTGCGCGGGATTTGCTTCAACGTTAAGGCTCGCCGGGAACCGGGGAGCGAAGATATAAGCTAACCCCCCGGAGGGCCCGTGCCGGGTCATCGGGGATCCGGCGGGTCGCAAGGCCGTCGTTTCTCGATGGGCTTCAGGGCGGAAAATGGAATGGATGCGTCGGCCGGCGCGCTTGCAGCGCCGGCTCGATGCAGGCATGCCGGGGTGATTCCCGGCGCCTGACATGGAGTGATGCGACTGAATGGCCTACTCTGATCAACAGATGAGCGGTAATCGCATTGTAGCGATCATCATCGTTGCGCTGATCCATATCGCCGTCGGTTACGCCCTGGTGACCGGGCTTGCCTATTCGGCAGTTCAGAAGGCGATCGAGCGCGTAACAACCGTCGATATCGAGGAACCGCCGCCGCCCGAGGAGGAGCCGCCGCCACCGCCGCCTGAAGAGGTGCCGGATGTTGCGCCGCCGCCGGTTGCGCCGCCCCCGCCGATCAACGTGGCGGTCGCGCCGCCGCCGATCCGCACTCAGCCCACGATCCCGCCGCCGGCCCCGCCCGTGCTGCGAGTGCCGCCGCCGGCTGCGGTTGCGCCTCCTCCGGCGCCCCCGCCAGCCCCGCCGCCGCCACCGCGCGTGCAGCCCAAGGCCGTGTCGCCGAAGGGTAACCCGGGCAATTGGGCTAACGCCAACGACTATCCAAGCCGTGCTCTGCGCGAGGAAAAGGAAGGCGTGACGCGCTTCACCGTTCAGGTAAGCGCCGATGGCCGGGTCACCAACTGCTCGGTCACCGGGTCGAGCGGTACTCCGGAACTCGACAGCACGACCTGCTCGCTGATCACCCGGCGTGGACGCTTCAATCCAGCCACCAACGGTGAAGGGCAGCCTATCGCCAGCAGCTGGTCAAGCTCGGTTCGCTGGCAAATCCCGCAATAACACCCCTATTCTGACCTTCATCTGAGAGGACACTCGCATGTACATCGAACTTCTTACCGCGGCGGCAGGCGGCACCGCCGCCCCCGTCAACCAGTTCGGCTTTTGGGAAGCAATGAATCAGGGCGGTCTGATCGCCTGGTCCATCTTCATCGTTCTGGTGATCATGTCCGTCGGATCGTTCTACATCCTTATCACCAAGTGGCTCGAGCAGCAGAAGATCTTCAACCAGTATAAGAACGTGCGCTCGGGCTTCTGGCGCGCATCGACGCTGCGCGAAGGTGCCAACAAGCTCGACAAGAACAGCGCTTGGCGCCAGCTCGTCGATGACGGCCTGACCGCCGAAGAATCGCACGAGAAGATGACGGACAAGCTGGACGCGCACGACTGGCTGCACGGTTCGCTCGCCCGTTCGGAAGCCGCGATCAACGCGAAGCTGGCCGGCGGTCTGCCGTTCCTTGCCACCGTCGGTGCGACCGCGCCGTTCGTGGGTCTGCTCGGCACCGTGATCGGTATCTACCGCGCGCTGATCAACATCGGTCTCGCCGGTTCGGCGTCGATCGACAAGGTTGCCGGCCCGGTGGGTGAGGCGCTCATCATGACCGCGATCGGTCTGCTCGTGGCGGTGCCGGCGGTGCTGGCCTACAACTGGCTGCAGAGCCGCAACAAGCGTATCGCGCAGATGCTTTCGGGTTTCTCGACCGACATCCTGGCGAACATCAACTCGCGTGGCGCGGTGCGTCCTGCGGTGATGACGCAGACCTCCACACAGGCAGCGGGCAAGGCTGCGGCGACCGCTCCGGCCAAGCCGGTAGCGTCGACCACCGCTCCCCGTCCCTGAGCGATCGTGCGGGAGGAGCGTCCCATTCGCTCCTCCCCGCGCTTCGCAAAGAACTGAAATAGGATAGGAAGCCCATGGCCATTTCCGCAGGCGGACCGACCGAGGCGCCGATGTCGGACATCAACACCACGCCGCTCGTTGACGTGATGCTGGTGCTCCTGATCATCTTCCTGATCGCGGTCCCGGTTGCCATCCAGACGATCGAGAAGCTCAGGCTGCCAGTGATGGAGTCGACGGAGTCCAAGGACAAGGTCGAGAACCTGCTGCTCACCGTCAGCACCTCCGACGATGCCGGCCGCAGCGCGGGAGAGCCCGGATTTGCCGGCGCATCGCGCAACGGGGAGTGCCGGGTCTACTTCAACAACACCACGCCGGTCGATTCGCAGGAACTGTACGACCGCGCGTTTGAGCGGCTCGACAGGATCGTCCAGGCCGCCGGTGGTCCCGAAGCGCTGATGGAAAATCCGGACAGCGTTCCGCAGGTCCATATCCGCGGGGACGTTAATGCCCCGTGGCGCTGTGTCGCGGGCACGATCTACAACGTCCAGGCGGCCGGTTACCCGACCGTCGGCTTCATCTCTAACCCGGTCGATCCGAACGGCTAACCAGCCTTTCGACCGAGTTGGCGACACTGATTCAGGAGTAACCCACGATGGCAATGTCAGGCGGCAGCGACGATGGCTCGCCGATGATGGAGATGAACACGACGCCGCTGATCGACGTCATGCTCGTGCTCCTGATCATGTTCATCATTACCATTCCGGTGGCCACGCACTCGGTTGACATCGATCTGCCGGTGCCCAGTCCGCAGGACAATCCTCCGCCCGTGGACCCGATCAAGAACAAGATCGTGCTTACCCCGGACAACCAGATCCTGTGGAATGCGACGCCCGTCTCGGACAGCGAGCTGGTGGCGAATCTGAACACTTCCAGGTCCATGGCGGTGGAGCCCGAATTGCAGTTCGAGCCGACGGATCAGGCCAGCTACGACCTGTCGATCCGGGTGTTGAACATCATCAAGGCTTCGGGCGTGACCAAGTTCGGTTTCGTCGGCAACGAAAAGTACCGGCAGTTCGGCAAAGCGGCCTGACCGCAGCCGTCATTCGAACCTTTGCAAGGGGCGGAGAAATCCGCCCCTTTTCTTTGTCTCGACGGCGCGATTGCGAGCGAAGGGCGGGTATCGGAAGGCCGGCGTACAAATCCCGCCCGGCGCGCCGTATTGGTTTTAATCGCCCTCGAATGGCACCGCCGCATCGACCCGCATTGCTTCGGACGCGAGCGTTTCCGCCTCCAGCAGCAGTTCGTCATCGGCCGCGCCATCCGGCAGCTTCTCCCGGCCGATCAGCGTCATGACCGGCACCGCCAGCGGGCTGACACGGTCGAGCTCCACGTGCAGCAGCTGGCTTGCCGCGCTGTCCAGCAAATCGCCTAACCGGCCGATATCCGTCATGCGGGTACGCGCATCGGCCCAGGCCGCTTCCAGCAGCACGTGGTCCGGCTCGTATTTGCGCAGCACGTCATAGATCAGATCAGTCGAGAACGTGACCTGCTTGCCGCTTTTGCGCTTCCCCGGATGTTGTCGCTCCACCAGCCCCCCGATCACCGCCACCTCGCGGAAAGCGCGACGCAGGAGATGCGAGTTCTGCACCCATTCGACGAATTCGTCTTGCAGGATATCGGGTGACAGCAGCGGCGCCACGTCGGCAACCGGTTTCAGCCCCCAGATCGCCAGGCAATAATCGTTGGCGTTGAAGCCGAGCGGCATGAGACCCCGCTCCTCCATCCGCTTGGTAATCAGCATGCCGAGCGACTGGTTCGCGTTCCATCCGATGAAGGTATAGTAGACCGCGTAATGCTTCTTGGCGTGCGGGAAGCTTTCGACCAGCAGAGTGCCCGGACCCGGCATCTCGCTGCGCCAGTGCTGCACCTCCAGCCATTCGCGCACATCGTCGGGAAAGCGCGCCCACCCCGCCCGGTCCATCAGCATTTCACGCACCCGCGTGGCGAGATGGGTCGTCAGCGGCAAGCGTTGGCCGCCATAGCTGGGGATCATGGCCGCCTTGGTGCTGGCCCTGACTGTCAGCTCCATGTCCTTGATACGCTCGACTTCCAGGTTCACCCCAGCGAACTGGAACGTGTCCCCGGGGCTCAGCGACGCGGCGAAGCGCTCCTCCACCTTGCCCAGCGAACGGCCGTTCTTGAACCGCACCTCAAGCATTTCGGAATCGACGATAATCCCGGCGTTAAGTCGATGGCGAGCAGCGTGCTCGGGGTGGGATAGCCGCCACACCGGCTCGCCGGCGCCGGAGGGTGTGTCGCGCACGATGCGGCGAAACTTGTCGTACGCTTTCAGCGCGTACCCGCCGGTCGCCACGAAATTGAGCACGCGCTCCCATGCGGCCTGATCGACCCAGGCGTAAGGCAGGCTGGAGCGCACTTCCCGAAGCAGCGCCGCCTCGCCAAACGGCGCGGCACACGCGCAGGCCATCACATGCTGGGCCAGCACGTCGAGCCCGCCGGGACGAAAATCCTCTCCATCGCGCTGGCCCTGATCCACGGCCTCCTTGGCGGCAGTCGCCTCTAGGAATTCGAAGCGATTGCCTGGTACCAGTACCGCGCGGCTCGCCTGATCAAGCCGGTGATTGGCGCGCCCGACCCGCTGAAGCAGCCGGCTTGACCCCTTGGGCGCGCCCATCTGCACCACCAGGTCAATATCTCCCCAGTCGACGCCAAGATCCAAGCTGGCGGTGGCGACCAGCGCGCGCAGTTCGCCGCGCGCCATGGCGCCTTCCACCTTGCGCCGCGCTTCCTTGCTCAACGACCCGTGGTGGATGCCGATCGGCAGGTTGTCGTCATTCACGTCCCACAAGTTCTGGAAGACGTATTCGGCCAGAAAGCGGGTGTTGGTGAACACCAGCGTGGTTCGGTTGCGGCGAATCTCCTCATACAATTGGGGGATGGCCCAGGTCGCCGCGTGGCCGCCCCACGGCACCCGTTCCTCGATCGGCAACAGCACCTCGACCACCGGCGGCGCACCGGGCTCCCCCTCGACCAGCGTGACCGTATCGATCTCCCCCCAGGGGGCGAGCCATTCGCGGAACTCCTGCGGATCGGCCAAGGTGGCCGACAGCGCCGCGCGCTGAAGATCGAGCGCGATCGCCTGCAGCCGGCTCATCGCCAGCGCGAGGAGATCGCCGCGCTTGCCGGTGGCAAACGCATGGACCTCGTCGATCACCACGCGCTTGAGCCCGGCAAACAGATCGAAGCTTTCCGGATAACTCAGCAGCAGCGACAAGGACTCAGGCGTAGTCAGCAGGACATGCGGAGGGCGGGCGCGCTGGCGCTTCTTGCGATCGGAGGGGGTATCGCCGCTGCGCGTCTCGACCCGGATCGGCAGAGCCATCTCCTCGATCGGCGTGACCAGATTGCGCTGCACGTCATGCGCCAGCGCCTTCAGCGGGGAAACGTAGAGCGTGTGCAGCCCTTCGGGCACCGGCGTGTCGCCCAGGGTGGAGGGGCAGAACGCGGCCAACGTGGGCAGGAACCCGGCGAGCGTCTTCCCGGCTCCGGTATCCGCCACCAGCAGAGCATGCTGCCCCGCCTCGCTTGCTGCCAGCATCTCGGTCTGGTGGCGGCGAATGCGCCAGCCGCGGCCCGCGAACCATTCTCGGATTTCGCGCGGAACCTGCCCCGCCCCATCAGGTCCGATTTCGTCGTTCATGGATATGCCAAAGCACGAGCGGCGGCAAAGCTCCGCCTCGCCATGGTCACGACCCGGCGCGGCGTTCTTCCCGCGCCGCCTCCCACACATCACGCGCGGCATCGAGATTGATCGCGGCGATCGCCAGCCCGACGATCAGGTCCGGCCACGGCGAATACCAGGCGAAGGCGGTGACCAGCCCCGCCGCGATGATCGCAACGTTCGCCAGCGCATCGTTACGCGCCGACAGGAACGCCGCCTTGCTCAAGCTGCCGGAATGCGCCCGAAAACGCACCAGGATCACCGCACACGTCAGGTTGATCGCCAGAGCGCCCAGACCGGTGAGCGTCAGCGGCAGCGGCGCGGGTGCCAGCGGCTCTCCCAGCTTCGACCATGCGGTCCACAGGGTAACCAAGCCCGGGACCAGCAACAGTGCGGCCAGCGCCATCCCGATGCGTGCACGCGCCGCCACGCTCCAGCCAAGCGCGAGGAGGATCAGCAGATTGAGCGAGGTGTCTTCAAGGAAGTCCACCGAATCGGCGAATAGCGCGACCGATCGAATTGCGAGGGCGACCGCGAATTCGATTCCAAAGTATGCCAGGTTGAGCACGGCAACCCACGCGACCGCACGGCGAAATGCGGCGCTGGTTGCCGTGCGCGCGGTCAATGCCCCGCCTGCTCACCTCGTTCGAGGCCGGAGGCTGCGAGCTGCTCGTCGATCTGCGCCATCAGCCGATCAAGGCCGGCCTGGCTCTCGCTTTCCGCCCGGGCGACCAGCACGTCCTGGGTGTTGGATGCGCGCAGCAACCACCACCCATCTGGGGTGGTCACCCGCACCCCGTCGGTGCCGTCCACGCTGATGTTCGCGGGAGCACCGGTACCCGCGAGCCGCTGCTTTACTTCTTCGATCGCTGCGAACTTGCGGCTCTCATCGACACGGAAGCGTAGTTCCGGCGTGTTGACCATCGGCGGCATGGCGCCGCGCAGCTCGGTCACCGATTTGCCCAAGCGCACCGACGCGGCCATCAGCCGGATCGCAGCGTACAATGCGTCGTCGTAGCCGTAATAGGTGTCCGCGAAGAAGACATGGCCGCTCATCTCGCCAGCCAGCGGTGCGCCAGTCTCCTTCATTTTGGACTTAATCAGGCTGTGCCCGGTCTTCCACATCAGCGGCTTTCCGCCCAGCTCGGCCACGCGCTCGAACAGTGCGCGACTGGCCTTCACGTCGGCGATGATCGCGGCATTAGGTAGTCTTGCGAGGAGGTCCTCGGCGTAGATCATCAAGAGTTGATCCCCCCAAATGATCCGCCCCTCGCCGTCGACGGCGCCGATCCGGTCGCCATCGCCGTCGAAAGCAACTCCGAAGTCGAGGTTCTTGTCCGCGACAAGGCGCTGAAGGTCTTCGAGGTTGGCGGGAACAGTAGGATCAGGATGATGATTGGGAAACGACCCGTCGATATCGGTGTAGAGAAGGTGGTGCTCCCCCGGCAGCCGGGCGGCCAGCGCCTCAAGCGAGGGACCCGCGGCTCCGTTGCCCGCGTCCCAACCGATTCTAAAACCGGCCAGCGCTTCACCGTCGATCCCCTCCAGCCCGGTGAGCAGGCGATCGATATACTCGCCCATGATCTCGCGCGTCTCGATGGTGCCGGTGCCATCGGCCCATTCACCCGCCTCGGCACGGCGGCCGATCTCGGTGATGTCCTCTCCGAAAAAAGGTCGGCCAAGGAATACCATCTTGAAGCCGTTGTAATTGGCGGGATTGTGGCTGCCAGTTATCTGAATGCCGCCGTCCACCTGTTCGGTTGACGCTTCGGCATAGTACAGCATCGGCGTCGGCCCCATGCCCACACGCACGACATCGCAGCCCGACGCGGTCAATCCTTCGATCAACGCGTGCTCCAGCATCGGAGAGCTCAGGCGCCCATCGTAGCCCACGGCCACGGTCTTGCCGCCCGCTTCGCGCAGCATCGTAGCAAAGCCCCGACCGATGGCGCGGGCATCGTCTGCCCCCAGGGTTTCGCCGATGATCCCGCGGATGTCGTATTCGCGCAGGACGCTGGGGTCGAATGTGTGACTCAAGCGGATTTCCTTAGTTGTCGGACAGACGATCCAGCAACAAGTCGCGCGCGGCATTCGCCTCGTGCACCTGGCTGTTCGTGCCGCCCCGATCGGGATGGACTCGTGCAAGCAGCCGCTTGTGCCCGTCGAGGATCTCGGCCCGGGTGGCCTCCTCGCGTACGCCCAGCAGCTTGCGTGCATGGAAAACGTCCAGGCCACGGGTCGGTTTCGCGGTCAGGTAATTCCACGGCCATCGGCCAAACAGCCAGCGGCAGCCGAGCGCGAGCAGCGCTGCAATGATCAGCACCTTAATCACACCCGCACGCTCGGCGCCAGACAGATCGGGGAGGCGGAGGGGGTGGCGACCGCGCCTTTGAGGCTGCGGCGAACAGATGACCACTGGCCCAAGCGCTGTGCCCCCGGCAAATGGCGCGATGCGACGGAAAGGCGGGCGCGAATTCTCGCGCGCGGGATCACGAACGGGTCAAAGGCGGCAGCCGAGTGGCTCATCGCCGTCCGCCGTAGCGAACCGCGGGCGCGTACGACAGTGGCGAAGGGCGGATCAGGCGAGGGCCAGTTCGGCCGCGGGTTTGGTAGTGACCGGCAGATTGAGCGCCGCCACCAGCGCCCGCAGTTCCTGCCGCGCCACCAGGTGGCTGGTGCCGAGTTCCCCCAGGTGCCCCTTGTCGAGCAACGTGAGCCCGCTGGGAAACAGTTCGCGGTAGATCACGCGTTCGGACAGGCCGTGCGCGACCCGGAAACCCACGCGCTTCGACAGTTCCTTGAGCGCGGCCTCGATACGGACCATGTTCCGCGCCTCGGTGTGACCGGTGCGATTGCGCACGACGATCCAGTCCATCTCGCGCCGCTGCTGCTCGATCGTCGCGCGGCTGCGCTTCAGCCGGGCCTCCCAGATCAGCTCGGCATAGAACGACAGCTTGCGCACCTTGAAGGTTTCCGCATCGACCTGGCCGATCAGGTCGAAATCGACGAAGCTGTCGTTGAGCGGGGTGACCAGCGTATCCGCTTCGGTGGCGGCGTGGCGCGCCAGCGGGTCGTCGCGCCCGGGGGTGTCGAAGACGATGAAGTCGCACCCTTCGCTCAGCGATGCGACCACCGCCTCCAGCTCTTCGGGACTACCGTCTTCGAACACCTCGAAACGGGCAGTCGGCAGGTCGATCCCGCGGCGCGCGGCGGTTTCCTGACGGTTCTCGAAATAGCGGTAGAGCGTGCGCTGGCGCGGATCGAGGTCGATAGCCGCCACGCGCGCGCCGCGATACGCCAGCGCCACTGCGATGTGCACCGCCGTGGTCGATTTGCCGGTGCCGCCCTTTTCGTTGGCGAAGACGATGCGATGTGCGCTTCGGGGCGTCGGGCGGGCGTCGGTCACGCGTGCATTCCTGTTGCGCCCCGATTAGGGCGATGGGCGGGATCAGAATAGTCGAGGGACACTGCTGCGTGCAAACCGCCACCACTCTGGAAGTGTTGAGAAGCGCTCTCGCCCAGCTCCGCGCGGAGGGCAAGCGAGTCGCGCTGGTCGCGACGATGGGTGCGCTGCACGAGGGACATTTGACGCTGGTGCGGGAGGCGCGGCGACGGGCCGACGCGGTCGTCACCTCGATCTTCGTCAATCCGAAGCAGTTCGGTCAGAACGAAGACCTCGACGCCTATCCGCGGCAGCTGGCGCAGGATTCGGCCCTGCTGGAGGCTGAGGGGGTGGACTTGCTGTGGGCCCCCACGGTGACGGCGATGTACCCGCACGGGTTTACCTCCAACGTCTCAGTATCCGGGGTCAGCGAAGGCCTGTGCGGCGCCCAGCGCCCCGGACACTTTGACGGGGTGGCGACGGTGGTACTCAAGCTGTTCAATCAGGTGCAGCCGGACGTCGCGCTATTCGGCGAAAAGGACTGGCAACAGCTCAGCGTCATCCGCCGCATGGCCCGCGACCTCGACCTGACCCAGCCGCATGTCGACGCGATCATCGGCGCTCCCACGGTGCGCGAAGCCGATGGGCTCGCGCTGTCGAGCCGCAACCGCTACCTCTCGCCAGAGCAGCGAGCGCAGGCAGCGGCTCTGCCGCAGGCGATGCGGGAGACGATTGCGGCGCTGGCGGCGGGAAGCGCGGTGGCGCCGACGCTCGCGGCTTTAGAAGCCCATCTGCTGCAAGCCGGCTTCGACAGCGTCGATTACGCGCAGCTGGTCGACGCGGAGAGCCTGACGCCGCTGGAAATGCACGGAGAACGGCGAGCGCGGCTGCTGGTGGCGGCACGGATCGGTGGAACCCGGCTGATCGACAACATGGCGGTCTGAGCGCCGGGTTGGGCTGAGCAGGCAAGCCTGGAGCGGGTAAGGGGAATCGAACCCCTCTAGCTAGCTTGGAAGGCTAGAGCATTACCACTATGCTATACCCGCGTGAGGCTGACGCGCGTTGCCACGTGACCCGCCCCCGCGTCAATGGCCGGGAAAGTCCATCAGCGCATCCACCTCCAGCCCCGCCTCGCGCAGGCGGGACGCACCGCCGAGGTCAGGCAGGTCGATCACGAACAGCGCCTGCGCGACCACGGCCTGCGCCTGACGGAGGAGCTGGGCGGCGGTCAGAGCGGTACCCCCCGTGGCGATCAGGTCATCGACAATGGCGACCCGCTGGCCAGGCGCGATCGCGGTGGGATCGATCTCCAGCCGGTCGGTGCCGTACTCCAGCTCGTAGTCGATGCCGATGGTCGGCACCGGCAGCTTGCCGGGCTTGCGGATCGGAACAAATCCCACGCCGAGTTCGATCGCGACCGCGGCGCCAAAGATGAACCCGCGCGCCTCCATTCCGGCAATTGCTTGCGCGCCTCCCGCGCGCGCGCGATCCGCGAGATGACCCACCGCCGCGCGCAATCCCGCGCCGTGGCTGATCAGGGTGGTGATATCGCGGAACAGCACGCCCGGCGCCGGAAAGTCCGGCACCGAGCGTACAAGTGCCCTGAGTTCTTCAGTAGTCACGCGCGCCCTAGTCGGCGCGGCGCTTCTTCGGCTTGATGGCGGCCCACACCTGGTTCTTCGCCAGCCACGCGAGGATGGTCGCGAACAGCAGGAACCCGAGCACCGGCCAGCCTACCTGGGTGCGCTTCACCTTCTTGGGTTCGGCAGTCCAGGTCAGGAACGCCGCCACATCCTTCGACATCTGATCGACCGTCGGCTGAGGATTGCCGGGGGCGTAAGTTACCTGTCCAGCTTGGGTCAGCGGCGGTGCCATCGCGATGTTGAGGTTCGCGAAATACGGGTTGAAGTGGGTATTGGGCGGAGTGGTGAATTCGGGGAATTCTTCCTTCACCTTGTGCCCGTCGACGCTGAAGCGGTCGACGTTGCGGTACCCGGTGAGCAGCGAGTAGACGTAGTTGCTGCCGTCATGGCGCGCCTTGGTCATCAGCGAAAGGTCGGGCGGCACTGCGTTGTTGTTGGCAGCGCGGGCGGCCACGGCGTTGGGATAAGGATCCGGGAAGTAATCCGTCGGCAGGCCCGGACGGGTGTTCGCCTCGCCGGTGTTCGGATCGATGCCCGGAACCTGGAAGCCGGCTGCGATCGCCTTCACTTCCGCTTCCGAATAGCCGAGCGCGGTCAGGTCACGAAATGCCACGTACTTGAGGCTGTGGCAGGCGGCGCACACTTCCTTGTACACCTGCATGCCGCGCTGCAGCTGGGCGATGTCCCAGGTGCCGAACGGCCCATCCGACTGCAGGCCGGCTTTACGCGGGTGCAGGTGGAATTCGTGCTCGGCGGTCTTTTCCTTGAGCTGCCCCTCACCGATGACGGTGGCGACGCCGTTGCCCAGGCCCCACAGGGCGGCAACCGCGAAGAACAGGCCGGCGAGGATTCCGATAAGACGGATCATTGTCGTGTCGCTTTCCCTAAAGCCTGTTTGATCACACGCCCGGCGTGGCGTTTTCGCCCAGCACCGCAGCCTTGTCCTCACCGAGAACCGCCTCGGTGATGGAATACGGCAGCGGATCGGGCCGCTCGATCATCGAAACGATCGGCAGGATCACCAGGAAGTGCAGGAAGTAATACGCCGTCGCGATCTGGCTGAGCATCACGTACGGCTCTTCAGCCGGCGCGCCGCCGCAATAGAACAGCAGCGCCATCGCCGGGATGAGGCCGAACCAGAAGAACTTGCGGAACAGCGGGCGATAGTGGCCGCTGCGCACCGGGCCCTTGTCCAGCCAGGGTAGGAAGAACCACAGCAGGATCGCGCTGAACATCGCCAACACGCCCATCAGCTTGGCGGGGATGAAGAAGAAGTCCGCCGTGAAGGCGCGCAGGATCGCGTAAAATGGCCAGAAATACCATTCGGGCACGATGTGTGCCGGCGTCGAAAGCGCGTTCGCCTCGATATAGTTGTCGGGGTGCGCCAGGTAATTCGGCAGGAAGAACAGCAGCGTGCAGTAGACGATCAGGAACACGCCCAGTCCGAACCCATCCTTGGCCGTGTAATACGGGTGGAACGGGATCGTGTCGCTTTCCTTCTTCACTTCCACGCCGGTCGGGTTCGACGAGCCGGGAATGTGCAGCGCCCAGATGTGGAGGATTACTGCGCCGGCGATCACGAACGGCAGCAGGTAGTGCAGGCTGAAAAAGCGGTTGAGCGCGGCGTTGTCGGGTGCATACCCGCCGAGCAGCCAGATCTGGATTGGCTCACCCACCAGCGGAATCGCACCGAACAGGCCAGTGATGACCTTGGCGCCCCAGAAGCTCATCTGCCCCCACGGAAGGACGTAGCCCATGAAGCCGGTGGCCATCAGCAGCAGGAAGATGACCACGCCGATCAGCCACACCATCTCGCGCGGGGCCTTGTACGACGAATAGAAGAACCCGCGGAAGATGTGCAGGTAGATCACCGCGAAGAACATGCTGGCGCCGTTGGCGTGGGCATAGCGCAGCATCCAGCCCCAGTTGACGTCACGCATGATGTGCTCGACCGAAGAGAACGCCACACCGGCATTGGCGGCATAGTGCATGGCCAGCACGATGCCGGTGACGATCTGCAGCACCAGGCAGAACCCGGCGAGTACGCCGAAATTCCACATGTAGTTGAGGTTGCGCGGCACCGGATAGCCGCCACCGATCGCGTTGTAGACCAGACGCGGAAGCGGCAGCTTCTCGTCCAGGTACCGCATCAGCGGGTTAACCGGTTCGTAGTGCTTGGCCCAGGGATAGCTCATCGTATTCGCTCTCTCTCGCCTCAGCCGACCCTGACGACGGTGTCGCTGGTGAACTCGTATTCCGGAACTTCCAGATTGGTGGGAGCCGGGCCTTTACGGATGCGGGCCGCCGTATCGTAGTGCGATCCGTGGCAGGGGCAGAAATACCCGCCGAACTCACCCTTCACCTCGCCTTCGGCCGCACCCAGCGGCACGCAGCCAAGGTGGGTGCACACGCCCATGGTAATGAGCACGTCCTCGTGCCCCTCCTTGGTCCGCTCCGCCAGGGTCTGCGGATCGCGCAAGCTGCCGACGCTGACCGCATTGGCTGCCTGAATTTCAGCAGGAGTCAGGCGCCGGACGAACAGCGGCTGCTTGCGGAAGATCGCCTTGATCGCCTGACCGGGCTGGATCGCGGACACGTCAACCTCGGTGCTGCTTTCGGCGAGCACGTCGGCCGAGGGGGCCATCTGGCTGATCAGCGGCAGAAGAACCGAAACGCCCGCAACGCCGGCTGCGCCGACCGCCGCGATGTTGATGAAATCGCGCCGCCGGACCCCGTCCCCATCGTGGACGTCCGAGGCCGTAACGGTCCCCGGGATCGCGTCGCCAGTCGTGTCAGCCATCAGCCGTGCCTGCCCTGCATTGTAATCGTCTTCGCGAATGGAACCCGCCGGACGGCGGGACACTGAACCTGCAACCAGGGTCCACGAGAAAGGAAGCTTCAGCCCCTGTTTCGCGGTTCACGCGCGGCGCCGATATGGCGCCGACGGTGCCGGTTTGCGGCGCGCATATACGCAACTCGGCAGGTTGCCAACCGCCATTGTGGCCGTTTCATGAACGCTCTACCGCCAGTCCGACCAGTGAAAGTTGACGCCCGTAAGTGGCCTCTCCCCGGTGGGTTGCGCGCCGAAAGGAAAAGAACCGCGCGGGATCGGCATACGTGTCGCAACCCAACAGGTCGATCGTCTCGACGCCGACATCGCGCAGGCGGGCGTGGACATAGCCCGGCAGATCGAATTGCCAGTGTCCCGGCGCGTGGGGCGCGAAGAAGCGGTGTTCTGCGCTGTCGAATTGCGCCCGTAAGTCCTCGCCAACCTCGTAGCTGTCCTGCGCAATGCACGGCCCCACAGCCGCAACGATGCGCCCACGCGACGCGCCAAGCGACTCCATCGCAGCGACGGTGTTGGCGATCACCCCGTCGTGCGCCCCCCGCCAGCCGGCATGTGCAGCGCCCACGACGCCCGCGCCCAAATCCGCCAGCAAGACCGGCGCGCAGTCGGCGGTGACGATGCCGAGCAGCACGCCCGCGCGATCGGTCACCATGGCATCGGCTCGCGGGCGCTCGTCGTCGCCCCACGGTTCTGCCACTGTCGCTACGTCGGCCGAGTGTATCTGGTATACGCCCACCAGCGAGGCCCCCGGCAACACGGCGTCAGCGGCGCGGCGGCGGTTTTCGGCCACCGCCGCAGGATCGTCCTCTGCCCCGAAGCCGCAGTTGAGGCCGGCGACTGCGCCGCGAGAGACTCCGCCCGCGCGGGTGAGGAACCCGTGCGGGACGCCGGCCAACACCCCCGACCGGAGCGCTTCAACCAAGGCTGCGCGTCACCTGCTCGAACGTGTCGCGTGACAGGCCAGCCTTCGCGGCGATCCGCTCCAGCTCTCCGCGCATCAATGCCGCGCGGCCTGGCTCCAGCCGGCGCCAGCGGCCCAGCGGAGTGACAAACCGCGCAGCGGTGGAGGGGTTGATCGGATCGAGTGCCAGGATCAGGTCGGCGATCATCCGGTATCCTTCGCCGCTCGGCGCATGGAAGCCCAGCGGAGTGCCGGTAAAGGCCATGAACAGACTGCGCACCCGGTTGGGGTTCTTCAGATTGAAATCGGGGTGCCGGGCGAGCGCCTTGACGTGTTCGATGACCTGCGGGTGGAGCGAACTTGCCTGCAGGCTGAACCACTTGTCGATCACCAGCGGATCGTTCTGGAAGCGGTTGTAGAAGTCGATCAGCTTGCGCGTCCGCTCTGCACCCGGCAGCCCGGTGAGCACCATCAGCGCTGCCTGCCGATCGGTCATCGTTTCCGCCGCATCGTACTGGCTGGCAGCCATCGTGGCGGCGAGTTCGGGATTGCCGGCGGCCAGGAACACCAGCGCCTGGCCCTTCACCTTGCGGGCGCCGCGTGCCGCGTGGCCCATCCCGGCCGACTGGCTGCTGGCCCGCTGGTGGAGCGCTGCGAGTTCGCCCTCCAGCGTGCGCCCCAGCCACGCCTTCAACGCTTCTCGCTCCGCGTGGATCGTGCCCGGGTCAGCGACCAGCAGCTGCTCGGAAAGGTAGGTCTGGCTCGGCAGCATCATCAGCTCGCCGCGCATCGCATCGTCGAGTTCGGGATCGGTCAGGATGGCGCTCAGGGCGCCCCCGATCGCCTGCCTCGCCTCTGTGCGAGCGGCATCGGGAAGGCCGCCGCCGATCGCACTCACCAGGTGGCCGACGATCAGTTCCTGCATCGCTTCATACCGGGCGAAGGCATCGTCGTCATGACGGGCGAGAAAGACCAGGTCGTCAGGCTCGACCGTTCGCTCGATCGCCACCGGCGCGGAAAAGCCGCGGTTGATCGACAGCACCGGCTTCTCGGCAAAGCCTGCGAAGCGCACAACTGATTCAACCTCGGTCAGAACCACCAGCTGTTCGCCATTGTGGCGGCCGGTGGCGCGGTCGAACAGCGCCAGCCGCAGCGGGATTGGCACGGGCAGCTTGGTCGGCTGGTCCGGCGTGGGGGGCACCATCTGGCGCAGCGTCAGAGTGGCGGTCTCGCCATCATGATCCAGCACCGCTTCGACTTTCGGCGTTCCGGCTTGCGCATACCACAAGCGAAACTGCGTCAGATCGAGACCTGCTCCGTCCTCAATGGCGCGGATGAAATCCTCGCACGTTGCCGCCTCGCCATCGTGGCGCTCAAAATACAGGTCGGTACCCTGCCGGAACCGCTCGGGCCCCGCCATGGTGCGCATCATGCGGATGACTTCGGCCCCCTTGTTGTAGATCGTGGGGGTGTAGAAGTTGCCGATCTCGCGGAAGCTGTCCGGGCGGATGGGATGCGCGAGCGGCCCCGAATCTTCCGGGAACTGCACGCTGCGCAACAGACGCACGTCCTCGATCCGCTTGACCGCCGCCCCGCGCATGTCCTCGCTGAACAGCTGGTCGCGCAGCACGGTGAAGCCTTCCTTCAGGCTGAGCTGGAACCAGTCGCGGCAGGTGACCCGGTTGCCCGACCAGTTGTGGAAGTATTCGTGTGCGATGACGCCCTCGACCCCGTCATAGTCGCCGTCGGTGGCGGTTTCGGGATCAGCCAGCACGTACTTGGTGTTGAAGACGTTGAGGCCCTTGTTCTCCATCGCCCCCATGTTGAAATCGCCCACCGCGACGATGTTGAACTGATCGAGATCGTATTCGCGGCCGAACACCTCCTCGTCCCAGCGCATGGACCTGATCAGCGACTCCATCGCGTGTTCGGTGCGGTCGAGGTCTTCGGCCCGGACCCAGATCGCGAGGTCGACGGTACGCCCGCTCATGGTGGTGAAGGTATCGCGCCGGGCGACCAGATCGCCGGCGACCAGCGCGAACAGGTACGATGGCTTGGGCCAGGGATCGTGCCATTCGGCCCAATGTCCGCTGCTGTCCTCTCCCTGCGCCACCAGGTTGCCGTTCGACAGCAGCACCGGAAACGCCTGGCGCTCGCCGCTCATCCGCACGGTATAGGTGCTGAGGACATCGGGCCGGTCGGGGAAGAAGGCAATCCGGCGGAACCCCTCCGCCTCGCACTGGGTGCACAGCATCCCGTTCGACGCGTAAAGACCCATGAGCTGCGAATTGGCCGCGGGATCGATCTCCGTCACCAGGCGGATCTCGTGCGCTTCGCCGGCAAGCGGGAGGATCAGGTCATTGCCATCCATCCGCCAGCTGTTTGACGCCTGCCCATCGACCGCTACCTCGATCGGGGTCAGTCCGTCGCCATTGAGGCGGATCTCGCCTGCCTGCTCGCCGGCCGGATTGCGCGCGACCGACAGCGTGGCGGTGACGCGGGTGCTCTCCACGCCCAGCGCGAAATCGAGGCGGGTCTGCGGCACCAGCCAGTCGAACGGCTTGTAATCCTCTCGCCGGATCAGCGGGGGATCGACCGGCTCTGGCGGCGCATCGGCCATTTGGTAATTGCCGTCGGGGGTCGAAGGGGTGCGGGCGATATCCATGGCTTTCGCACTAAGCGCTTTCGTGCGCGCGTCCAGCCGCTAGAAGCCGCGCCATGCGGCTGTTCGTGTTTGGGCTGGGATACACCGCGCGGGCGATCGCCGCGCAACTTGAGGGCTGGTCGGTCGAGGCGACGGGCGCGCATGGCACCGTGGCTTTTGATGACGATGACGCGGTGCGCGGGCGGCTGTCGCGGGCCACGCACGTGCTGTCCTCAGTCCCGCCCGATGCCGCAGGCGACCCCGTCCTAGCCCGTTATGGCGATGCGTTGGCGGGCCGCTGGCTCGGCTACCTTTCGTCCACCGGGGTCTATGGCGATACCGGCGGGGCGTGGGTGGACGAGAGCGCACCTGTCGGCAGTGGCCGCCGCACCGCGCGCAGCGACGCGGACGCGGCATGGCTCGCCCTCGGCGCGCGGGTCCTGCGGCTTCCCGGCATCTACGGCCCCGGCCGCAGCCCGCTCGACCGCGTGCGCGAAGGCCGCTCGCACCGCATCGACCTGCCCGGCCACGTGTTCAGCCGGGTGCATGTGGCGGATATCGCCCGCGGCTGCGCGCTGGCGTTCGAGGCTCCGCCGGGCCCGTACAACCTGGCTGACGATCTGCCGGCGAGCGGCGCTGCGGTTACTGCGGAAGCATGCCGGCTGCTGGGCGTCGAACCGCCGCCACTGCAGACGCTGGACCAGGCGGCCCTGTCGCCCGCCGCGCGCGGGTTCTATGCCGAGAGCCGCCGGGTCGCCAATGGCAAGGCCAAGCGGGTGCTCGGCTGGCGGCTGCGCTTTCCAACGTATCGCGAAGGGCTGGCGAGTCTGCGCTAGACCTGCCGGGCGCGCAGGGCGACGATCATGCCCAGGGTGCCAAGCGTTGCTCCCGCGACCGCCAGCAGTGACCATTCGTATCCTTCGATGAAGGTCGAGATGACCATCGCGACCACAATCACCAGGACGCCGTTGTACGCCGCCCGGCCCGGTCCGATCTCGCGCACGATCCGCCAGTACAACGGAAAGGTGACCACCGATCCGGCGAACGCCAGCCACGCGGTGCCCGCCCAGAACGCCGAGGAGGTGGGCACCACCGGCGGTCCCGCAACCGCCCAGGCGATCGCGGCATCGATCAGCGTGCCATACAGCATGGCGAAGGCAAGCAGCGCCATCATCGGTTGGGCGCGCCCGGTCGCGGTCGCCTGGCTGACGTTGGCGATCGAGGCTGACAAGATGCCGCCAAGCGCCAGCGCCACGCCGAGCGCAACGTTGCCGCCAAGTCGCGCCACCTGCGCTTCGTGGATCAGCAACAGGGCGATTCCGGCGATGGCAATGGCGCTGCCGGCCAGAAACCGCGGCGTCACCTGCTGCCCCAGCCACCAGCGGGCGAGCAGCGCGTTGGGCACCATCAGCATCCCGAACATGACTGCGACCACGCCGGATGTCAGATGCTCTTCGGCACGATAAACGAAGTTGAAGTTGCCGCAGAACTGGGTCGCGCCGAGCAGCAGCGCAAGCAGGTGGCCCGATCGACTCATCACCAGCGACTGCCGCATCGCCAGCACGACCACGAACATCGCCGGCGTCGCCAGCGCGAAGCGGTACACCACCGACCAGCTGGGCGGGACGTCGGCGATCTGCCCGGTGATGACGTACCAGGTGGATCCCCAGATCAGCGCCACCAGCACGAACGGCAGTGCGATGCGCGGCCGCAGCAGCGCGTGCGGCGGGGCGTGGCCCGGCGCTTCGCTCACAGCGCGGCGATAGCCTTGGCCAGCGCCATCGCATCGTCTGCGCGGGTGTTCCAGGCGGTAACGAAGCGGGCTGCGTCCGCACCCCAGTCATAGAACCCGAAACCTTGTGTCCGGAGCGCCTCGCGCTCAGTCGGAGAGAGGCGCACGAAGAGCTCGTTGGCCTCGACCGCGTGCAGCAGCCGGTCGCCGCAGGCTCCGGCGATCTCGGTAGCGGCGGCATTGGCGGCCCGGCCGTTGGCCAGCCACAGATCGTCGTCCAGCATCGCGTGGAGCTGCGCGGCGAGAAAACGGCCTTTCGATTGCAGGTGCCCCGCTCGCTTGCGGCGGTAACGCGCCAGCGCGGCGAGCGCCCCATCGAAGAACACGATCGCCTCGGCATTCATGCCGCCGTTCTTCACGCAGCCGAAACTCAGCGCATCGCATGGTCCGGCGGCTGCCGCGGGCGGGCAGCCAAGGAACGCGGCGGCGTTCGCAAACCGCGCGCCGTCGACGTGGAAGCCCAGCTTGCGCTCCCTGGCGAGCGCGCCCAGCGCCGCGAGCTCGGCCGGGCGGTACGCACGCCCGTATTCGCTCGCCTGGGTGACGCTGACCGCGTGCGGCTGGACCTGGTGGACGTCGTCGCGGATCGGATCGACCACGGCGCGCACGCCTTCGGGCGTGAGCTTGGCGCCCTCACCCTCGGCCAGCAGCAGCTTGGAGCCGTGCAGATAGAACCCCGGCGCACCGGCTTCATCCACCTCGATATGCGCCTCCCGGTGGCACACCACCCCGCCGTGCGGCGGACACAGCGTGGCCAGCGCCAGGCAGTTGGCGGCAGTGCCGGTGGCGACCCACAGGACATGCGCCTCCCGCCCGAACAGCGCCGAAAACCGCTCGTCGAGCGACTGCGACAGCGCGTCGTTGTCATAGGGCGCGCGCGCCTCGTCGGCGGCGCGCAGCGCGTCCCACACACGGGGGTGAACCGCCGCGGCGTTGTCGGACAGGAACTGGGCGGCTCCGGAGGCAGTGTCGGTCATCGCGGAACGGCCCTAGCGGCGCCCGCGTTGAGCGCAAGAAGGAGACACCTCACATGGCCATCGACGGCATCAAGATCACCAGCCACGGAAACGCGGCCCGCGGCGAATACCGCGCCGAAGTGCCCGGTAGCGAGGCGGTCGGCCGCCTTACCTGGATCGCGCGTGGAGAAGCCCGCATCGCTGACCACACCCTGGTGCCGCCCGAAATCGGCGGCCAAGGCGTCGCCGCGTCCTTGGTCAATGCGCTGGTCGCTGACGCCCAGCGCGAGGGATTCACCATCGTGCCGCAGTGCAGTTATGTCGAGGCGCAGTTCAAGCGCCATCCCGAATGGTCGGATCTGCTGGCCGCCACCCCAAGCTGACCGGACCGCGCAGGAAGTGCGAAAGGGCTAGTTGCCCCCGGCCGGCTGTCCGGTCTGGATGCCAAGGTTCTGCAGCAGTTCGATCAAAGACGTGGTCTGATCGGTTTCCGCCGGAAGTGGCTGGGCCGGCGCTTCGGGAGCGCCGAGATAGACTGCGGCGAGTTCCTGATTGCTTTCCAGGTCCGCGTCGGGTTCGCCGGTGGTCGCCAGCCGCAAGCGCATCGCGCTGGAGCTGCGGGCCAGCCGATCGTCCGAATCGCGCAGTTCGCCCAACAGGCGCTGTTCCGGGCTGAGTACGGCGGGACCCGGCGCGCTGAACTCGGCGGCGCGCAGTTCAAGGATCCGCAGGCATTCCGCAAGGGCCGCCCGCTCGAGCTGGGGATCGCATTTGTCCTGTCCCCCGATCCGCTGGACGGCACCCGGTACCCGGTCCCCGGGGTTCGCAGCGGCGCCCGCCAGGCCGGTGCGCGACTGCGTCGGGCTGGCCAGCTGCGCCACCGGGCCCGCATCGTCAGTGCCGGTCAGCTGCGTCGAGGTGGTTCCAGCCGCTTCGGACCGGGCGGGGCGCGCCAGCGTGCGGTCGCGCGTTTGTTCGGGAAGCGGCGCAGTGGTGCCGCGCGACACCTGCTCAAGCGGCTGGGCCTGCTCGGTGGCGGGTAGCGAGAAATCGTCTAGCCGGACCTTGTCACTGCCATCCTGCGCGTGCGCCGCCGCACCCGCGAAAACCAGCAGAGCCAGGCCAGCCAGCCGGATCATCGCGTTTGCGTGACCAGCAGCGCCTGGCCGGCGGGCTGGGTGATGTGGAGGTCCGACAGACCGGTGCCGGTCTGAGTCCAGGTCAGCTGGTTGTTGCCGTTCTGCACCGCGGTCATCGTGTTGTCCGATCCGTCCTGTGTCAGGCGCGCCATGTTGTTCTCGCCATTCTGGGTGAGCGACATGGCGTTGCGATCGCCCAGTTGCATCGCGGCGACCCCCGACGTGGTGAGCCCGCCGTTCTGCGTGACGCTCATGGCATTGGCCGCACCGTCCTGCAGCAGATAGGCGACCTGCGCCCCTGATCCGGATTGAGTGACGTTCGCGGCGTTATCGGCCCCGTCCTGCACGACGCTGGCGTAATGCGCGCCGGTGCCGCTTTGCGCGGCGGTCGCGGAGTTGCGGTCGCCGGTCTGCCCGATGCGGGCAAACTGGGTATTGCGGGTCTGGGTGATCGTCGCCGCGTTGACGCTGCCGACCTGCTCGACAAACGCGCCGCGACCGTCACCGCGCACGACCGTGAAGAGCGGCGGCTTCTTGTCATACTTGACCGTTTCGCCGGCGTTGCCTTCGGGGCTGGGATTGCCGTTGTTGCCGTTGCACGGGTTGCCGGTGCCTAGCCCGCCGCCGGGCGTGCACGGCGATCCCGGCGTTTCTTTGTCGGTGGTGGCGTAAGCGGCAGGCGCAAGCGCCATGGCGGCCGACACGGCGGCGGCAGAGAGCGCGCGGCGGATCATTGGCTGCCTCCTTTCGCCGGTCCCTGCCGGACGACCACCCGGTTGCCGTTACCGGACTGCGTGACGGTTGCACGATTGCCCGCACCGGCTTGGCTGACATCGGCCGCGTTGCACGTGCCGCCCTGAACCACATCGGCGCGGGCCGAGGCGCCGCTCTGCTCAATGGCCAGGCTGCCGCCGCTGCCCTGCTGGACCGCGACCGCGGAATGATCGGTGCCGTGCTGGCCCAGGCGGACGGTGCCGTCGGCATCGGTCTGGACGATCACGCGGCTGTGGCCGCTGCCGCTGGTGTCGATGGTGACGCCGGGTTTGTCGCTAGCCATGGCTGTGTCTCCCGGACAGGATTTCGGCACGGTTGCGCCAGTATCGGCGGCCACGGCGCCGGGCATCGCAAGGCCGGCGGCGAGAAGCGCCAGGTACTTGTGAGTGCACTGCTGCGTCATCGATCCTGTCCTACTCTAAATCTGGGTGGAGCACCAATCCCGGCCCGCGGAGGTCCGCGAGCCGGGCGGTGCGGCGGAGCGGGGGTGTCCGCTCCGCCGGTTTTGGTACTTAGTTCTGCGTCACAGTGACGACGTTCGAGTTGCCGGTCTGGGCAACAGACGAGTAGTCGCTGGCGCCCTGAGTGGCCGTGGCGATGTTGCTGTTGCCGGTCTGCGTGATCGACGAATACGAGTTCGCACCCTGCGAGGAGGTCGCGATGTTGTCGTCGCCCGTCTGGGTGACCAGCGAAGTACCGAACGCGCCCGACTGGGTCACGGTCGCCAGGTTATCGTCTCCGGACTGCATGACATCGATCGTGTTGTCAGCGCCCGTCTGCGCCAAGACCGCCTGGTTCCGGTTACCTATCTGATCCACCTGGATGTTCGAACGGGCATCATCCTGAACGAGGTTCAAATCCTGGTCCTTCGTGGTCGTGACCAGGTTGTCATCGCCTTCCTGACGCACATCCAGCGTGGTGTCCGTGCCGGTCTGTACCGTGCCGGCAAAGTTACGGTCACCGATCTGCTCGATGATCGCGTCACCCCCGCCAGCCTGCGAGACGTAGGCTTCGTTGTCGTTGCCGTTCTGCTTCAAGCCAACGATCGTCGGGCTGTATCCGCCGCCGCTGTAGGACGGGTTCACGTTGTAGGCGCCAGGGGTCACGTTCGGTTGCGCATCGCCGACGTCATTGGCATCCCCGGTCTGCAGAACGGTGGCCTTGTTATCGTTGCCCATCTGCTCAACTGCAGCTTCGTTCGCTGCACCCTCCTGCGAGAGAAGGGCGTAGTTGGCGTCCCCGAACTGGGTGCTGTTCGCGACGTTGTCGTCGCCCTTCTGAGTGGCGTTGAGGATGTTGTCAGAGCCACCTTGATTCGCGTCGATCACGTTGTCGCGACCTTCCTGTCCAATGGACGCAAAGTTCCGCTCGGCGATGTTGCTGTATGCGCTCTGGTTCAGGAGCGCGATGTTAGCATCGCCATTTTGCGTGATCGTTCCATCGTTCGTGGAACCATCTTGAACGATACCAGCGATATTACGCGCGGTGAGCGAACTCGGGTTTACCGAATTTGCGGTGTCCGTCTGCGTGATCTTGGCCACGTTACCGCCGCCAGCGCGAAAGTTGTTGTTGATGCCCTGGCTGATGTCGGCACGCCCGTCGCCCGTCTGCTCAACAGTCGCGGAGTTATTGTTTGATTCCTGCCAGACGTTGGATTCAGCCTTGCCGTTGCCGTCTGCGCGAGCCTTCTGAGTGATGGTCGCTTCGTTATTGATCGTGGCACCCCCGCCTGTCTCGCCCTGACGGACGGAAGCGCTGTGGGCGTTGCCGGTCTGTTCGATCGATGCGGTCTGCTCGGTCTGATTCTGAGTGACAGTAGCCTTGTTGCTGTTGCCGGTCTGCAGAATGGTGGTTTCGTTCTCAGCCGAATCCTGCGTGACGGTCTGCGCCATCGCCGGCGCAGTGAAGGCGAGAGCGGCGGCCGAGGCCGTCGCGAAAAGAGTAATCTTCATTTTTAAAGCTCCAGAGTTTGCTGATCGTCAGCAAGAAAAGGATTGGGAAGCGGCGGCCTCAGGTCAGGCCGCCGCTCCGTAGTCATTAGTTCTGCGTGACGGTGGCAGTGTTGCTGCTGCCAATCTGGGTCACGCTCGACCAGTCGCTCGCACCTTGGCTAACAGTGGCAGTGTTGCCATTGCCGCCCGTTTGCGAGACCAGCGAGTACGAGTTCGCACCCTGGCTGACGTCGGCGAAGTGGTTGTCACCGGTCTGGGTAATCTCCGACACCGCAAACGAAGCCTGACTGACCTCTGCACGGTTGTTGTTGCCGGTCTGCGCGATGGTCGATTCAGCATCGGCAGCTGCCGGGGCCTGCGAGGTCGCGGCAACGTTGCCGTTACCCACCTGCGCGATGTCGACATAGGCACGGTCGCCAATCTGGTCGAGAACGGCTTGGTTGTCGTCACCGTCTTGCGCGACGAAGATCCCGGCGGCTGCACCGGCCTGGCGCACGTTGCCCTTCGCGTCTTCGGTGCTGCTCACCGAGTTACCGTTGCCGGTCTGCTGAACGTCGAACATAGCTCCGACACCGTCCTGCGCCACACCGGCGAAGTTGTCGTCGCCTTCCTGCGCGATCTTGGCGCTGCCGCCGCCGGTCTGCGAGACATAAGCCTCGTTATCGTCTCCGACCTGGTCGATACCCACGGCCAGCGCATTGTAGGTGGTGACGCGCGGGTTGGGGAAGTTGCCCGGGAAGTTCGCGGTCTCACCGACAGCGTTGCCGTTCGCGTCCTGGTCGACGGTGGCCTGGTTCGAGTTGCCGTCCTGCCGGACGGCGGCCTCGTTCAGGTTACCCGTCTGTGTCAGGGTAGTGGCGTTCCCGTCGCCTAGCTGGAGAACGTCCGCACGGTTGTCGTCACCGAGCTGACCAGCGGAAAGGGTGTTGCCATTGCCGGTCTGGCCAAGGTCAAGCACGTTGCGTAGGCCGTCCTGCGAGACGGTCGACTCGTTGCCTTCGCTGCCGACATCGTTGGTCTGCTTCACGAGAGCGATGTTGCTGTCGCCCTTCTGTTCGGTCGAGCCTACGTTGTTCGAACCGTCCTGGCGGATGCCGGCAATGTTTAGGTTGACGCCGGCGGCGATCAGGTTGGTGTCCGACTGCTTGATGGTCGCCGAGTTATTGCTGCCTTTCAAGTTGTCGTTTGTTCCCTGAGCGATGTCGGCCTGGTTACGGCCCTTCTGCTCGATTGTGGCATCGTTGTCGGCAGTGAGCTGCAGGATCGTAGCGGCCGAACCGGTCGTCGCTGTCGAGTTGTCTTCGCGCTTGCCCTGCTTGATCGTCGCCTCATTACCCGAGCTGAGCGATGCCGCGCCGAAGTTGTGACCCTGGGTCACAGTCGCGGTGTGGCTATTGCCGGTCTGCTCAATTTTCGAGGTCTGCTCGTTGAAACGCTGCGTGACAGTCGCACTGTTGCTATTGCCGGTTTGCGACACGGTCGACGCGTTGTTCGCTGCAGCTTCAGTAACGGTCTG
This sequence comes from Parafrankia sp. BMG5.11, assembly GCF_004337455.1. NCBI lineage: Bacteria > Bacillati > Actinomycetota > Actinomycetes > Frankiales > Frankiaceae > Parafrankia > Parafrankia sp. BMG5.11. Next base: position 174,756 of record NZ_SJXI01000001.1, on the reverse strand, counting down.
CGCCATGGCGGGAGCGCCAATAACGAGTGCGGCCGCGGAGACGGTCGCGAAAAGCATATTCTTCATTTCAAAAGCTCCTGATGGATGGATTGGTCCGTGTTCTGCGGCCCGGCACCCGGCGAAAGGGATCGCTGGATGCTGAAGCGTGGACCCTTTGCCGGGCCTCGATTTTGTCGTTCGGACGCGCGAAGGCGCCCGTTTTCCGGACAGGAGCTTGAATGAAACGGAAAATTAATTTCTGCCGTGGCAGGAACCCAAAGTCGAAAATGGGCTTGTTCCCGTAACATGGTTGTCAAACTCCAGCCGGAGATTCATAACCATGTCTGTCTCGCGCCTTGGCGCGGGACGGACCTGGTTGTTTCACACGCAACTTAGTCAATCGGGGCGCGTCGGGGCTGCAACTCCGGCGCGCCTTTATTTCACCGACCCAGCGAAGCGGCTGCAACCGCCAGCGTCAGGCCACCGGAAAAATCCTGGCGTCATCGGACGGGTCCGGCCCCCGCCCGCGCCTTGGTCACCACCCGAAGGCAGTGATCAATTGTTGACGCGCTCCCTCTTCCGCCGGCCGGGATTGCCATCGTCGGCGTCGGCAGAGGCAGTGCGCTTAATCTTCTGCGGGGCCATCGGCGGCGCATTGCGCAGCGCCTCGGCCACCTTGTCCGAATCGATCCGCCCGTCGCGCTCTTGGCGGTATTGCGAGAGCAGCGGGTCGCCCGCGCCCGGACTGGCGAACTTCCACAGGTTGAGTTCCACCCCTTCGAGCACCAGCGAATGGACCGCCTTTTCGATCGCCTGTTGCAGGGCAACCTGGTCTGGCTCGTTCGTGGTGTAGCCGGCTTCGGCCTGGAGCAGTTCCTTGAACCCGATATAGCGAAAAGCGTTGGCGCCGATCGACTGGCTGGCGATCGTCTTAGAAGCGGTGACGGTGGTCAGCACCTCGCCCGTGCGCACCGATACCGCCCGCAGGTAAACCGTGACAGTGTCCTGGCGATATTCGGTTCGGCCGCCGATGCCGAGGAAGGCTGCGCCCGCTCCGCCGGTTACCGTGTTGGTGTCATAGCCGACGACACCGCCCTCCAGGATCACCCCGGCGAACAGCAACGCCGGCAGCGCCTGCGGATTGAGGTCCTTCTCGCCCAGATAACGTTCGCGCATTTCGCGGATGATCTGGCGCTCGTTCAGCAGGTTCTTGAGCGATTCGCGCTCGACGATGGTGAACCACTGCCGGTTTCCGGCGTCCTGCAATGCCTTGACCAGGATCGAAGCGCCACCCTGCGTCACCGCGCGAGACAGGGTCTGGCCTGCCTCGGTCGGCTTGAACTGACCGGTCTGGTCGGAGAATCCGTAGACCGCCACCGCGACCGGACGATCGGGCGAAGGCAGCGCCGACAGCAGGGTCTGGGTCTGCGTGCGATCGGGAATGAAAGCGCGCGAGGTGGTTTCGGGCCACAGCGTGTTGCCGCTGCCGGTCACCGTCTGACACGCAGAGAGCGATAGGGCGACCAGGCCGACGAAAAGAGACTTGGGCTTCATGGTCGGCTTACGGCTGCACGTCGATGAAGGTGGGGATGACGATGGTGGTGACTTCGCCCGTGTCGTCGTCGGTGATCGTCAGCGTGACTTCCGTCAGGCTGCGCAAGAACGTGATGGTCTGGCCACCGAAGCTGATCGTGCCGCTTTCCTGCGGGTTTTCGCCGAAGATCGCGTTGACGATCTGCGAGGAGAGGGCCGACAACAGGCGCGACTGCAACTGACGGGCGAAAATATCCGCCTGCGAGCTCTTGGTCGTCGCCGCCGGGTCTTTGTAGTCGTTCTGCGCGTTGGCTATGCCAAGCAGGTGCGCCGAATTGAATGGATTGCCGCCGAAGCTGGGGTCGATCGGTTGGTAAGTGATGTCTTGCGCGACCGCCGGCGTCACCATCAGCGCCGCCGATATGGCGGAGACCTTCGCTGCTCGCGCCCAAAACTGACCCATTTGAAGCATCCCCCTTAAGAGCGGGGGTTAATTGCCCCGCCCCGTAAACCCTGCGCTTTAAGCGGCTGGGTTAACTGCAAGTTATGTCCGGGCTAACCGATTCGCATCCCCAATCGAGGGGAGATTAGCGAAAGATTCGGCTGATCCGCCGGCTGCGTCCCGCGATGAAACAACCCCGTCAGCAATTCTTAACATGCACAGAAACCCCTGACGAGTTGCGTCAGCTGAACCGCTGACTCCACTCCCGCCTTGGAGTGGATCTGCTTCAGATGGCTGCGCACGGTGCTGAGCGATATAGCCATTTGCTGGGCGATCTCGCGCGGACTGTATAGCCGGGCAAAGTGATCGAGCACGCGGGTTTCCGTGGCTGTCAGCCGGAGCGCGCGGGCCAGTCCGCTGTCCTGGACGCCGCGATGCGGGATGGACAGGTTCATCAGCAGGCACACGAGATCGGTATCGTCCGGCAAGCTCCAGCCGATCACCATGGCCCAGTGGCGGGTGTTGCGGCCGCGCAGAAGCACGCTGTCGCACGAACCGCTGGCGGCCTCCACGAAGTCTGCCAGCGCGGCATTTGCCGATGGGTCGTCAACCGCAAGCGCCCCGTTCTCGATATGGAGGGGGAACGGCGGGACGAGCAGGCGGGTCGCATTGTCACTGCACCAAACCAGCCCGCAGTCACGGTCGAGCACAAGACGCGGCCTCGCGTCCAGAGCGCCGAGCATCTTTTCGAACTGCAATTCGAAGTCGCGCCCAACCGCGGGCGCGATTTTGCGCCCTAGCGCCCCCTGCACCGGAATACTTGCCTCCTGCCCCCAAAGACCCGGCAGCCTAGCCGCGAGTTCTTACCCACCCCGGTTAACGAGCTAATTTTTCGGTGAATAGGACAAAAGCGACAACGAGCCGGCAACCTGATCCGATCTGGATCAGATGCGCCGTACCTGGCCGGTGTCGCGCCACTGCTGATGAGGGGTGAAGTTAAGCGATGGTGCTGCTGGAGAGGATTGAACTCTCGGCCTCACCCTTACCAAGGGTGTGCTCTACCACTGAGCTACAGCAGCTTGAACCATCGGATCGCCCCTCGCGGCAATGCCGGGCCGGGAGCGGGCGCGCCTTACAACGCGCCCGCCCCTTGTCAATCATTTCCGCCGCGGGCAAGCATTCGCGCGATGCCCGAGCACAAGCCTTCTCGCGAGGAACGATTGGCTGCCAAGCTGCGCGAAAACCTGCGCCTGCGCAAAGCCCAGGCCCGCGCGCTGGATACCTGCCCAACCGATCCGGCCCACCGCGCACTTCCCAACGGCGAGGACGGCGGCTAGAGGACGCGGCCTTGGGGGGCAGGCGCTCCGTTCACTCGCGGGAGCGCGCACTTTGCCCACGCTGATCCTGGTCCGCCACGGCCAAAGCCAATGGAATCTGGAAAACCGTTTCACCGGCTGGTGGGACGTCGACCTGACCGAACAGGGCGTTGCCGAAGCGACCGCGGCCGGCGCGTTGCTGGCCGACAAGCGGCTGCTGCCGACGGTCGCCTTCACCTCGCTGCAGACCCGCGCGATCAAGACGCTGCATCTGGCGCTGGAGGCGTGCGGCCGGCTGTGGATTCCCGAAACCAAGGACTGGCGCCTTAACGAGCGGCACTATGGCGGCCTTACCGGGCTGGACAAGCAGGAGACCCGCGATCGCCACGGCGAGGAACAGGTCCACATCTGGCGCCGCAGCTTCGACATCCCGCCGCCGGCCATGGCCGAGGGAAGCGCATTCGATCTGGCGGCCGACCTGCGCTATGCCGATGTCGAGGTGCCGCGCGCCGAAAGCCTCAAGCTGACGATCGACCGCGTGCTGCCGTACTGGGAACGGGCGATCCTGCCGCAGCTGGTGCGTGACGAAACGGTGATCGTGTCGGCCCACGGCAACAGCCTGCGCGCGCTGGTGAAACATCTGTCGGGCATTTCCGATGCGGACATCACCGACCTGGAGATTCCCACCGGCCAGCCGATCGTCTACCACTTCGATGATCAGCTCACGCCCGGCGAGCGGCGTTACCTCAAGGACCTGTAATGGCCGCCAGCGTGCCGCGAGTCGCGATCGTGATGGGAAGCCAGTCCGACTGGCAGACGATGCGCTGCGCCGCCGACGTGCTCGACGAACTCGGCGTCGGATACACCGCCAGCATCGTGTCCGCGCACCGCACGCCCGACCGTCTCCACCGGTTCGGCAAGACTGCGCACGAGGCCGGTTTCAAGGTCATCGTCGCCGGTGCGGGCGGCGCGGCGCATTTGCCGGGAATGCTGGCCGCTCTCACGCATCTGCCGGTGCTCGGTGTGCCAGTGCAGTCGAAAGCGCTGAACGGACTGGATAGCCTGCTGTCGATCGTCCAGATGCCCGCCGGCGTGCCGACCGGCACTTTGGCGATCGGCGAACCCGGCGCGACCAACGCCGGTCTGCTGGCGGCGGCGATCCTTGCCCTGGGAGATGAAGGCCTGTCGCAGCGGCTGCAGGACTGGCGGGCTGCGCGGACCGCGGCGGTTGGCGAGGCGCCCGAAGACTGATGCTGCACGCAGGCGGCACCATCGGCATCCTGGGCGGGGGCCAGCTTGGGCGCATGCTCGCCCTCGCCGCAGCGCAACTCGGCTACCGGACGCACATCTACACGCCCGAACGAGACAGCGTCGCCGCCGAAGTGGCGAGCGAAGCGACCATCGCGCCGTTCACCGATCCGTTGGCGCTGGGCCGCTTTGCACAAAGTTGTGACGCGGTGACGTTCGAGTTCGAGAACGTGCCCGCCACCCCGCTGGCGTTCCTGGCAGAGCGTCTGGCGCCGGGCCTCCGCGCGCTCGAGACGGCGCAGGACCGGGTAAAGGAAAAGCGTTTCGCCGAAAGTCTCGGCGGCCGGACCGCACCGTTCGCCGCGGTGGAAACGCCTGACGATCTGGCCCGCGCAGTGGACCGCATCGGCGCCCCGGGCATCCTCAAGACCGCGCGCGAAGGTTATGACGGCAAGGGCCAGTGGAGGCTCGAATCCGCCCGCGACGCCGATTCGATCCGTCTGCCGCACACGACCTGCGTGTACGAAGGTCTGGTGCAGTTCACCGCCGAGTTCTCGGTCATCCTGGTGCGCGGCCATGATGGCGAAGTGCGGTTCTGGGATTCGACCGAGAACCGTCACGTCGACGGCATCCTTGCCGAATCGATCTGGCCGCCGTCGGACGCGATTGCCGGCCAGGTCGCGGACGCGCGCGGACTGACCCGCCGGATCGCCGACGCGCTGCAATACGTCGGGGTGTTGACGGCGGAATTCTTCGCGACTGCTGCCGGTCCGGTTTTCAACGAGATGGCGCCGCGGGTGCACAATTCCGGCCACTGGACGATCGAAGGTGCGACGACGAGCCAGTTCGAAAACCACATCCGCGCGGTCGCCGGACTGCCCCCGGGAGACACCGCCACCACCGCGGCGCGACTGGCGATGACCAACCTGATCGGAGCGGACGCGCTGTCGGCCCACCAGCAGTTGTCCGACCCGGCCGCGCACCTCCACCTCTACGGCAAGCGCGAGGCGCGGCCAGGGCGCAAGATGGGGCACGTAACGCGCGTGTGGCACGCCACTTGAACGGCGGTGCTTCGGGCAGCGTCGTGACGGCGATCCTCGCCCGCGCCGACAACGGGATCATCGGCCGCGATGGCACCCTGCCCTGGCGTATCTCGGCCGACCTCAAGCGGTTTAAGGCGCTGACGCTGGGGACGCCGATGATCATGGGTCGCAAGACGTTCGACAGTCTTGGCCATCCGCTTCCCGGGCGCAGGCACATCGTGCTCACCCGCAATGCGGAGTGGGCAGCCGAGGGTGCCGAAGTAGCCCGTTCGGCAGACGAAGCCCTCGCGCTGGCGGGCGGCGGGGCGTCGGTGATCGGCGGGGCGGAGGTGTACCGGGTGATGCTGCCGTTCACCGCGCGCATCGAACTCACCGAGGTGCACGGCGATTTCGCCGGCGATACCGAGATGCCTTACCCGGGCCAAGACTTCCGCGAAGTGGCGCGGGTCGACCATCCGGCGTCAGGCGACGTGCCGGCATTCTCGTTTGTGACCCTGGAGCGCACGCGATGAAAAAGGCGGCCTGGGGGCTGATCGTCCTGTTGCTGGTGGCGCTGGTCGGGTTCTTCGCGCTCGGTCCGGGCATGGTCGAGCGGTCGATGAACCGGATCGACGGCCAGCCGCTGATCCCGGTGTCCGCGCTGGCCAAGGCGCTGCACCAGACGCTCACCATCGTCGATCTGCATTCCGACACCCTCATGTGGAAGCGCAGCCTGCTGTCGGCGGGCAAAGGCGGTCACGAGGATCTGGGCCGGCTGGAACAAGGCAACGTGGCGCTGCAGGTGTTTTCCAGCGTCACCAAGACTCCCAAGGGTCAGAATTACGATTCCAATTCAGCTGAGACCGACAACATCACGCTGCTGACCGTGGCGCAGCTGCAACCGGTGCGGACCTGGACGTCGCTGCTCGAACGATCGTTGTGGCACGCCGAAAAGCTGCACCGCGTCGCAGACAAGGCGGGGGGGCGGCTGGTCGCGGTCGAAAGGCCATCTGACATTGGCGGACTGCTGGGGCGGCGCGAGATCAAGGGCCGCGGGGTCGGCGCGATGCTCAGCATCGAAGGCCTGCAGAACCTTGAAGGCGATCTCGGCAACCTCGACCGGCTGCACGCTGCGGGCTTCCGCATGGCGGGGCTGACGCATTTCTTCGACAATGACCTCGCAGGATCCATGCACGGAGAGCGCAAGGGCGGCCTGACCCTCAAGGGACGCGAGGCGGTGCGGCGGATGGAACGGCTCGGCATGATTGTGGACGTCGCGCACTGCAGCCATGCCTGCGTGGCCGATATCCTCGCCATGGCCAAGCGGCCGGTGGTCTCCAGCCACGGCGGGGTGCAGGCAACCTGCAAGGTCAACCGCAACCTGACCGACGACGAAATCCGCGGGGTTGCCCGCACCGGCGGCGTTATCGGCATCGGATACTGGGATGCGGCGATCTGCGGCACGAGCCCACGCGACGCCGCACGGGCCATGAAGCACGTGCGCGACCTGGTGGGCATCGACCACGTGGCGCTGGGCAGCGACTACGACGGCGCCACCACTGTCCGGTTCGACACCAGTCAATTGACGCAGGTTACCCAGGCGCTGCTGGACGAAGGGTTTTCCGAGAGCGAGGTCCGCCAGGCGATGGGCGAGAACGCCTTGCGGGTGATTCGCCAAGGCATCGTCGCCCGATGACCTGGCTCGACCACCGCGCGCCTGTGCCCGATCCCTTGCGCGGTGCAATCGTTGCGCTGGGCAATTTCGACGGCTTCCACCTCGGCCACCAGGCGGTGGCGGGGGAGGCGATTCGCTGGGCCCGCGAGGAAGGTCGGCCGAGCATCGTCGCCACGTTCGATCCGCATCCGGTGCGCCATTTCCAGCCCGATGCCGCGCCCTTTCGCCTGACCACGCTCGAACAGCGGCAGGAACTGTTCCTCGCCGCCGGTGCCAGCGCGATGCTGGTATTCCACTTCAACAGCGAGCTTGCGGCCACCACGGCGGAGGATTTCGTGAAGGTGCTGCTGCGCGAGCAGATCGGCGCGGCGGGCGTGGTGACCGGGGAGGATTTCACCTTCGGCAAGGCGCGCGGCGGCAACCGCACGGTGCTGGAGGCGCTGGGCCGCAAGTGCGGAATCACGGCGCGGGCGGTGGCGCCGGTGCTGGAGGGCGGCGCGCCCGTATCGTCCAGCCGCATCCGCCAGGCGCTGCAGAACGGGGATTGCGAAACCGCCGCCCGCCTCCTCACGCGCCCGTTCGCCATCCGCGGCACGGTCCAGCACGGCGACAAGGTGGGTCGCACGATCGGCTACCCCACGGCTAACCTCGCCTTGGGCAACTACCTGCGTCCGCGCTACGGCATCTATGCCGTGACCGGGCGGGTGCTGTCGTCGGGCGAGGAATTGAAGGGCGCCGCCAACGTGGGCGTGCGCCCGACCTTCGATCCGCCGAAAGAGCTGCTGGAGCCGTATTTCTTCGACTTCGCGGGCGATCTCTACGGAAAGGAGATCGAGGTGGCGTTCCACCATTTTCTGCGGCCGGAGGCGAAGTTCGCCGGGCTGGAGGAACTGCAGGCGCAGATGGCGGAGGATTGTGCCCGCGCACGGGAGCTTCTAAGCGCCGCCGCGTAATGAGCGACGCCGAACCCACTCCTCCGCGCGATTATCGCGCCACCGTGTTCCTGCCCAAGACCGACTTCCCGATGAAGGCCGGCCTGCCGCAGAAGGAGCCGGGCATCGCGGCGAAGTGGGAGGCCGAGGGACTCTATCGCCAGCTGCGCGATGCGCGAGCCGGACGCGAAAAGTTCATGTACCATGACGGCCCGCCTTACGCGAACGGCGACATGCACATTGGCCACGCGCTCAACCACACGATCAAGGACATGGTCTGCCGCACGCAGAACCTGCTCGGCAAGGACGCGCCTTACGTCCCCGGGTGGGACTGCCACGGCCTGCCGATCGAGTGGAAGGTCGAGGAACAGTACCGCAAGGCCAAGCGCGACAAGGACAGCGTGCCGCTGCTCGAATTCCGCGCCGAGTGCCGCGCCTATGCCCAGCACTGGGTCGACGTGCAGCGCGAGCAGCTGAAACGCCTCGGCGTGATGGCCGACTGGGACAACCCCTACCTGACCATGCAGCCCGAGAGCGAGGCGACCATCGTCGCCGAACTGCTCAAGTTCGCCACCAGCGGGCAACTGTATCGCGGGGCCAAGCCGGTGATGTGGTCCCCGGTCGAAAAGACCGCGCTGGCCGAGGCCGAGGTCGAGTACGAGGACGTCGTCTCGACCCAGATCGACGTGGCGTTCGAGATCGTCGAGAGCCCAATCCCCGAACTCGTCGGCGCACACGCGGTGATCTGGACCACCACGCCGTGGACCATCCCGGTCAACCAGGCGATCGCCTATGGGCCGGAGATTGAGTATCGACTTTGCCGCAAGCGTGAGGACGACGGCCGCCAATTTCTCGTCGCGCTCGAACTAATTGGGATTGCCGAAGCCCGCATTGGCGACCTCGTTCCCATGCGAGCGATCAAAGGCTCCGACCTCGCCGGCACCGTTGCGCGCCACCCGATGCACCACCTCGGTGGGTTCTTCGCCGAGGCGCGGCCGTTCCTGCCGGGCGAGTTCGTCACCACCGACACCGGCACCGGGCTCGTCCACATGGCGCCCGACCACGGCGAGGACGATTTCGAGCTGTGCAAGGCCTATGGCCTGACCCCGAAGTTCGCGGTCGAGGGCGACGGCAAGTACCGCGAAGACTGGGGCTGGCTTGGCGCGCAGGGCTCGGTGATCAACCCCAAGTTCAACGCGCCCGACGGGCCGATCTGCTCGGACCTCAGCGATGTAGGCGCGCTGCTGGCGGCGAGCGCGGACTACAAGCACAGCTACCCGCACTCGTGGCGGTCGAAAGCCAAGGTGATCTTCCGCTGCACGCCGCAGTGGTTCGTGCCGATGGACCAGCCGCTCGGCAGCGGACAGACGCTGCGCGAAACCGCGCTTGGCGAGATCAGCCGCGTCAAGTTCATCCCCGAAAAGGGCCGCAACCGGATCGGCTCGATGGTTGAAGGGCGGCCCGACTGGGTGCTCTCCCGCCAGCGCGCCTGGGGCGTGCCGATGACCCTGTTCGTCAACCGCGCGACGGGCGAATACCTGGTGGACGAAGCGGTCAACGCGCGGATCGTCGCGGCGGTGCGCGAGCACGGCATCGACGCCTGGACGCCGGAAACCGCGCACTCCTTCCTGGGCGACGACTACGCGCCCGACGAGTGGGAAGCAGTCAGCGACATCCTCGACGTGTGGTTCGATAGCGGCACCAGCCACGCCTATGTGCTCGACAGCGGGCGCTGGCCCGACCTGTCGTGGCCGGCGGACATCTATGTCGAGGGGTCCGACCAGCATCGCGGCTGGTTCCAGTCCTCCCTGCTGGAATCCTGCGCCACCCGCGGCCGCGCGCCTTACGACCAGATCCTCACCCACGGCTTCACGATGGACGCCAAGGGCATGAAGATGTCCAAGAGCCTCGGCAACACGGTCGATCCTATCAAGGTGATGGAAACCTACGGCGCGGACATCATCCGGCTGTGGGCGCTGAGCGTCGATTTCACCGAGGACCACCGCATCGGCGACGAGATCCTGAAGGGTGTAGCGGACCAGTACCGCAAGCTGCGCAACACCTTCCGCTACCTGCTCGGCGCGCTCGACGGGTTCGAGTGGGAGAGCGAGGGCGTCGGTTACGGCGAGATGCCCCCGCTCGAACGATATGTGCTTGCGCGGCTGGCGCAGCTCGATGCGACGATCCGCGGCGCGATCGCTGCGTACGACTTCAACGAGTACGTCCGGGCGCTGATCGAGTTCTGCAACGAGGACCTGTCGGCGTTCTATTTCGATGTCCGCAAGGACCGCCTTTATTGCGACGACGCCAATTCGCTCGAACGGCGGGCGACCCGCACCGTGCTCGATGTCCTGTTCCAGGCGCTGGTGCGCTATGCCGCGCCGGTGCTGGTGTTCACCGCCGAAGAGGTGTGGGGCACCCGCTTCCCGGACCGCGGCAGCGTCCACCTGCTGGAAGCACACCCGCTGCCGACTGAGTTTGCTGACGAGGCGCTGGTCGCGCAGTACGCCGCGCTGCTCGAACTGCGCGAACAGGTGACCGAGGCGATCGAACCGCTGCGGCGCGAGAAGATCGTCCGCTCGGGCCTCGAGGCCGAAGTGACCGTGCCCGCGAGCGCGGTGCCGGCAGGCTTCAGCGATGCCGACCTTGCCGAACTGTTCATCACCGCGACAGTGCGCCGGAGCGATGACGACACGGTGACCGTCACCCGCACCGCCGACGAGAAGTGCGGCCGCTGCTGGCGGCTGCTGCCCGAAGTGCCGGTGGACGGCGCGCTGTGCGCTCGCTGCGAAGACGTGGTGGGCGAGGAGGAGCTGGCGTGAACCCGGTCACCCGCAACCGCCTGATCGGCCTTGCCATCGCGGTCGTGCTGTTCGCGGTCGATCAGGCGAGCAAGGCCTATGTCCTTGACACCCTGCGGCTCCAACTGGGTGAGACGCACTATCTGGTGCCGTTCTTCCAGTTCACCCTGACGCACAATTACGGCGTGTCGCTGGGTATGTTCACCGCGCAGTCGGACTCGCAGCGGTGGATGCTGGTGGCGGTGACCGGGGTGATCGCGGCGGTCGTCACCGTGTGGCTGCTGCGCGAGCGCAAGCTGGGCGATATCCTGGGGCTGGCGCTGATTCTCGGCGGCGCGCTCGGCAATATCAAGGACCGCTACGAGCTGGGCTATGTGGTCGACTTCCTCGACCTGCACTTTGGCGAATGGCGCCCGTTCCTGATCTTCAACGTGGCCGACGCCGCGATCACCATCGGCGTCGTCATCATCCTTGCCCGATCGCTGCTTATCCGCGAAAAGGCGCCCGACAATCCGGCCGATACGGTCGTGGAGAGCTGACAACCATGCGCAAGACCCTTCCCTTCGTGCTTCTCGCGACCGTCGCGCTGGCGGGCTGCGGCTCGACCGGCCTGCTCAACCGCGAGCGGCCCGATGAATTCGCCGTGCAGCGCCAGGCGCCGCTGGTGGTGCCGCCCGATTTCAGCCTCACCCCGCCCGCTCCCGGCGCGCCGCGCCCGGCCGAAGGCACCGCGTCCAGCCAGGCGCTCGACGCGCTGTTCGGCGGTCCGGCTCCGCGCAGCCAGGTCGAAACCAGCGCGCTCGATCGTGCCGGCACGGCCGAGCCGGGCATCCGCACCTCGGTCGGCGATCCGCAGACCAACACCGTCGCCAAGGGCGGCGTCACGCGCGACATCATCGCCGCGCCCGAAGGCGATGGTGCCGGGGCTTCGGCGGTCATTCCGGGCTGATTTGGTTGCGACCCCGCCCCCGCGGGGTCACAAACAAACAGCCAGCAGCTTGTCGATCTTGCGCCCGTCCATGTCGATCACTTCGATGCGCCAGCCCTGATCGACGAAGCTTTCACCCTCTTCGGGCAGCTTCTTTAGGCTCCACAGCACATAGCCGGCAGCCGTCGCGAACTCGCGGTCTTCCGGCAAGTCGATGCACAGCCGGTCAGCCAGCTGGTCGGCCGGCAGCGCGCCTGAGATCAGCAGGCTGCCGTCCTCCCGCTCGGTGATCGTGGGCGCCTCGCCCAGGTCCTGATCGCTGGCGAAGTTGCCGACGATGGCGGTCAGGAGGTCAACCGGCGTGACGATCCCTTCAAGGTGGCCGTATTCGTCGTGCACCATCGCCATCGCGACTTCGGCCTGCTGCAGGCTGCGCAGCGCGTCCATCGCGTCGAGCTGATCGGGCACCACGTCAGGTTTTTTCATGAGCGCGCCCAGATCGACCGGCTGACCGGCGAGCAGCACGCGGAGCACCTCGCGCGCCTTGACCACCCCGACGACGCGGTCGGGCGAGCCATCGGCCACCGGCAGCACCGAGTGCGGGCTGGCGTCGATCCGCGCGCGCAGATCGACCTCGGGCGCGTTGAGATCGAGCCAGTCGAGTTCGGTGCGCGGGGTCATCAGTTCGCGCACGGGCCGCTCGGCCAGGCGCACCACCCCGGCCAGAATCTGGCTCTGGCCCTTTTCGATCACGCCGGAATGGGTCGCCTCGGTGAAGATCATGTGCAGTTCTTCCGACGTGACCGTGCCCTGCCCTGCCGCGCGCACGCCGAGCAGGCGGATCAGCAGCGAAGACGAGGTGTCGAGCAGCCAGACCACCGGCATCGCCACCCGCGACAGCAGCGCCATCGGCTGCGCGGCGATCAGCGCGATGGGCACGGCGGCGCGCAGCGCGATCTGCTTGGGCACCAGTTCGCCCACGACGACGCTGAAATACGTGGTGATCGCGATCACCAGCGCAAAGCCAGCTTCGGGTGCATATTCCGCCGGAATGCCGAGCGCGGCCAGACGCTCACCCACTGGACCGCCCAGGCTGGATCCCGAATAGGCGCCGGCGACGATTCCGACCATGGTGATCCCGATCTGCACGGTCGAGAGGAATTTTCCGGGATCCCCGGCCAGGGCCTGGGCCACTTTGGCCCCCTTGCTGCCGCGGTCGGCGATCGCCTTGAGGCGCGAGGGCTTGGCCGAAACGATGGCCAGCTCGCTCATGGCGAACACCCCGTTGAGCAGGAGCAAGCCGGCGATGATCAGGACGTCGGTCCAGGGAAACGGTGTCACGCGACCCGCGCTAGCACAAAACCGCCCCGCTGCCAGCGGGAACCGCCGTGCGCGCGCGTTCGTTGAGGGGCTGGAGGCGCGGGTAGGGCGCGCCCGCCTCGGCGTGCGGCAAATGCTTCACGCGGCGGACGAACGATAGAAAAAGGGGATTACCCAATGAAGACTTCGCGCAAATTCACCGCGGCCATCGCCGCGGTTTCGCTGGTGGGCGTTTCGGCCTGCGTCACCGATCCCAACACCGGCGAGCAGAAGATCTCCCGCGCGGCGATCGGCGGCGTGCTCGGCGCGGGCGGCGGCGCGTTGCTGGGCGGCCTGATCGGCGGCCGGACCGCACGTATCGCCGGGGCAGTCGCGGGCGGTGCGCTGGGCGGCTACGCCGGCTACCGGATGGACAACCAGATCCGCGAACTGAAGGATCAGACCGCCGGTTCGGGAATCGATGTGAACGAAGTCGATGGCGGCCAGGCGATCCTCGTCAATCTGCCTGAGGGCGTGACCTTCACCACCGGCAGCTATCAGATCAACTCGGGCTTCCAGACCCTGCTCGATCGGGTCGCTGCGAGCCTGCAACAGTACCCCAACAGCCTGGTGGACGTGTACGGCTACACCGATACCGTCGGGTCGGCGACCTCGAACCAGCGCCTGTCCGAACAGCGCGCGCAGGCGGTTGCGAACTACCTGATCAGCCGCGGGGTCAGCTCGTCGCGCATCCGCTGGCTGGGCTTTGGCGAAACCAACCTCAAGGTGCAGACCGGGGACAACGTCAACGAGCCGGCCAACCGCCGGGTCGAGGTGAAGATCATCCCGATCAGCCAGGCCGAGGCGAACGCCGCCAACTGACGCACGATACCGCGCGGTCGCACGCGGAAAGGGCCGGCTCCGTCAGGGGCCGGCCCTTTTTATGTATGTTTGCGTTCCGTCCGCCGGCCCCAGCCGCTCGGCAATCAGGTTTGCGCGCGGGTCAGCTCGCTTACCCGGCGAGCGAGCTCGCCAAGCTCGAACGGCTTGGTCAGCAGGTGCATCCCGCCGTCCAGCGGAGCGTCGCCGAACACCGTGTTCTCCGCGTATCCGGTGATGAACAGCACGTTGAGATCGGGCCTGCGCGTGCGCGCCGCGTCGGCCAGCTGCCGGCCATTGAGGCCGTTCGGCAGCCCCACGTCGGTAATCAGCAGGTCGATGCCAGAGGCATCGCCGATTATGCCGAGTGCCTGGACGCCGTCGCTGGCCTGGATTGTCCGGTAGCCCAGCTCCTCCAGCGATTCGGCAACCAGCGTGCGGATCAGCACCTCGTCATCCACGATCATCACCGTCTCCCCGCGGTTCGGCTGATCGCGCCGCTCCTGCCGGGAAGGCGCGGTCGCGATCGCTTCGCGATGCTCCGAACGCGGGAAGTAGAGATGGACCGCGGTCCCCTCGCCCACTTGCGATTCGATCCGCACATGACCACCCGACTGGCGCACGAAGCCATAGACCATTGACAGGCCCAAGCCGGTACCCTCACCCAGCGGCTTGGTGGTGTAGAACGGGTCGAACGCGCGCTCGATGATGTCCGCCGCCATGCCGGTGCCGGTGTCGCTCACCGTGATGCGGACATAATCGCCGGGTTCAGGCGCGTCGGCGGCGCTACCCGTCTGATCGACGGTGCGGTTTTCCGTTTCGATCACGATTTCGCCGCCATCGGGCATCGCATCGCGCGCATTGATGCACAGGTTGAGCAGCGCGTTCTCGAACTGGTTCTGGTCGATCAAGGTGGGCCACAGCGTCATCTGGTGCTGCACCGTAACGGAGATGGACGGACCGACCGACCGTTGCAGAAAGTCCGCCAGGTTGGCGACCACGGACTTGAGATCAGTCGGCTTGGGATCGAGCGTCTGCCGGCGGGAGAACGCCAGCAACCGGTGCGTCAGACCAGCCGCGCGCGCGATGCCGCCTTCCGCCATTTCGAGATACTTGGGAATCTCCGCGAACCGTTCCTGCTTCGCGCGCCGTCCGATCAGGTCTAGCGCCCCGGACACCCCCATCAGCAGGTTGTTGAAATCGTGCGCCAGGCCACCGGTCAGCTGCCCCACGGCCTCCATCTTCTGGGATTGGCGCAACTGCTCCTGCGCGGCCTCGCTCTCGCGCGTGCGCTCATCGACTTGCTGCTCGAGATTCTCGGCCAGACTGGCGAGGGCCTGCTCGGCCACCCGCCGCTCCACCGCGGCGTGCGTCCGGTCCGCCACATCGCGCACGAACGCCAGCTCGGCCGGGGTCCATTCGCGGACATGCTCGTGATTGAGAAATAGCAGCGCCACGAAATTGTTGTGGTCGATCAGCGGCATGTTGATGAACGAGCGGGCGTGAATCGCTTCCAGTTCGCTCGCGGTGTCCGCGGTCCGGGGATCAAGCCGGGCATCCGCGACGACGACGGTCTCTCCCTGCTTCAGTTCTTCGATGTACGTTCCGTAATCGCGGAACTGCAACACCCCCGAAATCGACCGCGTACCCGGCTGATTCCAGTCCCGCTCGATCGTCACGGTTTCGGCGACCGGATCGATGATGCCGTATCCCGCGCGGCTGACCCCTAGGGTGGTGCCCAGGATTTCCGCGGCGAGATAGGTCATCTCGGTCGGTTCGAGCTTGTTGCGCAAGCCGTCACCCAGGGCGAGCAACGCGGCCCGGCGGTGCTCAGTGGCACGGGCGGACGTAACATCCTGGCTGACCCCCACAATGCGTACCGCGACGTCCGCGGCGTCGCGTTCGATCCGGCCATTGATCTTGACCCGGTGAAGCGAGCGATCCGGCCAGATGCAGCGGTACTCGATATCCAGGTCACGCCCCGAATCGACGCTGCCGGCCACCGCCTGTTCCCAGCGCGGCAGATCATCGGGATGGATGGCATCACGCAGGTCTTCGAGGGTCAGCGGTTCATCGGGCGCGCGACCGTAATGCGCCTTCCCCTCAGGAGAAGTCGTGAGATCGCCGGTTGCGAGGTGGAACGACCACGAACCCAGCCGGCCGGCGCTGAGCGCCAGGCTCATCCGCTCCTGCCCCTCGCGGATTTCCTCGAGCCGGCGGCGCGCTTCGTACTGGCGGAGCCGTGCCCGCCGGGCCGAGCGCGCGAGGCTGACCAGCGAAGTGGGGTGAAACGGCCGCTCCAGAAAGGTGACGTTACCCAGCATCTCGAGCAGTCGTGACGCCGCCGGGTTGCGCTCGATCCCGCCACCGCGCGCGGTCAGGACGATGAACGGGAAATCGGACCATTCGGCCTGTTCAGCGAGGAACTCCGCCACCGCCCGCAGGTCGGAGCCCCGCAGCGCGTCCTCCGTGACGATCGCGAATCCGGCACCCTCGCGCAAGGCGGCGACGAACCCGGGCACGTCGGCGACCGCGGCGGCGTCGAGCCCCGCCTCCGCCAGCACCGCCGTCGCGACGGCGGCATCGCGGCCCAGAGGGGCGAGGACGATCGCCCGTTCGGACAGGGTACGGTTCAATGGATGCTCACGTTGTGGACGTATCCAGCAGTCCGACCGGGTCACCCACCAGGTCGGGCACCCCGCGCAAGACGCCCTGGAAGCCAACCAGCGGCTCACCAAGCGTGATTCCGCTGAGGCCGATCATATATTCGCGGATGGTGTCCTCGTGCGGACCGGTACGCTTCTTGACCACCGAAATGGCTCGGCGAACCCGGCCCAACGCCTCGAAATAGCGCAGCAGGATCACCGTGTCGGCCAGATAGGTCACGTCGACCGGCGACTTCATGTCGCCCACCAGCCCATGCTGCGCGACGGTCAGGAAAGTCGTGGCGCCCTGCCGGTTCAGGTACTGCAGCAGTTCGTGCATATGCAGGATCAGGGCCTGTTCTTCCGGCATCGCGGCCTGGAAGCCGTTGAGACTGTCGATGACGACCGTGCGCGCGCCGTACTTTTCGACGCACCGCCTGACCCGCTCGGAGAACTCGCCGGGGGTCAGCTCGGCTGCATCGATCTGTTCGATGATCAGGCGTCCGGCGTCGACCTTTGCCTGAAGGTCGATGCCCATCCCCTTGGCGCGTTCGAACAGCAATCCGAGTTCCTCGTCGAACACGAACATCGCCGCATTCTCACTCCGCTCGACGGCTGCCTGGATGAAAGTCAGCGTAAGCAGCGACTTGCCGGTACCGGCAGGGCCCAGGATCAGGTTGCTCGCGCCGCGCGGCAGCCCCCCCCCCAGCAGGTCGTTCAACGCGGTATTCGGCACCGGAACAGTTTCCCGCTCGAACGAGGCGCGATGCTCCGCCGAAATCAGGCGCGGGAACACTCGGGTGCCGCCGGTGTCAATCACGAAATCGTGGTAGCCGCCGCGATAGCGTCGCCCGCGATACTTGAGCACCCGCAGGCGCCGGCGCTCGGCGCCATAGGTCGGCGAAAGTTCCTCCAGCCGGATCACCGCATGGGCGACGCTGTGGACCGTCTTGTCGAGCGCCTCTGCCGTAAGATCGTCCAGCATCATCACGGTCGCGGAATTCTTGGCGAAGTAGTGCTTGAGCGCGAGAATCTGCCGCCGGTACCGCAACGAGCTTTGCGCCAGCAGCCGAATCTCCGACAGACTGTCGAGCACCACCCGCGACGGCTTCACCCGTTCGAACGCCTCGAAGATGCGCCGGGTCGTCTCGCCCAGCTCAAGGTCGGATGAATACAGCAGGCTCTGCTCCTGCTGGTCGTTCAGCAGACTTTCCGGCGGCGCCAGTTCGAAGATCTCGAATTTCGGATCGAACGCCCAGCCGTGGGAGGCAGCGCCGGCGCGCAGTTCCTCCTCGGTCTCGGACAAAGTGATGTAGAGGCCGGTCTCGCAGTTCCGGGCCCCTTCCATGAGGAACTGGCTCGCCAGGGTGGTCTTGCCCGTACCGGGGCTTCCCTCCACCAGATACAGCCGCCCCCTGAACAGGCCGCCTGCCAATATCTCGTCGAGACCGGGCACGCCGGTCGCACAATTATCCATCAACGCAAACTTTCGCAGTTGCCGTCGTTTTTTTGAACGGTGGCTCTACTCCGTCAAGTCGCGCGCGAAGCTGTGGTTCCGGTCAGCCGGCGATCGCCGCCGCCCGATCCGCCAGCCGCCCAACCGCAGCAGAGTGGATGGCCGGGGCACTGATCAGCAGGCCGAAGGCGCGCGGATCACGCTTGTTGTAATTCAGCGCGCGCCCGAAGGCGTCGGTCACGGCGGCCCCGGCTTCGCGGGCGATCAGGGCCGCGGCGCCGATGTCCCACTCGTAACCCCAGCGCAGTGTCGCCAGAAGGTCGGCGTCTCCGCTGGCCACCATCGCGGCGCGCAGGGCGATCGAGTTGGGTTTGTCGACCATCACTAGGTCACGATCTTCCTTGGGCAGCGAATCGGCCGGCACGCGGGCGCCGGCAAACTCCGTCCGCTGGGACACCGCCAGCGGCTCCCCATTGCGCCATGCTCCCTGGCCCGACACCCCGCTCCAGAACTCATCGCGTGCCGGTGCCGACAGGAAACCCATCAGCGGCCGGCCTTCGCTGATCAGCGCGACCGAGACCGCCCAGCCCGGGCGCCCGCGGATGAAGTCGCGCGTGCCGTCCACCGGATCGACCAGCCAGATCAGCCCCTTTCCAAGCCGTGCGGGATCGTCGGCGGTCTCCTCACTCAGCCAGCCGGCCGCCGGCAGCAAGCGCCCCAGTTCGCGCTTCAGGAAAGCATCCACCTCGATATCGGCCGCGCATACCGGATTGCCCGGGCTCTTCTCCCACGCATCCAGCGCGTGACCCGCGCCGGGCCACTGGCCAAAGGCAATCCGCCCGGCCTCCCGGACGATCGCTTCCAGACGTCGTGCATCGATCATCAACCGGCCTTGCAGCGGCACCGCGCCCTTTTCAAGCGCACCGATCCATGCTTAGGCCCCGGCCTACTTGCCCATCACACAGGAAGCTGCGCCAGCGATGAATATCCACGAATACCAGGCGAAGGAACTGCTCGCACAGCATGGCATCGCGGTGCCCGCGGGTCATGCGGCACTGAGCGTCGAGGAAGCGGTCGCGGCGGCGAAGCAGCTTCCCGGGCCACTCTACGTCGTCAAGGCGCAGATCCACGCCGGCGGCCGCGGCAAGGGCAAGTTCACCGAACTGGGCCCCGATGCTAAGGGCGGCGTCCGGCTGGCGAAGTCGGTGGAAGAGGTTGAGGCGAACGCCCGCGAGATGCTCGGCAACACGCTGGTGACGATCCAGACCGGCGACGCCGGCAAGGAAGTGCAGCGCCTCTACATCACCGACGGCGTCGATATCGAAAGCGAATTCTACCTCTCGCTGCTGGTCGACCGGGCGACGGGCCGGGTGGCGTTCGTGGTTTCGACCGAAGGCGGAATGGACATCGAGGCGGTCGCGCACGACACGCCCGAGCGGATCACGACCTTCTCCATCGATCCCGCCGAAGGGTTCCAGCCGCACCATGGCCGCGCCGTGGCGTTCGCGCTGAAGCTGAAGGGCGATCTGAACAAGCAGGCCCAGAAGCTCAGCCGGCAGCTGTACGATGCCTTCATGGCCACCGACTGCTCGATGCTCGAGATCAACCCGCTGGTAGTGACCGAAGACCAGCGGCTGCTGGTGCTCGACGCCAAGATGAGCTTCGATACCAACGCACTCTACCGCCACCCCGAAATCGAGGCGCTGCGCGACAAGACCGAAGAAGACCCGGCCGAAGTCGAAGCGAGCGAATACGACCTCGCGTACATCAAGCTGGACGGCAACATCGGCTGCATGGTGAACGGTGCCGGTCTGGCGATGGCGACGATGGACATCATCAAGCTGAACGGTGCGTTCCCGGCCAACTTCCTCGACGTCGGTGGCGGCGCTTCGAAGGAAAAGGTCACCGCGGCGTTCAAGATCATCCTGAAGGACCCGGCCGTGAAGGGGATCCTGGTCAACATCTTCGGCGGGATCATGAAATGCGACATCATCGCTGACGGGATCGTCGCCGCAGCCAAGGATGTGAACCTGTCGGTCCCGCTGGTCGTTCGGCTGGAGGGCACCAACGTGGAGCAGGGCAAGGCCATCCTCGACAATTCGGGCCTGGCGATCGTCAGCGCCGATGATCTCGGCGATGCGGCCCGCAAGATCGTCGCCGAGGTCAAGCAGGCCGCCTGATCGCGGCAGGGCGTCGGTTGACGCTTACGTAAAGGTTATCTAGATGCGCCACGCAAAGCTTAGGAGCGCGATGACATGAAGATCCTCGTCCCCGTGAAGCGGGTAATCGACTACAACGTGAAGCCGCGGGTCAAGGCCGACGGTAGCGGGGTCGATCTTGCGAACGTCAAGATGAGCATGAACCCGTTCGACGAGATCGCGGTCGAAGAAGCGCTGCGCCTGAAGGAAAAGGGCGCCGCTACCGAGGTCGTGGTGGTTAGCATCGGTCCGGCAAAGGCCACTGAAACGCTGCGCACCGGCCTTGCCATGGGCGCTGACCGGGCGATCCTGGTTCAGTCCGACGACGAGGTCGAGCCGCTGGCGGTCGCCAAGATCCTGAAAGCCATCGCCGACGCCGAACAGCCCGGCCTGGTGATCCTGGGCAAGCAGGCGATCGACGACGATTCGAACCAGACCGGCCAGATGCTCGCCGCGCTGATGGGTCGGCCCCAGGGCACTTTCGCGAACGAGGTCACCGTCGAAGGCGATCACGTCACCGTGAAGCGCGAGATCGACGGTGGACTGGAGACGGTCAAGCTGGCGATGCCTGCGATCGTCACCACCGACCTGCGCCTCAACGAGCCGCGCTACGCCTCGCTGCCCAACATCATGAAGGCCAAGTCCAAGCCGCTCGAGACCAAGAGCCCGGCCGACTACGGCGTCGACACCGCGCCGCGGATCAAGACCGTCAAGGTCGCGGAGCCGCCGGTCCGCCAGGCCGGTATCAAGGTCGCCGACGTCGACGAGCTGGTCGCCAAGATGAAGGCGCTTGGCATCGCATAAGAATTCCCGCTGGGAAAGGTTGAAGACATGAAGACTCTCGTTCTGGTCGAACACGACAACACCTCGGTAAGAGACGCGACGCTGGCGGTGGTCACCGCGGCCTCGAAGCTCGGCGAAGTGCACTTGCTCGTCGCCGGCAGCGGCTGCGGAGCCGCGGCCGAGGCTGCCGCCAGGATTGCTGGCGTGGGCAAGGTTCACGTGGCCGACGATGCGGCTTACGAAAACCAGCTGGCGGAAAACGTCGCGCCGCTGGTGGTCGACCTGATGGGCCACCACGACGCGTTCCTTGCCGCGGCCACCACCAACGGCAAGAACATCGCCCCGCGCGTGGCCGCGCTGCTCGACGTGATGCAGCTGAGCGAGATCACCGGGATCGAGGGTGAGCGCACGTTTGTTCGCCCGATCTATGCCGGCAACGCCATCGCCACGGTGGAAACCAGCGATGCCAAGCTGGTCATCACCGTGCGCGGGACCGCGTTCGACAAGGCGGCCAGCGAGGGCGGCAATGGCACCATCGAGGCCGTCAGCGGAACGGGTGACGCGGGCCTGTCGAGCTTCGTCGGCAGCGAGCTTGCCAAGAGCGAACGTCCCGAGCTGACCAGCGCCAAGGTCATCGTGTCCGGCGGCCGCGCGCTGAAGGACGGCGAAACGTTCAAGGAACTGATCTTCCCGCTGGCCGACAAGCTGAACGCCGGCGTCGGCGCAAGCCGCGCAGCGGTGGACGCGGGTTATGTGCCCAACGATTTCCAGGTCGGTCAGACCGGCAAGATCGTCGCCCCCGAAGTGTACATCGCGGTCGGCATTTCCGGCGCGATCCAGCACCTTGCCGGGATGAAGGATTCCAAGACCATCATCGCCATCAACAAGGACGAGGACGCACCGATCTTCCAGGTGGCCGACATCGGCCTGGTGGGCGACCTGTTCAAGCTGGTGCCGGAGCTGACCCAGAAGCTCTGACGTGAGCATCCCGGCGGGCGAGCAGCGTCTCGAGGCTAGCCGCCGAGGCGGAGCGTTCGCCGGGGTCGGCAAGAAGGGACATGGCCGCGCGGCGACAATCGCCGCGATCGCGCGCGACGCCCGCCTGACCCGCGGCTATCTGCTGCAGATCGTCCTGTCGACGGCGATCGCCCATCTTGGCTTGCTGATGGATTCGGCCCCGGTGGTGATCGGTGCCATGCTGATCTCACCGCTGCTGGCGCCGATCATGGGTTTCGGGTTTGCCCTGGCGACTTTCGACGGACGGCTGCTGCGGCGTTCGCTGCAGACGCTTGGCATCGGCACCGGCGCCGCGATCCTCGTCGCGCTGCTGCTGACCGTGCTGTCGCCGATCACCGATGCGACCCCCGCCCTGCTCGCGCGCGTGCGGCCCAGCCTGCTCGACCTGATGGTCGCGATCTTCGGCGGGGTCGCCGGGGCCTATGCGCTGCTCCGCAAGTTCTCCGCCACCCTCGTGGGCGTCGCCATCGCCACCGCCCTGATCCCTCCGCTGGCGACCGTGGGCTGGGGTCTGGCGTTGGGGCGATACGAATATGCCGGCGGCGCGCTTCTGCTCTACATCACCAACACCGCCGCGATCGCGTTCATGGCGACGGTCGTGGCGCGCTTCAACGGCTTCGGCACCGGACTGTCTCCGCGCCAGACCTGGATCCAGAGCGGAGGCATCCTGGCCGCCCTCGCGATCCTGGCGATCCCGCTCGCCTTCAGCCTCTCCGCCATCGTGCGCGAGGCGCGGACCACCACCGTGTTGCGGGATTCGCTGGAGAAGATGATCGGCCCCGCGGCAACGATCGATCGCTTCGATGTCGATTACCAGTCCCGCCGGCCAGGGGTGACTGCGGTGGTGATCGCGCCCGCTTTTGCCCCCGGCCTGGAGAAATCTTTCGGCAAGCTCGCGCGCGACGAGCTGGGGAACAGCACCCGCGTGTCGGTCATCCAGCTGCGCAACGGTACCGCTGAAGCGGAAAGCCAGCGCCTTGCACAGGCAGCCGCCGCGCGCGAAAGTGCCCTGACCGCCCGTGAGGCGCAGCGTGTGCGCGCCGCACTGGCGGTGTCCTTTGCCATCGACCCAGCGGAGGTGCTGATTGACGCCGAGCGCCGGGATGCCGCCGTGCGGCTCACACCCGGCGATGAGGACGAGGAACAGGACAGCGGCGCCGCCGACCCAGCTGCGGCGGTGCGCGCTGCCTATCCCGACTGGTCGATCGAAGTGGTGCGGCCGATACCCGCGCCTCAACCGAGCGCCGCCCCCGCACCTGCGCGCGAGACTACCCCCCAGGCGCCCGCTGGAACAATTGCACGTCCTCAGCAGTAGCCGGCAGCTGCGCCAGTCGCGTAGGCACGAAACCCAGCTTCCCGGCCAAACGGATCGACGGGACGTTGGCGGGCGCAATCATGGCGACGACCTCTCGCGGACCCTGCGTGTGATCGAACCATTCGAGGATGGCCGCCATGGCTTCGTGCGCGATGCCTTGGCCAAAGTAGGCCTCGCCCACGATCCAGCCGGCCTCGGGCCGGTCGTCGAAGTCCTCGCCCAACCCCCGCCACGAATAGAACACGCCGCAGTTGCCGATGAGGGGCTGTTGGTCCCGCAGGCGCACGGCGAACGAGCCGTAGCCATGCAAGGGCCAGGAACCGGCGTTGCGCAGGAACCGGGTGACATGGTCCGCGCGCTCGGCTGGCCGACCGAAATGGCGCCATACGCCAGGCGCCTGCATCAGGGCGAACAGCTCCGGCTCATCGGATGCTTGCGGTCGCCATAGCTCCAGCCGGTCGGTGACCAGTACGGGGCGATCCGTCACAGCAGCACGTCGGCGGCGTGGATCGCCACTCCCGCCAGTCCGCCCACGATGGTCCCGTTCAGACGAATGAACTGGAGGTCCCGGCCCACCGCCCCTTCGATCCGGTCGGTCACCGTGCGTGCGTCCCACCGGCGGACTGTCTCCGACACCAGACGCACGATCTGCCCGCCATAACGTGTGGCAACGCCGACGGCGGTGCGGCGCGCGAAGCGGTTGAGCTGCAGCTGCATGCGCGGATCGTCCCGCAGCACCTTGCCGAGCTCCGCCAGGCTCTGGGTCAGTTGCCCGCCGAGCCCGCCGCCGGGTTCGCGCGCGGTCTTGATCAGGCTGGTTCGGATCCGCTCCCACACTCCGATCCACCAGGTCGATACCGCCGGGTTGTCGAGCAGCTCGTTCTTCATCCGCTCGATCTTCTCGCGGGTCTCGGCGTCGTGGAGAAGGTCGTTCGCGAGCTTGGCGAGCCCCTCGTCAAGCTTTCCGCGCAGCGGATGCGCCGGATCGATCAGGACTTCGGCAAGCAGCTTGTACAGCCCGTCGAGCACGGCGTTCGCCAGCCGCTCGTCGAGGCCGGTCCAGCGGACCAGGCCGTTGGCCTTGTCGTGGATCATCGCGCGGATGAGCCCTTCGTTGGCCTCGATCGTCAGCCCGGCCCAGCGGATGGCCGAATCCATCAGCGGCAGGTGGCGCTTGTCGGCGATGGCCGCGGTCAGCATCTGGCCCAGCAGCGGCGCGACCTCGACCTTCGCAGCCAGCGCCTTGAGCCCGCCGCGCACCTGCGTGCCCAACCGTTCGGGATCGAGCGATTCGAGAAACTCGGCCAGCAGTTCGCCCGCCCCAGCGCGCAGGCGAGCGCCGGTCTCGCCCTGCGATGGCGCCGCCAGGTATTCGCCAGCGGCGCGGGCGAGGTTCATGTCCTGCATCCGCCGCGCCACCACTGCGGGGGTCAGGAAGTTGTCCTGCAGGAACGACGCCATCGTATCGGCGATGCGGTCCTTGTTTTCCGGGATGATCGCCGTGTGCGGGATCGGCAGGCCAAGCGGGCGGCGAAACAGCGCCGTCACCGCGAACCAGTCGGCAAGGCCGCCGATCATCGCCGCTTCGGCAAAGGCGCGCACGAAGCCCCAGGCGGGGTGCACCTCAACCCACTGGCCCGAAATGACGAACAGCGCCGCCATCGCTACCAGCAGGCCGGTGGCGGTGCGGCGCATGATCCGCGCGCGATCGGGTGTGGTCGGGATGCCCCCCATCCTCCGCCAACGCAGGGGAGCCGGGGGAGTTTCGCCGGTCACTCGGCGGGCAGGCCTTCCACGCCGGCCCGGGGCGGGGTGATCTGGTTCTCGTCCCCCGGCTTGTACGTCAGGAACCGGGTCCGCAGCCACGGGCCAACCCGCTTCTCGAACCCGTCAGCCAGGCTGAAGCCGGCTGGGATCAGGACGAGAGTGAGCAACGTCGACAGGATCAGGCCGCCGATCACCACCACGCCCATCGGGGCGCGCCACGCGCCGTCGCCCGACAGCGACAGCGCGGTGGGCACCATGCCGGCGGTCATCGCGACGGTGGTCATCACGATCGGCTGAGCGCGCTTGTGTCCGGCGTCGATGATCGCCGCGCGCTTGGGCACCCCGTGGGCCATTTCCTCGATCGCAAAGTCGATCAGCAGGATGGAGTTCTTGGCGACGATCCCCAGCAGCATCAGCAGCCCGATGTACACCGGCATCGAGATCGGCTCGCCATACAGGGCCAGCGCCAGCACCCCGCCGAGCGGCGCCAGCAGCAGCGAGGTCATGTTGACGAGCGGCGATACGAAGCGCTTGTACAGCAGCACCAGCACCGCGAAGACCAGGAAGATGCCGCTGACCACCGCGATGGCGAAATTGGTCAGCATCTCCATCATGAACTTGTCCTCGCCGACCGGCGCGTTGGACACGCCCTGCGGCAGGTTCTGCATGATCGGCAGCTTCTGGATCGCCTGGCTGACCGGCCCCTTCACCACGCCTTCGCCCAGATCGGCGCCGACGAACACGCGGCGCGACTGGTTGAACCGCTGGATCTGCGTCGGCCCAGCGCCAAAGCGGATCTCCGCCACCCGGCTAAGCGGCACGTAGCCGCCCGATGTGGTTGGGACGGGCAGGTTCTCGATCGTCGAGAGGTCCTGCCGCGAAGCGCGCGGCAGCTTCACCCGGATCGGCACCTGGCGATCCGACAGCGAGAACTTGGCTGCGTTCTGGTCGATTTCGCCCAAGGTGGCGATGCGGATCGTCTGGCTGAGCGCGGCCGTGGTCACCCCCAGCTGGGCCGCGAGGTCCAGCCTTGGAACCACGACCAGTTCAGGCCGCTGCAAGTCGGCCGCGATGCGCGGCGCGAGTACACCCGGCACCGTGCGCATCTGCTCGACCAGGGTCTGCGCGGTGCTTTCCAGGAGTTCGGTGTTCGAACCCGACAGCATGATCGACACGTCGCGGCCCGAGCCGCCACCGCCGCCACCGTTGTTGGGCGACTGGAAGCTCACTCGCGCGTCGGCGATTGTCTGCAACTTGGGTGCAAGGCGACGTTCGAAGTCGGTGCTGGTCGCCTCGCGTTCGGTGGCTTCGACCAGCGCGGCGAACAGCGTGGCGTTACCCTCGCGGACACTCTCCATGACCCGCTCGACCTCAGGTTGCGCTTCGAGGATGGCGGTGACCTTGTCCGCGACGACCAGCGTCTGTTCCAGCGTAGTCCCCGGGACCATCTCGATCGTGACCCGGCTGGTGTCCTGGTTTTCGTTTGGCTGGAACTGCTGCGGCAGGGTCGCGAGCATGCCGAAGGTGACCACCAGCGCGTACACCCCCAGCAGGAAGGCGAAGAACCGGTGATCGCGCATGCGCGCGCCGAAGCGATCGACGAGAACGCGATACCAAGCCCCGAAACCGCCCAGCCAACCGACGACGATCTGCAGCCCGCGGCCGACTAGATACGCTACGCCGAAGGCGACGAACGGAGCGACGAGGATCGCCAGGATCGTCGGGATCACGGCAGATAGCGCTTCTCCAGCCAAATATCCAACGTACCCGCCTACGCCGAGCACAAGAAGGATCGGCAGGATCGCGGCCGTGCCGTACCACCACTTGCCGGGAACCCGCTGGATGCGCGAACGCAATTCCTGGCTCCGCCGGCCGTCGAGAGTCCAGCGCAGGACTTTCATGTACCAGTCCATCGCCCGGCCTTCGCCGTGCTCCGCCGCGCCGTGCGCCTTCAGGAAATAAGCCGCGACCATCGGGGTAATCAGGCGCGCGACCGCCAGGCTCATCAGCACCGCGACCACGACCGTGAGGCCGAACGCCTTGAAGAACTGCCCCGAGACGCCCGGCATCAGCCCGACCGGCAGGAACACAGCGACGATCGAGAAAGTGGTGGCGACCACCGCCAGCCCGATCTCGTCGGCCGCGTCGATCGATGCCTGATAGGCGCTTTTGCCCATGCGCATGTGGCGCACGATGTTCTCGATCTCCACGATCGCATCGTCGACCAGCACCCCCGCGACCAGGCTGAGGGCCAGCAGGGAGAGGAAGTTGAGCGTAAAGCCCATCAGGTCCATGAACCAGAACGTGGGAATTGCCGACAGCGGAATGGCAATCGCGCTGATCAGCGTGGCCCGCCAGTCGCGCAGGAACAGGAACACCACCACGATCGCCAGCACCGCGCCTTCGACCAGAGCCTCCATCGAGCTGGCGTACTGCCCCTTGGTGTAGTTCACTTCCGTATAGAGGCGCGTGAAGTGAATCTGCGGGTTCGCCTTCTCGATCGCCTCCAGCTTCTTCATCGATTCGTCGTAGACGGTCACGTCGGACGCGCCCCGCGACCGCTCGAAGCCGAAGGTGACGACTTCGCGCCCCTTCAGTTTGGCGGTCCGCGTCTTTTCAGAGAAGCCATCGGTGACGGTCGCGACGTCGGACAGCTTGACCGTGCGCCCGTTGCCGAGGTTGATCCGCGTGTTCGACAGATCGAATGCTGTCTTGGCGTTGCCGAGGACGCGGACCGACTGGCGCGAGCCGCCGATCTCGGCCTGACCGCCCGCCGCGTCGGTATTGGTGGCGCGCAGTGCATTGTTGAGATCGCGCGCGGTGACCCCGAGCGACTGCATGCGCGCAGGGTCGAGCACGACGCTGATCTCGCGATCCACGCCGCCCGCCCGGCTGACCGTGGCGACGCCTTCGACCGCCAGCAGTTCCTTTGCCACGGTATCGTCGATGAACCAGCTCAGCTGCTCGATCGTCATGTCGTCGGCACTGACCGCGAAGTACGCGATCGAGCCGCCGCCGCCGGCTTCCACCTTGAACACGCGCGGCTCGAGGATTCCTTCGGGAAGGTCGCTGCGGATCTGGTCGATCGCGTTCTTGACCTCGTTGACCGCCTCGTCGACGTCCTCGCCGATCTCGAACTGGACCAGGGTCTGCGAATTGCCTTCCGACGCGGTGGAGGAGATTTCCTCCACCCCGCTGATCGAGCGCGCGGCGGCTTCAACCTTCTGCGTGATCTGGGTCTCGATCTCGCTCGGCGCGGCGCCAGGCTGCGAGATGGTGACGATGACGCCCGGAAACTCGACATCCGGCATCTGGTTCACGTCCATACGGATGAACGACACGATGCCGGCGATGCACAGCCCGATGAACAGCACGATCGGGATGACCGGATTGCGAATCGACCAGGCTGAGATGTTGCGCATGCTTGTTGGGTATCCCGCTGCTCAGCTGGCGCGCTGCGGCTTGACCTTGTCGCCATCGGCCAGGAACCCGCCCGCGCGCAGGACCACCCGCTCGTTGCCACTCAGGCCTTCGGTGATGGCCACGCCGTCCGCCGTGACGATGCCGGTCCTGACCGCACGCCGGCGGACCTGGTTCTTGTTGTCGACGACATAGACGAAGCGCCCCTTGTCATCCGACTGGATCGCCGATTCGGGCAGTAGCGGGGCGACAACCGTGCCGCTGTTGAGCACGGCCGAGGCGAAACCGCCTGGCCGCAATCCCGGCGCATAGGCCAGCGCGATACGCGCCTCGCCCTGGCGGCTCTGCTCGCTGATGGTCGGGCTGATCTGCCAGATCTGCCCGGTGAAGCTCTTGTCGCTCGATACCGGGGTCACCACGGCCGATTGGCCGACGGCAACCCGCGCCAGGTCTTCTTCGCTCAACAGCGCGGCCAGTTCCATTTCCCCGCCCTGCGCAATGGTGAACAGCGGCGTGCCGCCTGCGCCGACAGTCTGCCCCGGTTCCACGGCGCGCGTCAGGATGAGGCCCGAAGCAGGTGCATAGATGTTGAGCCGCGCGGTGCGGGCCTGCAATTCGCCCAGGGTCGCCCGGGCGACGGACACCCGCGCACGGGCCGCATCGCGGGTCGCCGTCAACCGATCGACATCTGCGCGCGAGATGAAGCCGCGGTCGACCAGCTTGAGCGCGCGGTCGAGATTGGCCTGGGCCAGATTGAGATCGGCCTGCGCCACGCCGATCTGGGCGCGCGCCCCCTCGATCTGCTGGACCTGCACCGAGCGGTCGATCGATACGAGCACCTGGCCCTGGCGCACCCACTGACCTTCGTCGACCGGGACGGAGACCACGCGGCCCCCTTCGCCCACGGAGCCGACCGGCAGTTCGCGCCGAGCGGACAGCGTTCCCGTCGCCTGGATCGTGCCCGCGATGGTCGCCCGTCCGGGCGTCACCACGCTGACCAGCGGAACCTGGCCTGCGTCGGCCACGGCGAAAGGATCCTCCTCCTCGCCGCCGCTGAGCAGGAAGAACGCCGCGACCAGCGCAATCGCCAGGACGATCGCGATGACCGCGTACTTGCGGCGGCCCGGAGCCGCATCCTCGCCCGGCACTGCCGAGAGATCGGCGTCGCCTTCGAGCGGGTAGCGCTCCCCATCCTGCGCTTCGAGGGTCGTCTCGTAGTTCATCCCACCATGCCTAAAGGGCTCACGTGTGTAGTGCGCGCATTCGGTCTCTGCGCGCGAGTTGGAGCCCGTCGCCCATAGACTGCGCGCATGATGAGGGCAATCGCAGGCTCGACCGGGGTGCCAATGCACCCGACGAAAGGTGTGGCTCAGCCGGTCATCGCGGTGGCGAGCAAAAACGCCGGGGCGGCCGGCACGAGCGCGAACACCACGCTGCCGTAGCCGAGCGCGCGCTTTGCGGGGCGCCGGACCCGCCGCACGCGGCGAAGCCATTCGCGCACCTGCCAGCCGAGCGGGATGGCGGCCAGTGCTCCCGCTACCGCGCCGGCGCGCGAATCGAAGATGCTGATGACGAACGCCGCGGACAGCAGAACCGCATACTGCAGCCACCACCCGCGCAGCCAGCTTGACGCGCGGCCGGCCATTTTGGTCGCCGCCCAGATCGCGATCGCTGGCGGAAGAACCATCTGGACGACCGTCGGGATCGGTTGCTGCCAGATCGGGAGGGCGGAATCCGGACCATTGGCGAGGCACTGCGGAGCCATTTGCGACACGATCGCCAACGCCCCGCCAACGACCAGTGCAAATCCAGTGCTCACGATCAAGCGCGGCTGCGGGCCCAGCGCGGAACAGACGGTCACGACCGCCGCGCCCCATGCAAACATGGCCAGATGCATCAGCGAGATGGCGTTGCAGGCGGCGATGACACCGGGCGCCCCCCCGCCGAGCAGGAGGAGGACCGCAGTGGAAGCCGCCAGGGCCTGCAGGGAGCTGACCAGCCATTGGCGTTCGGCCCGGTTGCCCAGCCAGCGCCCCGCCAGAACTCCCAGCACCGCGACGGCCAGCGGCAGCCCCTCGATCGAAATAGACAGTCCGAGCGCCAGCGCGCTGCCAACCAGCCAACCGCCGACTCGCGCCGAGCGGGCCATCAGTCCGTTCATGGCGAGCAGGACACAGGCGATCTGACCGCCATAGTGGTCGATCTGCATGGGCCGGAAATGCTCGATCACGGGAACGCAGAATGCAAACGCCAGGCACGCAAGCAGGGCGACTTCATCGCCCATGATGCGCCCGGCGATCCGCCCGATCAGGATCAGGCACGCAAAGAGCAAGATCAGCGGCGCCAGGATGAGCGCCGCCCAGGTTGCGGCGGAGGAGCCGAGCAGCGGACGAAGCGCAGCGACCAAGCGCACGCTTTCACCAGCAGCGGGGGTGTCATGCGCCAGGATGCCGGGCAGGTTGGTGACCAGCAACAGGGCAGCGATCATCGTCCAGGCGAGGGTTACTCGCGCGGCCAACTCGGCGGAAAACATCGGCCGGCGTCGCTCGACGAACAAGGTCATGCCGCGCTCCGGAAGTACCAGCGCGCGGCTGGGTTCGCGGTGATGATGGTCACTTTGCTCGGTTGCACCGAAATCCCCCCGGTTCGATTGGCCGAGGATGAAGTTTAATGGTTACCGGGCGGTAAAGGCAGTCCCGTCCCGCGCCGCCTCGGGTTTAGCGGCGCAGCGCGGCCGCACAGGCTGGCTGGGCGAGCAGGGCCGGTGCCTGCACTCCCGCCGCGAAAGTGGCCAGTTGACTGAGGGTGAAGGTATCGTCGAACACCAGGCCGTATTCGCGCTTGCTGCGCCAGCGAACCCGTGCCCGGACTTCGGGCAGCAGCCCCGAACACAGGCGCAGCGGCTGGTCGAGCGCTAGCAGGGTGTCGCACTCGATGCGGGCGCCCTGCTGAGACAGGTTGATCACATCGGCCCGGACCCGCCCCCCGAGAAACGCCAGTTCGACCTCCAACCCGATGTTGAGGCGCAGCCGCCGCTTGGGATAGCGCCCAGCCTCGGCGATCAGCGTGGCGACATCGACCGCGCCGGCGAACCGGTACCCGGCCTCCAGACCCCGGCTCCAGACCGGCTCGATGGCATAGCGCTCGCCGGTTTGCAGTTCGAGCCAGTGGGGGCCACCTTCGGGCAACGCGTGAAAGCCGCGGAGCGACACGCCGCTTTGCGAGACATCGCGGATCACGCAGATGAATTCGCCAGCGGGCGTGACCACCTTGGCCGCGCGGATAAGCAGCGTGAAGCGCGGCGCCGTGCGCTCTTCACACACCGGCTCGCACACCGTGGGTGCCCCCTCGTGCGGCACGCTGATACGCCCCTGCTCCATCGCTCATCCCCCTGGCACGACACCCCTGCCGCAGTGGTTCCGGCGTGACCGGGAACCGGCCATGTCATTGCTCTGGCACGGGTAAAGAGCAGGTTAGCGGAAGCCTGCGTACTCTCGCTCAACATGGAGGCAAACGTTTAGGGGTGGTGCGGGCGGTGGGACTCGAACCCACACGAGCAAGGCTCAGGGGATTTTAAGTCCCCGGCGTCTACCATTCCGCCACGCCCGCGCAGCGTTTGCGCTAGCGCGGCACGGGCGCAGGAGCAATTCGCGGCGGCGAAGTTGTCAGTCGTCGTTGACGACGCGGCGCATTTCCTTGCCCGGCTTGAAGTACGGAACCTTCTTCGCGGGCACTTCCACCGCTTCTCCGGTTCGCGGATTGCGGCCCTTGCGGGCGCCGCGCTCACGGGTGGAGAAGGCGCCGAACCCGCGCAATTCGACCCGGCCGCCTTCGGCCAGGCGCTTGGCGATTTCGTCAAAGAAGGTGTCGACCACCTGCTCGACCTCTTCGGCTCGCAGATCGGGATTTTCCCGACCCAGCGCCTGTAGCAGCTCCGACCTGATCATGTGCGCATCTCCCGAGCCAGTCACCGAGCGCGACGAGCTCGAACCAATTCCCGCAATCTGGCAGAGGCACGCCGGCTGCGCAACGGACAGTTTGCAGCCGGTCAGGCGTCCGCCAGCAACTGCGCCGCGTCCAGACCGAGCCGGCGCATCCGCGCCTTGAGCTCGGGCCACTCCTCGTCAAGAAAGCGCGATCGCTCCGCGCTCCGCAGCCTGTCCGCCGCGCCTGCCGCGACATACATTCCAACGCCCCGCTGCACCTCGATCAGCCCATCCGCCTGGAACTGCTGGTACGCCTTGGCGACCGTGAGGGGGTTGGCTCCCTGTTCAGCGGCCAAAGCGCGTACCGACGGCAGCATTTCGCCTTCGCGATAGCGTCCGTCCATGATCGCGGCCGCGACTAGGTCACGCAGCCTCAGGTACACCGGTCGGCTCTGCTGAGTCATGAGACATCCTCGATTTCCAGGTGCGTCAGTGACATAATACAGCGCAGCGCGTCAAGTTCCCCGCCTCGCGGCGAGAGCGGTTGCGGGTGAAACAATTGCTTCACATGAGCGAGCAAGCCGCTAGGCTAGGTCATCTTTTTCGGGCGGTCAGCGGCGACAGATCGCGCTCCGCCAGGGTACATGAGGGCAAGCTATACATGGCTACACAGCAGCTTCCGCACGGCGATAGCGCCGGCACGTTTCTGGGGCATCCGAAGGGCCTGTTCATGCTCTTCTTCGCCGAGATGTGGGAACGGTTCTCCTACTACGGCATGCGCGCGCTGCTGATCTTCTACCTGACCAAGCACTGGCTCTATTCCGACAGCGAAGCCGGCGTCATCTACGGCGCCTACACCGCGTTGGTCTACATTACCCCGGTGGTGGGCGGCTATCTGGCCGACCGGTACCTGGGGCAACGCAAGGCGGTGCAGTTCGGTGCGGTCTTGCTGACGCTGGGCCACTTCTTCATGGCCTTCGAAGGCGAGGCTGGCGCGGGTCACACCGACAATCCGGTCATCAGCGTGTTCTGGCTTGCGCTGGCGCTGATCATCGTGGGCTCGGGCTTCCTCAAGGCGAACATCTCGGTGATCGTCGGCCAGCTATATCCGCGCACCGACGTACGGCGCGATGGCGCCTACACGATCTTCTACATGGGCATTAACCTCGGCGCGGCGCTCGGCTCGCTGCTGTGCGGCTACATCGGTGAAACCTATGGCTGGTCGTACGGCTTCGGCCTGGCCGGGATCGGCATGCTCGCCGGCCTGATCGTGTTCGTGCTCGGCCGCGGCCTGCTGCTGGGCCGGGGTGAGCCTCCCAAGGCGCTGGCCAAGAGCCGCGAATGGTCGATGTACGGTGTCGGCCTGGCGCTGGTCGCGCTGGCCTGGGTGCTCGTGCAGAACCAGTCGGTCGTCGGCTGGCTGCTGGGCATCTTCGGCGGCTTGCTGGTGCTGTACGTATTGTTCACGGCCGTCACCAAGCTTGAACCCCATGATCGCGACCGGATCTTCGCGGCCATGTTCCTGATCCTTGCGTCGATCATTTTCTGGGCGCTGTTCGAGCAGGCGGGATCGAGCCTCAACCTGTTCACCGACCGTCACGTCGATCGCGGCGGGGTGCCGGCATCGGTATTCCAGTCAATCAACGCGATCTACATCATCCTCCTCGCGCCCGTCTTCGCGACGGTATGGACCGTGCTTGGCCGCAAGGGGTTGGAGCCGTCCACTCCGTTCAAGTTCGGCCTCGGCGTGATCCAGGTCGGGCTCGGCTTCCTGGTGCTCGTGTGGGGCGCCAGCTCGGTGGGCATCGACGTGCCGACGCCGGTGATCTTCATCTTCCTGATCTACCTGCTCCACACCACCGGAGAGCTGTGCCTTAGCCCGGTCGGCCTGTCGGCGATGAACCGGCTGGCGCCCGCGCACATGGCGTCGTTGATCATGGGCACCTGGTTCTTCGCCTCGGCCACCGGCAACTTTGCCGCCGGCCTGATCGCGTCGGCCACTGGCGCGGAAGGCGTGGGCGAGGAAGCGGGCAAGACCGTGGTGCTCGATGTTTACTCGACCGTCGGGTGGGTCGCGGTCGGCGTTGGCGTCGGCGTGCTGCTGATCAGCCCGCTCATCAAGCGGTTGATGCATCTCGACACGCTGCGCGACGACAATGTCGGCGATGACCTTGAAGGACAGAGCCAGGCCGGGGTCGAGCCGCAGGAAGCCGGGATCCATCCGGCAACCCGCAACACCTGATCAGACGATATCCCGGCGCGGCCGCTCCACTGCGGCCGCGCCGGACTTCAACGGGGGAAGTATGACACTCTGGCGAACGACGTGCGCGGCCCTGGGCGCGCTGGCGCTGACCGCTTGCGCGACCACGGGCGGTGGCAACGATAACTCCAGCGCGTCAACGGCGATCGACGAGGATCCCTATCCGTCGACCTATCGCGCGTATACTGGCGCGCCCACCGCACTGGTCGGCGCCACGGTGTTCGACGGCGCGGGCGGTCGGATCGACGGCGGCACGGTGCTGTTCGCCGATGGCAAGGTTGTTGGTGTGGGCGGGGCCGACCTAGCCATCCCGGCCGGCTACACCCGGATCGACGGCACCGGCAAATTCGTCACGCCCGGCATCATCGACATCCACTCGCATCTCGGTGCGTATCCGTCGCCCGGGATCGCGGCTTTGTCCGATGGCAACGAGGCGACCAACCCGACCACGCCGGACGTCTGGGTCGAACATTCGGTGTGGCCGCAGGACCCCGGGTTCAGCCGCGCGCTGGCCAACGGCGGCGTCACCTCGCTGATGATCCTGCCCGGTTCGGCGAACCTGGTCGGCGGCCGCTCGGTCACGCTCAAGAACGTCCCGTCGCGCACGATGCAGGGCATGAAGTTCCCCGACGCGCCCTATGGCATGAAGATGGCGTGCGGCGAGAACCCCAAGCGGGTCTATGGCAGCAAGGGACGTCAGCCCTCCACCCGGATGGGCAACATCGCGGTCGACCGGCAGACCTGGATCGATGCCCGCAAGTGGATGGATGATGGGCGCAAGACGCGCGACCTCGCCAAGGAAACGCTTGCGGGCGTGCTCGACGGCAAGATCCTGGTCCAGAACCACTGTTACCGCGCCGACGAGATGGCCGTCGTGCTCGATATGGCAAAGGAAGCCGGGTACAAGGTCACCGCGTTCCACCACGCGGTCGAAAGCTACAAGGTCGCCGATCTGCTGCGCGAGAATGGCGTCTGCTCGGCGGTGTGGGCCGACTGGTTCGGTTTCAAGATGGAAAGCTACGACGGCATCCCCGAGAACGCCGCGTTAATCCATAATGCGGGCGCCTGCGCCATCATCCACTCGGATGACGAAAATGGCATCCAGCGCCTCAATCAGGAAGCCGCCAAGGCGCAGACGGCGGGCCGGCGGGCCGGCATCACGATCCCCGATGAAACCGTGATCCGCTGGCTGACCCTCAACCCCGCGACCGCCATGGGCATCGCGGAGAAGACCGGCAGCCTTGCGAGCGGCAAGATGGCCGACGTTGTGCTGTGGAACGGCAACCCGTTGTCCGTCTATTCGCGCCCCGAGAAGGTGTGGATCGACGGCGCGCTGATGTTCGACGCATTCGATCCGAAGCGCCGGCCGGTGAGCGATTTCGAACTTGGCCAGCCCGGTGAAGGAGACGTGAAATGATCGCCCGTCTCGCGCTTGGGGCGGCGCTGCTCGCCCTCGCGGTTCCTGCCGCTGCGC
Organism: Parafrankia sp. BMG5.11; assembly: GCF_004337455.1. Taxonomy (NCBI): domain Bacteria; kingdom Bacillati; phylum Actinomycetota; class Actinomycetes; order Frankiales; family Frankiaceae; genus Parafrankia; species Parafrankia sp. BMG5.11. Next base: position 138,441 of record NZ_SJXI01000001.1, on the reverse strand, counting down.
AGGACTTCGCCATCACCAACGCCACCGTCGCGACCGGCGACGGATCGGCGCCAGTGCAGGGCGCAACAGTCGTCGTGCGCGGGGGTAAGGTTGTCGCTGCGGGCCAAGGAGTGGCGATACCGGCCGGGGTCGAGACGATCGACGGAACCGGCAAGTGGGTTACCCCCGGGCTGTTCGCCGCCATGACCGCGCTCGGCCTCTCGGACGCGGACGGCATCGGCGAATCGAACGACGTCGGCGCGCGCAATTCGCCGTTCAGCGCCGCGCTCGACGTGATGCCCGCGCTCAACCCGGCGTCCCAGCACGTCGCCGTCGCCCGCAATAACGGGATCACTCGGGCCAGCGTTTCGCCTGCCCCGGCCAGTTCCATCTTCGGCGGGCAAGGCGCGGTGGTCGACCTGGGAGCGGACCCCGCCATGATTGTACGTCCCCGCGCATTCCAGGTGGTCGCGCTGGGCGAATACGGTGCGCAACTCGCCGGCGGCAGCCGGGTAAGCGCCCATGCGGTGCTGCGGAACGCGCTGCGCGAGGCGCGGCAGTACGGCAGCGATAGCCGGATCACCGGCGGCGGGGGTCCGCGCCAGGTATCCACCGGCGATGACATTCCCATCGACAGCCGCCTGATCGACAACAATGCCGAGCGGGATGACGTGCTGCTGACGCGGTTCGACGCGGCGGCGCTGGTGCCGGTGGTGAGCGGGCAGCAGCCGCTCTACGTCGGGGTTGAGCGCGCATCCGACATCCGCGCGGTGCTGGCGCTGCGCAGCGAATTCCCCAACCTCAAGCTGGTGCTGGTCGGCGTCAGCGAAGGGTGGCGCGTGGCGAGCGACATCGCCGCTGCCGGGGTGCCGGTGATCGCCGATCCGGTGGATGACCTGCCCTCCCGGTTCGAACAGCTGGCCGCGACGCAAAGCAACATCGGCCGCATGGCTGCCGCCGGGGTGAAGGTGGCGCTGGGCGGGCTGTCGGGCTCGACCGGTGATCAGCCGCGCAATCTCAAGCAATACGCCGGCAACCTGGTGGCCCTGACCAGGCTTCCCGGGGCAAGCGGCCTCACCTGGGCACAGGCGTTTGCCGCAATCACATCGGTCCCGGCGGAAATCTCGGGTCAGGGAGGCCGCGCGGGCGTGCTCGCCCCGGGCGCGGTTGGCGATGTGGTGATCTGGGACGGCGATCCGCTGGAACTGTCGAGCACCGCCGAACGAGTGTTCATCGATGGCGTGGAACAACCGCGCGACGATCACCAGACCCGGCTGAAGGACCGCTACCGTGATCTGGACGACCGGGACCAGCCGAAAGCCTACGACTGGTGAGGCGGCGGTTCGCAGGCGAAAGCGGCGCCACGCTGGCGCTCGGCGCGGCCCTGATCGCAGGTGCGGCAGCGATCGCGCAGCCGGTCACTGCGCCGACTGACCGCAGCCAGGATATCGGCTGGATGAATGCCCAGCAGACGGCGCTGGCCACGCGCGCGGCGCAGCCGGGCTGGCAGGCGCTGGATGGCGGGGTGTTGTGGCGGCGAGTGGCGGGGGACGGGGCGGGCGTGCATCCCCGGCCGACCGACGTCGTCACGGTCCACTATACCGGCACCTTCGTCGACGGCAGCACCTTCGATTCGTCCGAAGGTGGGGATCCGGCTACGTTTCCGCTCAACAAGCTGATTCCGGCGTGGACTCTGGCGATCCCGCAGATGGGGTTGGGCGATACCATCGAGATCGCGGCGCCGGCCACCAGCGCCTATGGCGTGAAAGGCAAAGGGCCGATCCCGGGAGGCGCCACCTTGCTGTTTACCGTTCGGCTGCTCGATGTCTCTGAGGGCGATTAGCAAGTTCATTGCAATCGGCGCCTGACGTGCTACCCATGTTGACACCGTTCACATGGGGAGAGCAATTGTGGACCCGGCGCTGCTGACACTGACTGCCGCAAGCATTGCGTTCGTCGGCACACACTTCGCGCTGTCGCACCCGCTGCGACCTCCGCTGGTGGCGTGGCTGGGAGAGCGGGGGTTTCTGCCGCTTTATTCCCTGGTCGCGTTCGCCGCCCTTGGCTGGATGATTGTCGCCTTTCGCGACGCCCCTCCCGCGGACCTGCCGGGCTCCGGGGAGATCGGCTGGGTCGCGGCGACGCTGCTGACGATCCCTGCTCTGCTGCTGTTCCTCGGCTCGTTGCGCGGCAACCCGGCCTTTCCCAATCCCACCAGGACAAAACCAGTCATCCGCGCACCTGCAGGGGTGTTCGCCATCACGCGCCATCCGATGATGTGGGGTTTCGCGCTATGGGCTCTCTCGCACATCGTCCTGTGGTGGAGTTGGCGGACGGTGATTGTGGGCGTGGCGATCCTGGTCCTGGCACTGGTCGGCGCGCACCTGCAGGACCGCAAGAAGGCCGCGCTGCTGGGCGAGGCGTGGACCGCGTGGGAAGCGCAGACGAGCTACTGGCCGCGCTGGGGCCGCATCTTCGAAGCTGGGGCGATGCTCTGGCTGGCCGCGGTCACACTGTGGCTGGCGATCACATGGGCACACCTGCCGACCGCCGGCATCCCTGCAGGCGCGTGGCGCTGGCTTGGCTAGAGCGGGGATCGGGGCGTGAGCGAACCGTTCGGCACGATCTCAGCCATCCTACGGCGCCATGCGACCGGCCTCATCGCAGAGGTCGATACCGCCGATCACCTGCAACTCACTCGTCCGGCGGCAGCCGACCGGAAGCCGGCGTTCGTGGCTTCGGTGAAAATTGCCAAGCGCTACGTCGCGTTGCACCTGATGCCGCTCTACTGTCACCCCGAACTGGTGGAGGCGATGCCGCAAGCGCTGCGCCCGCACATGCACGGCAAGTCCTGCCTTAACTTCAAGCCTGGGAAACCGGTGCCGGAAAGCGACCTGGACACCCTGATCGCCGCCGCGATGGCCGCTGAACTGGACTAGGCCCGCGCCTCTTCCACCCCCGCGCTGTTGTGGCGGAGCGCTTTCAGCACCGTCTCCACGATATGCGGCGCGTTGAGGCCCGCCGCGTCGTACTGCTTCACCGGATCGTCGTGGTCCTGGAAAACGTCGGGCAGGCGCATGGTGCGGATCTTGAGGCCACCGCTTACACCATCGGAGTCGAGCAGCCCGGCGTCGCTCGCATGAGTGAGCACGTGCGCGCCCAGACCGCCGATCGCCGCTTCCTCCACGGTCACCACCACTTCGTGAGTCCGCATCAGCCGATCGATCAACCCGGTGTCGAGCGGCTTGGCGAAGCGCAAGTCCGCGACCGTGGTCGACAGCCCCTTGGCTTCAAGTGCGTCGGCCGCCTTCAGTGCCTCCGCCAGACGGGTGCCGAGCGACAGCAGCGCGACCTTGGTTCCTTCGCGGACCACCCGCCCCTTGCCGATCTCCAGCAACTGCGGCGTATCGGGCAGGGCTACCCCGGTGCCATTGCCGCGTGGATAGCGGAAAGCGATCGGGCCCGCGTCATGCTGCGCGGCGGTGTAGGTCATGTGGACCAGCTCGGCCTCGTCCGCGGCGGCCATCACCACCATGTTGGGCAATGTGGCCAGATAGGTGACGTCGAACGATCCGGCGTGCGTCGCCCCATCGGCGCCGACCAGGCCCGCCCGGTCGATCGCAAAGCGCACCGGCAGGTTCTGGATGGCCACGTCGTGCACCACCTGGTCGAACGCGCGCTGGAGAAAGGTCGAATAGATCGCGCAGAACGGACGCATGCCCTGCGCCGCGAGCCCCGCGGCAAACGTCACCCCATGCTGTTCGGCAATGCCGACATCGAAGCTGCGGTCCGGGTGCGCCTTGGCGAAACGATCGATCCCGGTGCCGCTCGGCATGGCCGCGGTGATGGCGACGATCCGGTCGTCGTCGTGGGCCAGCTTCGCCAGCGTGTCGCCGAACACGTTCTGATAAGCGGGCGGACCGCCGGCGCTTTTCTTCTGTTCGCCGGTGATGACATCGAACTTCTGGACGCCATGGTACTTGTCGGCGGAGTTTTCCGCCGGAGCATACCCCTTGCCCTTCTTGGTGACGACGTGAACCAGGATCGGCCCCTGCTCACTGTCGCGCACGTTTTCGAGCACCGGGATGAGGTGCTCCAGATTGTGCCCGTCGATCGGCCCGACGTAATAGAACCCCAATTCCTCGAACAGGGTGCCTCCGGTCACCATTCCGCGAGTGAACTCCTCGGCTTTCTCCAGGCCGTGGTTCAGCCGCCGGCTGAGCTTTGCGGACAGCCGCTTGGCGAGGCTGCGCAGCCCGAGGTACTCGCTGGAGGACACCATCCGGGCGAGGTACGCCGACAGACCGCCCACCGGCGGCGCGATCGACATGTCGTTGTCGTTGAGGATCACCACCAGCCGGTTGCCCGCGGCCTCGGCGTTGTTCATCGCCTCGTACGCCATGCCGGCGCTCATCGCGCCGTCACCGATCACCGCGATGCCGCGGCCGGGTTCACCTTTCAGCTTGCTGGCGATGGCGAACCCGAGCGCAGCCGAGATCGAAGTGCTCGAATGTGCAGCGCCGAAGGGGTCGTATTCGCTCTCGCTGCGCTTGGTGAAGCCGCTAAGGCCACCGCCCTGGCGCAGCGTGCGAATGCGGTCGCGCCGGCCGGTCAGGATCTTGTGCGGGTACGCCTGATGGCCGACGTCCCAGATCAGCTTGTCGGTCGGCGTATCGAATACATAGTGGACCGCCACCGTCAGTTCGACCACGCCGAGGCCGGAGCCGAGGTGCCCCCCGGTGGAGCCCACCGCGCTGATCATCTCGGTGCGCAGCTCGTCGGCCAGCTGGCGCAAGTCTTCCGGCTTGAGCCGGCGGAGGTCGGCGGGGGTGTCGACAGTGTCGAGCAGGGGCGTCACGGGGCGCGATGTCATGCCAGGCGTCCTACACTCACGCGGCGGGGCTGTCGATGAAGGCGCGGTGAGAGATGCATGAGGATTGCGTGACGGACGTCAACGGCAGTCGGCACACAATCCGCGGATCTCGATCACCGGGCGCTCGGGCTTGAAGTTGGCCCGTTCCGCCAGGCCGCGGACCGAACCGGTCAGCGCGTCATCATCGATATGCGTGGCTTCGCCGCATTCGTCGCACACCAGGAAGATGCAGTCGTGCAGGCAACCCGGGTGGTTGTTGGCGAGGTATGCGTTGCTGCTCTCCACCCTCAGCGCGAGGTTGTTCGCCACAAACACGTCGAGGATTCGGTAGATCGAGTTAGGGGCGATCCGCTTGCCGCGCCGGGCGGATACCTCGTCCGCGATGTCGTATGCGCTGGCTGGCGTGGCGTGGGTGGCAAGCGCATCGAACACCTCGGCGCGCAGTTCGGTCCACTGCTCGCCGGCGGCGATCAGCGCGTCGCGCGCAGCGGGGGCGAGGCTGACGCCCGAGTGTTCACGGTGATCATGAGCGGACATGGCGACCATGTAGTGCGCCCCGGCGCGGCGCGCCAGCCCGGGGTCAGTTCCGCACGAAGCCGGTCTGCCACACCCCGGGGTACATCGCTTTCAACGCAGCGACTTTGGGCGCATCCCACCGCACGATGTAGCCGTGCCGGGGGTTCTTGAGCGCGTAATCCTGATGGTATGCCTCGGCCGGGTAGAACGCCCCGCTCTCGATCGTCGTGACGATCGGCGCCTTCCACAGCTTGGTCCCGGAAAGCTGTGCAAGATAAGCCTTGGCGACCCTGGTCTGCTCGGCGCTCTGCGGGAACAACGCTGTGCGGTACTGGCTGCCGGTGTCGGGCCCCTGCCGGTTCTTCAGGGTGGGATCGGCGATCACCGAAAAGTAGATCCGCAGCAGCTGGTCATAGCGAATGACGGCGGGGTCGTAGGTCACCTTGACCGCCTCGGCATGATCGGTGACGCCGCTGGACACGGCATCGTAGTTCGCTACCCCTTTGGCGCCGCCGGCATAGCCGCTGACCGCGCTCTTCACGCCCTTCACATGGCTGAACACCGCCTCGACACCCCAGAAGCAGCCCCCGGCGAACACTGCCGTCTTGAGGCCTTTTTCGGCCGCTTCGCGCTGCGCCATTGGTGCGGACACGGCGGTTTCGCCGGCATGGGCCGCGCTCTGGCAGCCTGAGAGCGCCAGGCCGGCCGCAACGATCAGGACCGCGCCGCGTCTCACTGAGCGGTGGCCTCCAGCGTCGCCGCCTGGGCCTGCGAGATCAGACCGTTGTCGCCCTGCAGCGCCATCTGGAACACCGCGATGGCGGCACCGATGACGAAACCGATGCCGAGGTTGCGATAGAGGTCGGACTTGAACAGACGCATGCGAATTTCCTTTGGCTCGCCGATATGGCTAGCGAACGCGCAATTGCGAGATGCTTAATGGCAAGGTTGCGCGGGGTTCAGAAAGCTTAGCCTCACCCGAAGGGCAATCAGCAGGGCGCAGTACGTCGCGTAAGCTGAGCGGCCGCGCGGCGGACGGGTCAGTGGCGGAAGTGACGCATCCCGGTAAAGACCATCGCCAGGCCCGCTTCGTCCGCGGCGCGGATCACCTCGTCGTCGCGGATCGATCCGCCCGGCTGGATCACCGCGGTGGCGCCGGCTTCGGCTGCCGCCAGCAAACCATCGGCAAACGGGAAGAACGCGTCCGACGCGACCGCGCTGCCGACGGTGCGCGGGCGTTCCCAGCCGAATTTACCGGCGGCTTCGGCTGCCTTCATCGCCGCGATGCGTGACGAATCGCGCCGGTTCATCTGGCCCGCGCCGATGCCCGCGGTGACGCCGTCCTTGGCATAGACGATCGCGTTCGATTTCACGTGGCGTGCGACGGTCCACGCGAACAGGCAATCCTTCAGTTCCTGTGGAGTCGGCGCGCGCCGGGTGACCACTTTGAGGTCTGCTTCGGTGATCGCACCGTTGTCGCGATCCTGCACCAGGATGCCCCCGGCGATCACCGCCAGCGTCTGCCCCGGGCGCCGCGGATCGGGGAGATCGTCGGTCAACAACAGGCGCAGGTTCTTCTTGCGGGCGAAGGCAGCGCGGGCGGCGTCGTCGGCACCGGGCGCGACCACCACTTCGGTGAAAATCTGGCAGATCGCTTCGGCGGTGGGGCCATCAAGGGGCACATTGGTGGCGACGATCCCGCCGAACGCGGACACGTCGTCGCACGCCAGCGCACCCTGCCATGCCTCCAGCAACGTGCCCGCCTGGGCGACCCCGCACGGGTTGGCATGCTTGACGATCACCACCACGGGGTCCTGCCCCCGGAACTCGGCGACGAGCTCCAGCGCGGCGTTGGCGTCGTTGTAGTTGTTGTACGACAGCTCCTTGCCCTGCACCTGCTCGGCCTGCGGCAACCCGCGCGCATGCGGTCCGGTGGGCAGGTACAGCGCGGCCTGCTGGTGCGGGTTTTCGCCATAGCGCAGCGGGCCGGCGAGCACGCGCGTCATGCTGACGGAAGGCGGAAACCGCTCCCCTTGGTCGGCAAAGGCGAACCACTGGCTGATCATGCTGTCATACGCGGCGGTGGCGGCGAATGCCTTGGCCGCCATGCGCTGGCGGAAGGCAAGCGTCGTCGCGCCGTCGTTGGCACCCAACTCGGCTAGCAATTCGTCGTAATCGGCCGGATCGGTGATGATCGTGACATAGCGATGGTTCTTGGCGGCCGACCGCACCATCGACGGCCCACCGATATCGATGTTCTCGATAATCTCGTCGCGCGCGGCGCCGCGCATCACGGTCGCTTCGAACGGGTAGAGATTGACGACCACCAGATCGATCGCGCCAATCTCGTGAGCCTCCATCGCGGCGGCGTGCTCCGGGTTGTCGCGCACCGCCAGCAGCCCGCCGTGGACCACCGGGTGGAGTGTCTTGACCCGCCCGTCCATCATCTCGGGAAAATCGGTCAGGTCCGATACGTCGCGCACCATCAGTCCCGCATCGCGCAGCGCCCGGGCGGTGCCACCGGTGGAGACCAGCTCGATCCCCGCGTCACCCAAAGTCGAGCCCAGGGCGGCGAGCCCGTCCTTGTCGGACACAGACAGCAGCGCCCGCTTGATCGATACGTTGGTCACGGAAAAAAGCTTATCCCATTCTCTTGAACAGCCACGAGACTGTGGCCCCGGCGCGCGGCACCAGCCCCTGTATCACCAGTTGCTCGATCGGCTGTGGCCGACCCTGGCCGTCCACCCACATACTTTCTTCGACCGACAAGGTCACGCCTTCGCCCAGTTCCCCGCAGCGAAACTGCCAGTAACTTCCGTCCGGCAGGGCCAGACCGGCACCACGGCCGTTTTCCGCTAGGCCAAGCTCGATCCCCGGTCCGATGTGAAACCGGATCGTGAGCGCGATCTTGCCGCGCTTGCCCTTCTTGCCGGCTGGAACCAGCAGATCGTCCCCGCGCAGTTCGCGCCCGTCGTCGCGCAAGGTAAGGATGCGGCGATGGATAATCCCGTGCCGCGCGACATAGCCGTCGTGGCTCGCCTCCAGGCGGGTCGCCCCGCCGTTTTCCAGCGCGAGCATGCGGCGATCGATCTCCACCTCGCCCACTCCGGCGCCGAGCTTGCCGTGGAGGAGCACGGCCGTCGAGTTGGTGTCGCCCAGCGACAGTGTCGAATGGGCCGCGGTGCCGCGCAGGCCCTGCTCGATGCGGGCGGGCACCTGTCCCCCGGCGAACGCCGCGCCGCCGCAGTTGACCACGATCCGCTGCGGTCCGTGGCTGAGTTCGAACGCCAGGGTGGAGGCGCAACCGCTGCGCGCGTGCCGGGCCAGCGGCGGCGGGGCGGCATCGAACTGCAGCACCGCCTTGCCGCCGGTGGCGCGCTGGTAACCCCACTGCCGTGCATCCTTCAGCGGGCGCGTGCGCACCCCGCTGGCCGAGATCAGCGCAGCGATACGCTCGGCCGTCACCGCGCCGGCCCCTTGCCATGAACCCAGCCCGCCATCGCCGTGAGTCAGGCCCAGCAGCGGTGGCACCAGCATCGCCAGCATCGCTTCGATGGCAGAGGGAGGCTCGCGCCGCACGGCGCGGTAGCACGCGCGCAGTTCGATCAGGAGTGTGATCGCTTCGGCCTGGGCGAGCGGGCTGCGCGACAGCACCCCGCCATCGTCGCCCACCAGTTCACCCAGCGCACGCACCAGGCCCGCTTCGCCGAACAGCCGCCGCGGCTTGCCGTCGGGCAGCAGCAACCCGGCCGCGACGATCGCGCTCCATCCGGCGACCTGGGCCAGCCCGTCGGGCGCCTTGCCGGCGTGACGGTCCAGCCAGCGGGCGGTGTCTTCCATCGCGGCCAGGGTCCGGCTGCGCAGCCGGGCGTTGTCACCCGACAGGATCAGCGGCGCGTGGACCAGCCAGCCGAGCAAGCGCCGTCCGGCGTTCTCGACGGTCCAGGCGGCGCCCTTCCCGCCGGTTTTCGGATTGGCGCCGAGCCATGCCGTCAGCACCCGCTCCGCAGTCGCGGTGCACTGCTCGCGCGGAGCCGAAGCGCACAAGTCGCGCAGCCACATGAAGCCGTGCACCGTTCGCTCGAACGGTGGGGTCAGCCGGGCGGAAGGGGTGAAATCGATCTGCGCGATCGGCGCCTTGACCCCGTAAACCAGGAAGTGCCCCGCTCTCAGCGCCATGCCCACTGCACGGTCGCCCGAGATCGGACTGTCCACGGTGGCCAGAAGGCGCGGCCGGGCCGGCTTGCCGAACGGTCGCGCCAGCGTCGAACCGGAAACGCCCATGCGATAGGCCAGGCGGATCAGCGCCTCCCCCGGCCCCACCGAGGGCGGAGCGAAATCAGCCAGCGCCAGCGCGCGGCCGGGTTCGATGACTTCGCTTGGCGGCTCGACGACTTGCGGTTCGTCGCGCTGGTTCAAGGGGATCGCAGGCCCACCACTCAGGCCGGCATCGCTCAGGCTGGCGGCCTGTCTGGCGGCGCGTTTCCCGGTAACCGCCGCGCCGTCCATCACTCGCCCTTCAGCGCGGCAATGTTGGCGGCGTAGCTCGCTGGCCCGCCCTTGAAGCTGGCGGAGCCCGCAACCAGGACGTTCGCACCGGCTTCGACGCACTGCCGCGCGGTCACCGCGTCGACCCCGCCATCGACTTCGAGGTCGATTGCCCGGCCCGATCTGTCGATCATCTTGCGCACCGCCTCGATCTTCTTGAGCTGACTGGCGATGAAGCTCTGCCCGCCGAAGCCGGGGTTGACGCTCATCACCAGCACGAGGTCGATCTCGTCGATCAGATAGTCGAGCATCTTGGCCGGAGTTGCGGGGTTGAGGCTGATGCCAGCCTTCTTCCCCAGCGCCTTGATCGCCTGCACGGTGCGGTGGACGTGAGGCCCCGCCTCCGGATGCACGGTGATGATATCGGCGCCAGCGTCAGCGAACGGCTGCAGCCAGAGGTCCACCGGACTGACCATCAGGTGCACGTCGAACGGCAGGTCAGAGTGGGGACGCAGCGCCTTGACCACCGCCGGGCCGATGGTGAGGTTCGGCACGAAATGCCCGTCCATCACGTCGACGTGAATCCAGTCGGCGCCGGCCTCGTCGATGGCGCGCACTTCTTCACCGAGCCGGGCGAAATCGGCAGACAGGATCGACGGGCTGATCAGCGGGCGGGCCATGGCGGTCGCCTTTGGGCTCCTTGAGATGCCTTTCAAGTGCTTAACCATCGGTTCTGAAGCCGCACAAGCGATTCAACCTGCCTTTTCCACATGGCCCCGGCTCGAATGCGGCGACTGTCCCGATTAAGGGCAAATTCAGCCCGCCCCCGGTAGTGGCCGCGGCGATCCCGGGCTGCCACCATGCGCACCGCCGGCTTGAGCCGTGTCGACCCGCCCGCCATATGGATATGCACATGACTTCGACGACCTCCCGCCTTTCCATCAGCACGGTCGCGCTCGGCGCGCTGGCGATGAGCCTCGCGGTGCCGGCGCAGGCGCAGTACCGGCAGACGATCGGCAACAACCTGAACCAGTGCCGCAGCGGCGGTGGCCCGGCCGTGCTGGTGACGGTCGACGGGATCAAGGAGTCGCGCGGGAAGATCCGCGTGCAAAGCTACCGCGCGACGGCGGCGGACTGGCTGAAGAAAGGCCGCTGGATCAACCGCATCGAAGCGTCCGCCCGGGCCGGCACGATGACCTTTTGCGTCCCCGTTCCGGCGGCGGGCAGCTATGGCATCGCCGTCCGCCACGATCTCAACGGCAATGGTGACACCGATCTGTCGAGCGATGGCGGCGGCATGTCGAACAATCCGTCGATCAACATCTTCAACCTGGGCAAGCCGAGCCACACCAAGACGGCGTTCGCGGTCGGCAGCGGAGTGAAATCGATCCGCATCGGCATGCGCTACATGTAACTCAGCGCCGGCTGCGCCACACGCGCCACAGCACGGCGGGGGCGGCGAGCACCGGATGCTTTTCGCGCCACGGGGTGATCGCGATCGGCACGCCGGTGTGCCGCTCGATCTTCCAGGCAGCATAGCGGGCCGCGCCGTCGAAGGTGGTGCTCGCCTTGACCAGCCGCAGGAGGTTGAACGGTTTGCCGAGCCGGGCACGAGTGCGCCACCATCGTTCGATGCGGGCGCGCTCCCGGACGCCCAGCCGCGGGCGCAGATCCGATCCATCCCGGTCGAATGCGATCCCCGCCGCTTCCCACGCGATCGGCAGCAGACCGGCGAAGTGGCCGGCGTTGACTGACAGGATGTCGTTTTCGCGCCCCGGCTTCTCGACCCGGAATTCAGCCCGGTAGGTCGCGCGAAACAGCGCCCGCCAGTACGCCTCGGCGGTTCCCTGCACAGGCCCGAGGGCCGCCGCGAGCCGCGCCGCGGTCACCGCCGCACCCGCCACCGCCGCGACCACCGCGCCCCGCGCCGCCTCGTCCGCCGCCCACGCAAGTCCCGCCGGCTGGACGAAGCGCGCCCAGATCGTGGTATCGCGCGATTGCCCCCCGGCAGCGCGGGCAAAGGTTTCCAAGGACAGAGTCGCGATCTTGGCTCGCAAGGTCACCCCGTCCGCCGGCCATTCGCGGTATGACACCCGCGGCCAGATCCTCTCGACCTGCCGGCCAGGCAGCAGGACATAGAAATCAAGCACTCCGTCGAGCGATCCGGTGCGCAGGTTGGAGCCGTAGAACAGCACCGCCCGCGCACCCGCCTCGTGGCCGAGCGCCGCCGCGATTGCCCGCACTTCAGGCACGATCGGCGCGTCCAGCGCCGCCACGACCCGTTGTTCCAGCGCGGGGGTCACGGCACCACGAAGCGCAGCGGCGGTCCTGGCGTGAGTTCGTACGATCCTTCGGGAAACGCCTCTCCATCAAGGATGAACCGGCCGCCGAGGTCGAGCAGGATGCGGTCGGTCTCGCACCGGTGCAGCCCCAGCCGGGCGAGCAGCGGCCGGTCCCATCCGGCGGCGATCATCGGGATCAGCGCCATCAGCCGCCGGCGCGGGTGGTCGATCACGCCGAGTTTCAGGCCGGTGCGCGCGCCGAACGGCTTCATGCCGAACGAAAACCCTTCGATGGTGGACGCCAGCAGCAGCGCGCGCCGCTGCGGATCGCCCTTGGCGGCGTGCGGCAATTCGCGCGCGTCCTGCCCCAAGCGCACGCGCATCGGCGCCCCCCGGCGCCACACGTTGCGGTCGGACCCGAACAGTGTCTGCAACAGACCCCAGCCCGCGGTCGCGCCGATCGCCAGGCTGTCGAACGCGCCCAGCCGGTGGGCATCCTGCCCGGCGTTGATAGCGACGGTGAACAGCCCCGCGCCGAACACGAAGCCGACCAGTTCACCCCCGTCGCTGAGGTCGCGGACCACCAGGGGGCGCCGCACCACCTGGCGCCCGTCTGCGATCGCGGCGATCACCCCTTCCAGCGTCCAGTTCTTCGGCGCGCCGAGATCGACGTTGAGCGCGTTGGTCTTGCCGGTCGGCAGCACCGCGAGCAGCGGCCAGTCGGCCCCGAACAGCGGCATCCCGGCGGTCAGCACGTCGCGCACGGTCCCGTCGCCGCCGCTGATGACGATGCAGTCCACCGCGCGCTCGGCGAAGTCGGTCAGCACGCCGCGCAGCTCCCCCCGCATGGCGGGCGAGGCCACCACCACGCCGGGCAGCGCCTCGGCCGCGGCGCGGCTGGTGCGGTTGCGATGGCTGCGGGGATTGAAGATGACCCCGACCTTCGGCGACGCAGGGTTTGCGGGCGGGGAAAGCGGCATGAGCGGCGCGTCTTTAGACCGGGCGGGCGCGGCGCTGATACACTTTTCTTGCGTGCGCGGGGGCGAAGCGAAGTAGCCTGCCGCCATGCTGCACCCTGACCTGCTCGATTCGGCGCGCGCGATCTCCGACCGGATCGTGTCCCTGCGCCGCGCCATCCACGCCGAACCCGAACTGGGCCTCGACACCCCCAAGACCCTCGCCAAAGTGCGCGCGGCGCTGGCCCACCTGCCGCTGGAGTGGCGCGAAGGCGGCAGCACGACGGGCGCGGTGGCGACGCTCAAGGGCGGCAAAGCGGGTGTCGAAGGACATGGCCGGGTCCTGTTGCGCGGCGACATGGACGCGCTGCCGATGGACGAGCACACCGGGCTGGAGTTTGCCTCCACCACCCCCGGCCGGATGCACTCGTGCGGTCACGACACCCATACCGCGATGCTGGCGGGCGCCGCCGAGCTGCTGTGCGCGCGTCGCGAGGAAATCGCCGGTGAGGTCCAGTTCATGTTCCAGCCGGGCGAGGAAGGGTTTCACGGCGCCCGGCACATGCTCGATGACGGGCTGATCGCCCCCATGCCGCAAGCGGCGTTCGCGCTGCACATCATGCCCAACGCGCGCCACGGCGCGTTCGCCGGCCGCGCGGGCGCGCTGATGGCGAGTGCCGACCAGATCGAGATCGTGGTCGAGGGCCGTGGCGGGCACGCCTCGATGCCGCACGACACGCTCGATCCGGTCCCCGCCGCCTGCGCGGTCGTCACCGCGCTGCAGGCGATGGTCACCCGCCGCTTCAACGCCGCCGACGCGGTGGTGGTGACGGTGACGATGATCGAGGCCGGCACCGCGCACAACGTGATCCCCGACCAGGTGACCTTGCGCGGTACGCTCCGCACGCTGACCCCGCGCAACCGCGAACGCGCGCACGAGCTGGTGGCCGAAACCGCCCGGGGCATCGCCGCCGGATATGGCCTGTCCGCCAGCGTCACGGTCACCCCGGGCTTCCCGGTCACCATGTGCGACGAGCGGGCGGTTGCGCTGGGCCGCGGCGTGACCGGCGAATTGTTCGGGGAAAGTGACTGGATCACCCTGCCCGCGCCGATCATGGGCGCGGAAGATTTCTCCTATGTCCTGGAGCAGGTGCCGGGCGCGATGTTCTTCCTGGGCGTGGCGCGCGAAGGTGACGACTGGCGCAGCGCCTGTTCGATCCACAGCCCGCGCATGTACGTCGACGAGACGGCCCTGCCGCGCGGTTCGGCGCTGCTCGCGGGGTGCGCCTTGCGCTTCCTGGAGCGGGGGTTCGACTAAGCCGCTTGCGATAACGAGTTTCCCGACGCAACCTGTCTTCCGGATTGACCGCCAAAGGCGGCTCGAGAGGAGAGGTTGATGGATTTTCCCGACAAGTCGCGGACCCTGGGCGATGCGCTGGCGCAATGGGCGGCAGAGACCCCCGATGGGGTCGCCCTGCGCCACAACGACGTGACGGTGGACTGGCGCACTTACGATCGCCACGCCACGCAGGTCGCCAACGGCCTCGCCGCGATGGGCCTTAAGCCCGGCGCGCGCATCGCCTATCTCGGCAAGAATTCGTTCCGCGCGTGCGAGCTGGTGCTGGGCGCGGCGCGCGCCGGCATGGTGCTGGTGCCGATCATCTGGCGCCTCGCCCCGGCGGAGATCGAGTTCATCCTGCGCGATGCTGAGGCCGGCGCGCTGTTCGTCGAGCCGTTGTTCGAAAATCAGGCGTTCGACGGCGAGCGGGTGATGATGGACGAGCGGTTCGATGCCTGGCGCGATGCGCAGTCCGCCGCCCCGGTGCAGACCCCGGTCGATCGCGGGGACGTGTTCCTGCAGCTCTACACCTCGGGCACCACCGGGATGCCCAAGGGGGTGATGCTCACTCACCGCAATGCCACCGTGCTGCGGCCGATCATGCAGGAGCAGGGGATCGGCTGGTTCAGCTCGCAGCCGGGCGATACGCTGATCCACGCGATGCCGTTCGGCCACATCGCCGGGGTCGGCTCCGTCACCGGGGCGGTCAACGGCGGGCAGGAACTGATCATCCACACCGAATTCGATCCCGCGCTGATCCTGAACGACATCCAGCGCTACAAGGCCAAGTGGGCCTTCCTGGTGCCCGCCGCGCTGGCCATGATGCTCGACCATCCCGACGCCCAGGGCGCCGATTTCTCGAACCTGGAAGGCATGGCCTATGGCGCCAGCCCGATCCCGCTCGACCTGCTGCAGCGCGGGGTGGACAAGCTCGGCTGCGACTTTGCGCAGATGTACGGCATGACCGAGACGTACGGCACCGTCGTCAGCCTGCCGCCCGAGGATCACCGGCCGGGGCGCGAGGGCGTGATGCGCTCAGCCGGCAAGGCGCTGCCGGCGTGCGGGATCCGCATTCTCGATGCCGAAGGCAACATCTTGCCGCCGGGCGAGATCGGCGAAGTGGCGATCTGGAGCCCGACCACGATGAAGGGGTACTGGAACCGTCCGGAAGAAACCGCGCGGGTGCTCTCGCCCGACGGCTGGTTGCGCACCGGCGATGCGGGCATCCTCGACGAGGACGGCTACCTATTCATCCAGGACCGCATCAAGGACATGATCATCACCGGCGGCGAGAACGTCTATCCCGCCGAGGTGGAAAGCGCGATCTACGGCCACCCGGATATCGCCGACGTCGCGGTGATCGGCGTGCCCGACGACAAGTGGGGCGAGGCGGTGAAAGCAGTGGTCGTTCGCCGCCCGGGCGTGCAGCTCGAGGCTGACGGAGTGATTGGCTACGCGCGGGAGAAGATCGCCGGGTTCAAGTGCCCCAAGACGGTCGACTTCATCGATGCCCTGCCCCGCAACCCATCGGGCAAGATCCTGCGCCGCGAATTACGCGCACCGTACTGGGAAGGCCGCGAGCGGCAGGTGAACTGAGCGCGGGAGGGCTCGCGCACTTGGGGCCAAGCTGAATCTTGGCCCAGGCTTGCGTGGCCTCCGCCGCTGTTCGCTCCACGATTAGTCACGAAAGGCATCGCGCGCAGGCCGGTCACCCCAAGGCTGATAGGATTCGACTCTGCCCGCGTTCCGGGACACGATCCAAGCTTAACCGGAAGTAAACGTGAGGTTTATGCACTAGTTAGCGGGGGAAAAAGTCTTGTTAGAACAATCTGTGATTGTAGCGCATGAAAATGCGCTGTCACGGGTCGGAATTAAAACGATAATAGAAAATTCTTGCGGCAAGGTTTCCGTTTCGACGGTCGGTTCATTCGAAGCCCTTGTTGATGCCATCCACCAGCGGACCGATTCGCTGTTGATTGTGGACGTTGATCTTCCCGGGATGAGCGGGATGACGGGCCTTGGCACAGTGCTGCGCGAACACCATCCGCCCAGAACGTGCCTGGCCGTGCCCGCGGTCTCTCGTGACCTCGTCTCGAGATGCATCGCCGTAGGGGCGTTGGCCTGCATCGATCACGACCATATCGCCGACGAGGTATGCGACGTGATCGCCGCGCTTGCCGATGGGCGGCCCTATTTTTCGCGGCTTTGCGGCGATCCGGCCGTCACCCCCTGCAAGACCACCGCCGCGTTGACGCAGCAACAGCTGAACGTGTTGCACGTCCTGGCGCAAGGGAAGTCGAACAAGCAGATCGGCCGCGAGCTGGGCATTTGCGAAGGGACGGTCAAGGTCCACCTGAACGCCGCGTACCGCGCGCTCGGCGTGGTCAACCGGGTATCGGCCGTCACGAAGCTGCAAGACCTCAGCCGAACGAAGGATGCCGGCGCCTCCGCGGCCGCAGTCCGCTACCACCACTAGACTTTTCCCGCCCCGGATTGCCCCTGCGCGAAAGCGCGGGAGCTGTCCGTTCGTCCTGCGCGCTTTCTATAACCAACGATATAGAACGAAAGACCAGCCGGTTAGTCAATTAGGCAAGAAGTCTACCCCGACCAGTAATCCGTCAGGAGAATAGACCAAAGCATCCCCTGTCAATCATTGTTCCCACTCTATCCACGAGTCGGGAAACACCCGGCGACATTGAAGAATAACCCGCAGCCCGTTTTTAACGGTGTCTGCCCGCTGATCTTCATGTCTGCTACCATAGGGGGCGAACATGACTGTTAAGCTCAATCTGCACGACCTTGTTTTCATTCTTCGCCAGATCAAGATCGCCGAAGCGCACGCGTCCGGAACGCCGCTTTCGGAACTGATCGAGGATCCGCGCCTGCCGGTCGGCCTGCGCACGGTCGACGGAACGTACAACAACCTCGTGGAGGGGCGGGAAACCTGGGGCGCGTCCGACCAGAATCTTCCGCGCATGTTCGACCCCTATTACCGCAACGACGCGGACGGCGACCAGTTCGACCCCGATGGACCGGGCCCGGCCCCGGCCGTGACCAACACCAATTACGGCGCCACCGGCAGCGTGGCCGATGCCGATCCGCGGCTCATCTCCAACCTGATCGTCGACCAGACGCCGGGCAATCCGGCAGCGATCTCCGCCGCGCTGACGCAGACCGGTTATGCTGGGGATCCCATGGCCGCCGTGCAGACGCTGCACCTGGCCTGGAACGCGTTCGAGGCCGGAACCCTGACCCGTGAGCAGTTCGATTCGCTGGCCGGCGATTATGGACTAACGATGCAGGGCGACAGCCTGGTCATCCCCAACACCGCACCCGACGAAGGCCTCTCCGCGCCCTTCAACGCGTGGATGACCTTCTTCGGGCAGTTCTTTGATCACGGTCTCGACCTGATCCCCAAGGGCGGAAACGGCACCGTCTACATCCCATTGCAGCCCGACGACCCGCTGTACGTCGAAGGCAGCCACACCAACTTCATGGTGATGACCCGCGCGCAGGTCGACGCCAATGGCGAAACGCCCAACACCACCACGCCGTTCGTCGACCAGAACCAGACCTACGGCTCGCACGCGTCGAAGCAGATCTTCATGCGCGAGTACGAACTCGTCGATGGCCGGCCGCAAGCCACGGGGCACCTGCTCGAAGGCAGCACCGGCGGCCTTGCCACCTGGGCCGACGTCAAGGCGCATGCGCGCGAGATGCTGGGGATCGTGCTGACCGACAAGGACATCGGGGCGATCCCGCTGATCCGCAGCGATCCGTACGGCAACTTCATCCCCGACGCGAATGGCTTTGCGCAGGTCATCATCGGCATCGGGCCGGACGGCATCCCCAACACCGCGGACGACATCGTGGTCAGCGGGACGCCTGACGCCCCGGTACACCTGTTGCTGGGCCTGCCGGGAGAAACCGGCCCGGACGGAGCGGTGGTGCCGGTGCGCACCGCGCACGCCTTCCTTGACGACATCGCGCACAACGCGGCGCCCGTCCTGAGCGGGGGCAATCTGGTGGCGGATGCCGACAGCGCGACCGGCAATGCGGTCACCTCGGTCAATGGGCGGAACACCCAGTACGACAACGAACTGCTCGATCGCCATTTCATCACCGGCGACGGGCGCGGCAACGAGAACATCGGACTGACCGCGGTCCACCATGTGTTCCACTCCGAACACAACCGCCAGGTCGAAGCCAACAAGCTGGAGATCCTGAAGTCGGGCGATGTCGCCTTCATCAACGAGTGGCTGGACGTCGCGATCACGCAGTCGGAAGCGAACGCGCTGGCCGGGATGAGCGCAGCATGATCGTGGCGCACCGGGCCGCCATCCTGTCGACTGCCGAAAAACTGCTGGTGCTGGAAGACGGCGCGGTCGCCGATTTCGGGCCGCGTGAGGAGATCATGGCGAAAATCC
Source organism: Parafrankia sp. BMG5.11 (assembly GCF_004337455.1). NCBI lineage: Bacteria > Bacillati > Actinomycetota > Actinomycetes > Frankiales > Frankiaceae > Parafrankia > Parafrankia sp. BMG5.11. The sequence continues at coordinate 119,581 of NZ_SJXI01000001.1, read as the reverse complement.
GCGCCCGGATGGAGAAACATACCGTGGTGCCGATGACGGGGAGAGCGCACGCATGAACGACATGAGCTGGACGCCCGTGACGGGCACCTCGCAACCCGCCGACGACGCCGTGGATGCGCCGCGACGCGAACTGCGCAGTGGCGCCGTGATCGGCGGCGCCTTTTTCGTGGCGCTGCTGGGCTTCGCGGCCCTCGTGCCCCTGGATGCCGGCGCCTTCGCCGAGGGCGTGGTCACGGTTTCGGGTAATCGGCAAACCGTGCAGCACCGCGACGGGGGCATCGTGACCACGCTGAACGCGCGGGAGGGCGCCATGGTCGAAGCCGGCGACGTGCTGCTGACCGTATCCGCGCCCGAGGTGCTGGCGAGCGAGCGCGGCCTCACCGGCGAACTGATCGCCTTGCAGGCGCAGCAGGCCCGACTGCTGGCTGAGCGGGACCGGCGGTCAAGCGTGCCCGAACCGGCCGAGTTTGCGAACCTCAAACCCGCCGACCGGCTGATCGCCGACGAAGCCATGCGCGGCCAGCGGCTGCTGTTCGAAGCCCGGCGCGCGTCGATGTCCAACGAACGCGACCTTCTGGTTCAGCGCACCCGCCAGCAATCCGAACAGATCGGCGGGTATCGCGAGCAGATCCATTACAATCGCGAACAGAGCCGGCTCATCAACGAAGAGCTGTCGGGTCTGCGCGAACTGGCGGATCGGGGCTTCGTCTCCAAGTCGCAGATCCGGGCGACCGAACGCGCCGCAGCCGAACTGAACGGCAGCTTCGGCGCCCTTCAGGCCGAGGTCGCGCGGACGTCCGAAGGGATCGGCGAGACACGCCTGCGCACGGTGTCGCTGGACCGCGAAATGATGGAACAGGTGGCCGACGACCTGCGCGCCGTGCAGGTCCGCCTGAGCGAGATCACCCCGCGCCTCCATGCCGCCCGCGAGCAGATCGAACGCTCCAAGATCCGCGCGCCGGCAGGCGGACGGGTCGTGGGGCTCAAGGTGTTCACCGTCGGGGGCGTCATCTCACCGGGGGAAACGCTGATGGAGATCGTGCCGCAGGACCGCCGGCTGCTGATCGAGGCCAAGGCTTCGCCAAGCGACGCCGACGATCTGGCGGTCGGCATGGCCACCCAGATCCGCTTCCCCGCCCTCCAGGAACGCAACATTCCCATCCTCGAAGGGCGGCTGGCGAACGTGTCGGCGGACAGTTTCGAGGACGAACGCAGCGGCGCCCGGTTTTTCCGGATCGAGGTGGAGGTGCCGCGCGAACAGCTGGCGGTGATCAGCGAGTTCCGCGCGCGCGGAGGACTGAAGCCCGGCCTGCCGGCCGAGGTGCTCATTCCTCTACGCAAGCGCAGTGCCCTGTCCTACCTCACCGAACCGTTGACGCAGACGCTGTGGCGAGCCGGGCGCGAACATTGACGGTTGGAAAGCAATGCTCCGGCTGGTTTGAGCCCGCCTGACACGGCGGGGGCTTGCACCGCGCAACGCGCAAGCACGAGCGGCCTGAACCTTGATCGGCGAGAATTGCGAAAGTTGGTGCACCCGACAGGATCAGCCTGAGGGTGACCATCTCCAGCAGCATCTACAGACGCTTTCCCGAAATGCCGGAAGCTGTGGAACGCAGTCCGGTCCTGCTTCGCGCCTGTCTTCAGGAGATATCGCGCAAACCATTTAGAGAAGTTCGCCGACGCGTAGCCGAAGCGATCCAACTCCAACTCGGACCACAAACGTCGCTGCTCCGCAGCTTTGCAGGCTCGCCAGTGATCAAGTAATCGAGCGCGGACCAGTACTGGGTGGACCGGGACCAATCGCTCGCTGGACGTTGTTTTCACGCGCTTGCCCAACTCGCGGTCAGGCTGAACTACAAACGCGAACACGCCGTCGATTTCGACGATGTCATCGATGGTCTGTTGGCAGATTTCGTTCTGCCTCAGACCACTGAACAGCGCGATCAGTGGAACGTAGAAGGCCGAGGGCGTCATCGGGTCGGCTCTGCCCTCGGAGATCGCCTTGAGGTCGTGGAAAGGCTCGCCGCTGAAAATGCGTTGAAGTTGTCCCGGTGAGAACGGTAGCCGTTTTTCGCGGACGGGAACCGGGTCTGCCACCCGCAGGCCTATGCAGGGGTTCCGGCTCGCAAGCTCCTCCTTCACAAGCCAGTTCATCATGCCTGACCAACGGGTCATGTACCCGTTGCAGTTTGCAGCCGACATCGGTCGAAGCCCTTCGCGCTGAGCCATTTCTGCGATGGCTTCCGGCGTCATGTCAGGCCATCTCTTCCGGAAGTTCGAAGGCAGGCGATGCAGGGTTTCCATCACACGGCGACAGTCCTGTCGGCCCACGGATGAAATGAGCCGATCACCGAGAATGGCGACGATAAAATTCCTGACTGTCTCGTAGGCCAACCGAGTTTTTCGCGTCCGAGCACTACTCGGGTCTGCGAGATAGCGATCCCACGCTTGGATGAGGGTGAGACCTTTCTCTGCCCGTGCGTGGGAAGGTGCGGATCGATCAGAAGCCGGTCGCGCAGCGATTCCGTGGGGGAGGGCCGCACCGAGCCTCGCGCTCTCAAACGCATCGACGATTTCGAGGGCGAGCACGCGAGACCGTACGAGAGCATCCCGGTATGACGCTGTGCCCAACGTCCGATTGATGTGAGTCTTGCCGATGATCGAGACGAGGTCGGCAGGAACCCGAATACGTAGTTGATAGGTTGCGCCTCGACGCCACATTCCCCGGAGGCGCTTGTGATACACCCTTGTGTCACGGGTAATCGTCGAGAATGCTTCAGCAGAACAGTCGTTTAGACCATCAGGAGTGGAGGTCTTGTGCGACACAGTTGTGCTACACGTTGCACGCCGAGCGTTTCTAAGATGCTCAGAAGACGGTGATTTTTGAGGTTTGGTGCACCCGACAGGATTCGAACCTGTGACCTCTGCCTTCGGAGGGCAGCGCTCTATCCAGCTGAGCTACGGGTGCTGACCGGACAAGCCCGGAAGGCGCGCGCTTAGCAAAGCGGGTTCGGGGTGGCCAGAGACTTTGCACCGTCTTTGCACGCCGCGCATTAGCGATTTGGCAAGCGAAGCCAGGTTAACGACCGCGTCACGATGAACGCCATCCCCACCGACTTCGCGACAGCGATTCGCCACGACGGCTCCGCCGCGCGCGGACCGAGCGCGATGAGCATCCAGTGGGCCGCGTTGCAGGATGCGGCCGCCGCGGTGGCGTCGATGGCCGGACTGGCGGCGGAAAAACCCAGCGCTCAGGTCCGCAACTTCCCGGCGCTGATCAAGGACGCCGGCGGCTGGCGGCTGGAACTTGCCGCCACCGGCGTGGCCGACATCGCCGCGATGATGACGCCCGGAGTCAAGGCGCTGCTCGCGGTTGCGGCGCGGGGGCAGGATCCCACGCCCGCCGCGCTCAGCCTGTGGCGCGAATACCATCAGGCGCGCGGCGCCCTTTTGGAACTGGTACCCGAGCAGGGTCACATGGGGCCGCTGCGCAAGCGTGAGAGGCCAAGGTCGCGCTAGAGCTTGACCAGGTTCGCGTTTCGTTCCAATCCGCATGGATGCCCGATTTACCTGCGCTGTCGCTCGCCGCTGAAAACCCGTGTGCCCAATCGGTGGCCCGCGGGATCTGCCGGTTGTTTGCGCGCAACGACATCTGGTGCCTGTCCGAAATGCCGCTGCGCAACGGGCGGCGGGCGGATCTGATGGGCGTCGATCCGAAGGGCCGGATCGTGATTGTCGAGATCAAGGTCAGCCGCGCCGACCTGATGGGCGACGGCAAGTGGCCCGACTATCTCGATTTCTGCGACCGGTTCTACTGGGGCATCCCGCCGGCGATCGACAGCGCGCTGCTTGATGCGCTGGATTTCAGGCCGGATTGCTGCGGGGTGATCGTCGCCGACGGCTACGACGCGGAGATCATCCGCCCCGCCCCCAGCCACCCCCTGGCGCCCGCCCGGCGCAAGGTGGAGGTGGAGCGTCTCGCCCGCGCGTCGTTGCGGCGCCAGATCGTGGCGGGCGATCCGCATTGCGCGCCATGGGGCCAGGGGTTGTAGCGCGCACCGATAAGCGCGCATAAGCACCACCGTGCTGCTCGCCATCATCCTGTCCGCGCTGGCGATGACCGCGATCGTCGCGGCGCGCTACTTCGCGTCCAGCGGGCTGTTCGCGTTGGCCACGCGGCGCGTGCGACCCGGCCATTACGACGGTCTCGACGCGCAGATCAGGCGCGAAGTGCTGTGGTCGCTGGCATCCGCGGCGATCTATGGCATCCCCGCCGGGATCGTCGCGTGGGGCTGGCAGGAGCGCGGCTGGACCCGGATTTACACCGGCTGGACCGATTGGCCGCTGTGGTATCTGCCGCTGGCTCCGCTGCTCTACCTCGTGCTGCACGACACGTGGTTTTACTGGACTCACCGCTGGATGCACCGGCCGCGCGCCTTTCGCATCGCGCACGCGGTTCATCACGCCAGCCGCCCGCCGACCGCCTGGGCGGCGATGAGCTTTCACCCGATCGAGGCGCTGACCGGCGCGATCGTGATCCCGGCGTTAGTGTTCCTGATCCCGATTCACGTGGCGATGCTGGGGCTCGTCCTCACCGTCATGACGGTGATGGGAGTGACGAATCATATGGGGTGGGAGATGTTTCCCCGCTGGTTGGTTCATTCCCCCGCAGGTAATTGGCTGATAACGGCGAGCCACCATCAACGGCATCACGATCGCTACACATGCAACTATGGCCTCTACTTCCGGTTCTGGGACAAGCTGTGCGGCACCGACCGCGGCCTCGCCACGCCCTGATCCTGGCGATCTCGGCCAGCATGCTGGGGGGTGCGGCAAGTCCGGGCGGCAGCGTCAGCCTGACGGTGACCGGCCTGCGCTCCGCCAAGGGGCAGGTGCTGGTATGTCTCACGCGCGAAGAAGACCGGTTCCCTAACTGCAAGGGCAGCACCACCGCGCGCACCGCCAAGCTGCCGGCGAACCACGCGATGGTCAGCTTCGGCCAGTTGCCGCAAGGCAAATACGCGATTTCGGTGCTGCACGATGAGAACGGCAACGGCAAAGCCGATCGCACGCTGGGCCTGATCCCGCGCGAAGGGTTCGGCTTCTCGCGCGACGCCCCAGTGAAGATGGGTCCGCCGAAGTTCGGCCAGGCGGCCTTTCCGGTCGGTTCGCGCGATGTCAGCGAAACGATCCGGATGCGCTATCTGATGTGACTGCCGCCGCCGCTGACGAAAGTCGCGGCGCAACTTAACGGTATGTTTACCACGCCGCGCCACAACGCTCCCCATCGCTATTCAGAGGGGCAGCGGCGAGCAGATGGACACCTTGCGCGGACATTTCGGTCTGGCCGATTACGACGAAGCGCTCGACCTGGCGCCGGCCGATGACGATTTCAGCAGCGAACCACCGCCCAGCCCCGTCGGGCAGGACGAGCGCCGGATGCAGGTGCGCGCCTACAATCACTGGGCCAGCCTGCTGTCGGACAAGAACCTGCCGTCGATCGAGGATCTGGAGCCGGCCGATCTGCCCGACTTCGGCCCCTATTCGGTGCTGCTCGATTTCACCAACGGGATCGAGAATCCTGCGGTACGCTATCTGGGCACCGCGCTGGCGGCCGAATGTGATACCCCTGCCGGGATCACGCAACTGGCCGACGTGCCCGCCCGCTCGCTGCTGAGCCGGATTACCGACCACTACATGCAGATCCTCGCCAACCAGGCGCCGATCGGGTTCGAGGCGGAATTCGTCAACCAGCGCGGCAGCACCATCCTCTACCGCGGGATCCTGCTGCCGTATTCAAGCGACGACGACATGATCGATTTCATCTTTGGCGTGATCAACTGGAAAGAAATGGCTGACCAACTGACCAGTGACGAGCTGCTGCTCGAAATCGACCAGGCGCTGGAGACCAGCGACGAGCCGGCGCCCGACCGCCGCAGTCCCGACCCGGTGACCGACTGGGCCGATGGACCCGGCACATTCGAGAGCGCACCGGCGCCGCATCCTTCGCGCCGTGCACCGGCGTCCGCCGACCCCTTCCCGCTGCCCGCGTTCGGCGCGAACGATTACGATGACGAGGACGAAAGCGACGATGATTCGGCCGACCTCTACGAAGCGATCGAGGCCGTCGATGACGAGCCGGCCGGGCTGACCCGCTTTGCGTCGTTGCTGTCCCTCGGCGGGTCCAAGCTGGGCCGGGAGCCGCTCGATCTTGGCGAAGCCGATGAATTCGGCGCCGATGACGAGGACGAGGCCGACGAATACGACTATGCCGACCAGGATGCCGCGCTGGCTGCGTGGCAGAACCCGACCCCTGTCGAACTGCTTCCCGAGCCGGCCCTGGAGCCAGCCCCCGAGCCAGTCGAAGAGCCGGTCGCCGAACTGGCGCACCCGGTGTCGCTGGTGCCCGCACCCGTGCAGTCGACGGCGCTCGTCCCGGCGGAACCCGCCGGCGAAGAAGGCCTGTTCGATTGCCTCGCCGAAGCACGCGAACTGGCGTTGGCGGCCCGCAGTTGCGAGGATCGCAGCCGCAGCGCGCTGTATGCCGCGGTCGGCCGCGCCTATGATTTCAGCCTCGCCGCCGCGAGCGAACCCGATGCATTTGCCGAACTGGTCGCCGACAGTGGCCTGACGGTCCAGGAACGCGCGCCGATGACGCCGGTGGTCAAGCTGGTGTTCGGCGCCGATTACGACAAGACGCGCCTGACCGAATATGCCGCCGTCCTCAGCCATGCGCACCGCATGGGCGTGGAGCGTGGCACCCTCGCCCGCTTGCTGGGCGAGGCCGAGGGCGGGCTCAAGGGCGTGGTGCAGGCCGAACGCGACTATCGCCGCGCCGACAACGGCGACGTGGCGGTCCGTGAAACCCCGCGTGAGGCGCTGGCGCGCAAGCTGCGGGCGATCGCCCCGCTGGGGTTCGAGGATATTGCGGCCGAAGGCGAGGAATTCGCACTGGTGATGATCCGCCGGGTCGACGGCAACGTGGTGGTGCTGGGCGAAGTCGCCGACCTGCCGTTGGTGGAAAAGGTCGGCAAGAAGCTCGTCGCCTGAACTGAACGCTCACTAGGTCCGGGGCTGTCCTTTGCGCCCTGGTGCCGCTAGCGCAGGCAGCGATGCCGTTGTTCGACCGTGCTTCCATCCGTTTGCAGCCGTACTTCGGCTATCGCAGCGAAACACGCCTGACGATCGCCGCTCGCGCCTTGCGGGCGGGAACGCCGCGCGGGGACGTGTTCGCGCCCCGCGGCCGGCTCCAGGCGATGCGCACAATGCTCGCGCAGTTCGCCTCGCGCGAGGTGCCGGGCCTTGCGGTTCGACTGGAACTCAAGCGGCCCGATGGCGCCACGATTGAGCGTGAGGGCGTCACCGACCAGGAAGGCTACGTCCGGTTCGATGTGCCGCTCGACCCCGCCTGGCCGCTGGCGCGTGACCCCGCGTGGGAAGTCGTCTGCTTTCACTGGCTGACCGCGGCGGGGCCCCAGTGCGCCGAAGGTTTCGTGCTGGCCCCGGGAAGCACCACGCAGCTCGCCGTAATCTCCGACATCGACGACACGATCGTGGAGACCGGGATCACCGGCGGGCCGCGCGCGATGCTGCGCAACTGGCGCCGCGTCCTGGCCGAACTGCCGGACGAGCGGATCGCGGTGCCAAGCGCCGATGTATTCTTCGGCGCGCTCGGCGGCGGCGCGGTGTTGGCGAAGCCGGAGGTGGTCGGGGCGCGGTATGCGGCGACGCACCGGCCGTTCTTCTATGTGTCCTCCAGCCCGTGGAACCTGTTCTCTTATCTCGTCGCGTTCCAGCAGAGCCGCAATCTGCCGCTCGGGCCGCTGCTGCTGCGCGACTGGGGGCTCAACCGTGCGACCCTGGGTTCGGAAAGCCACGGAGCCCACAAGCGCGCCGCGCTGGATGCGTTGCTGGTGTTCTATCCCGACATGCGCTTCGCGCTGATCGGCGATGATACGCAAGGCGACTTGCCCGCATACGCAGACACGGTGCGAGGCCATCCCGGCCGGATCGCCGCGGTGTTCATCCGGACCGGGGCCGGTCCGCTGTCGCCGCAGGAGATCGCCGGCCGCTCGACGATCGAGGCTGCCGGAGTGCCGCTGTGGCTGGGTGACGATTACGCCACGGGCGACGCATTCCTGCGCGCGAACGGGATTTCCACCGGCGGCGAGACCGCGCAGATCGTCCACACCATCCAGGACAAGGGAACTGCGAAGTGACGCGCAGCAGGGGAAGGCGCTGGCTCATGGTGACGCTGATCGTGCTCGCGGTGCTGGGCTTGGGCGCTTTTGGCCTGTGGCGCTGGGCGGCCGCGCAAGGTTCGGCCGGAACCCTCGAATGGATCGACGCGCGTTTTGCCCGCGACGTGCCGGCGCGGCTGGCGGCGCAGGGCCGTTATGGCCCGGCCGATCACCAGAACGTGGAACTGTGGACCCCGGCGGGCAAGGCGCCGGCCGGCGGGTGGCCGCTGGTGGTGTTCATCTATGGCGGCGGGTGGCACTCGGGCGATACGCCCGAATACCGCTTTGTCGCCCGCACGCTGGCCGACCGTGGCTATGCCACCGCGCTGGTTGGTTACCGACTGGTGCCCGAAGGCCGCTTTCCCGCGATGCTGAAGGACAGCGCCGCCGGGGTGCGGTGGGCGCGAGATCGAGCCGCGGCGGCGCAGATCAGCGCCGACAAGCTGGTGCTCGCGGGCCATTCGGCTGGGGCCTACAACGTGCTGATGCTGACGCTGGACCCGCAGTGGCTGGCGGAGGCGGGGGTGCCCGAACGCGTCATCGCCGGGACGGTGAGCCTGGCGGGACCGGCCGATTTCTATCCCTTCACCAGCGATTCGGCCCGCAACGCGATGGCCGGCGTGGCCAATCCGCGCACGACCCAGCCGATCAGCTTCGCCCGCGCGGATGCGCCGCCCATCCTGTTGCTGCACGGTACCGACGACACCGTCGTGCGCGTGCGCAACTCCCGGCGCCTCGCGAGCGCCCTCAAGTCCGCGGGCGGTCGGGTGCAGGAGGTGGAGTTCGAGGGCATGGGCCACGCCGGCATCATCATGGCGCTGTCGAAGCCGTTCGCGCAGGGCGGCAAGGTGCTGGACCCGTTGCTCGCCTTCGCTGCGCAGGCGCGCGGGGCTTCAGTTCCGGTTCAGCGCGAAAATCGCTAGCGTTCGCGCCATGCGCATCCTGCCCCGCCTTTTCGCGATCGTCGCGGCGCTGTCGCTGCTGACCCAGCCGGCGAGCGCCCAGTCGGTCCTGCGCGATGCGGAGACCGAAGCCCTGCTGAGCGACATGGCCGCGCCGCTGGTGGCCGCCGCCGGTCTCGCCCCCGGCAATGTCGAGATCGTCATGATCAACGATCGATCCGTCAACGCCTTCGTCGCGGGCGGGCAGGCGGTCTACATCCATTCCGGCCTGATCGAGAAAGCCGACACCGCCGCCGAAGTTCAGGGCGTCATCGCGCACGAACTGGGGCACATCACCGGCGGGCACGTGATCACCTCGTCGCAAGGATATGCCAAGGCCAGCCGGATCTCGATCCTGTCTATGCTGCTGGGCGTCGCGGCCGCGGTCGCCGGCGCGGGGGATGCCGCGATGGGGGTGATGATGGCCGGCCAGCAGGCGGCGATGGGCAAATTCCTGGCGTTCAGCCGCGTACAGGAAAGCGCCGCCGACGCCGCCGGCGCGCAGTACCTCTCCAAGGCGGGCATGTCGGGCCGGGGCAGCCTGGCGTTCTTCAAAAAGCTCCAGAGCATGGAGTTCCGCTATGGCGTGAGCCACAGCGACGAGGCGGGCTATGGCTCGACGCACCCGATGTCGGGGGATCGGATCGCCCGCTTGACCCGCGATTACGAGGCGGATCCCGCTTGGGCCAAGCCCGACGACGCGCAGCTCCAGGCGCGGTTCGAACGGGTCAAGGCCAAGCTCGCGGGCTATATCCAAGAACCGGCGCAGACCCTGCGGCAATATCCCGAAACCGACACCACCGCACCGGCGCGTTATGCTCGCGCCTATGCGTTTCACAAACAGGCGCTGATGGACAAGGCGCTGAGCGAGACCGATGCGCTGCTGAAAAGCGATCCGGACGATCCGTATTTCCTGGAACTGGAAGGTCAGGTGCTGCTGGAATCCGGGCGGCCCGCCGATGCGATCGAACCGCTGCGCGAGGCGACGGCGCTGACCAGCAACCAGCCTCTGATCGCGTCACTGTTCGGCCACGCGCTGATCGCGACCGAGGACAAGAGCCACTACGCCGAAGCCGAGCAGGTGCTGCGGGCGGCGGTGGCGCGCGATCGGCTGAACCCGTTCGCGTGGTATCAGCTGGGGGTGATCTATGCCGCGAACGGCGACATGCCACGCGCGCGCCTCGCCAGTGCCGAGCAACAGGTGATGAGCGGGCAGTATACCGAAGCGCTACGCAGCGCGCAGGCGGCCGAAGCCGGCCTTGAGACCGGCACCCCTGACTGGCTGCGCGCGCAGGATATCGCGATGCAGGCGCGGGGCGAGCTTGAACGCGGCAAGAAGCGCAAGTAGCCGCTCCTGATGAAACGGACCATCATGACCGCGCTGGCGGCACTGATATGCGGCTTCGCGGGCGCCTGGCTGTTTTCGGTCAGCGGCCTGCAAGACCGCGCGACTGAGCGCTGGCTGCTGGCCAATCCCGAAGTGCTGCCCAAGATGGCGGAGCGACTGCAGCAGAACGAAGGGCGGAAGCGCGTGGCGTCTGTCTCGGCGGATGTCGCCAAGCCGTTCCCCGGCGCTGTGCTGGGCAATCCGCAAGGCTCGGTTACGCTGGTCGAATTCACCGATTATGGCTGCACATTCTGTCGCCAGTCGGTCGCCGATGTGCAGGCGCTGATCGCCGACAACCCGAACCTGCGGGTGGTGGTGCGCGAATGGCCCATCTTCGAAGGCAGCGATGGAGCTGCCCGGATGGCGCTCGCCGCCGCGAACCAGGGCAAGTATGCCGCCTTTCACGACCTGATGTTCGCGCAAAGCCCGCCCAGCCCGGCTTCGGTCGAGCGCGCGGCCACGGGCGCCGGGCTCGACATGGCGTCTGCCCGCGCATTCGCCGCATCTCCCGCGGTGGAGCTCGAACTCAGGACCAACTACGAACTGGCGCGCAAGCTGGGGTTCGAAGGGACGCCGAGTTGGGTGATCGGCGACCAGGCGTTCTCCGGCGCTGTCGGGCGCGACAAGCTGGCCGAGGCGATCGCGGCGGCGGCCGACGGCGGGGCGTGACGCGCGCGCCGGCTCGCCTGCTGGCAGTGGCCGCGGCGCTGGCGCTCATGCCTGGCGCGGTCCAGGCCGGGGTGGCGGAAGACCGGGCTGCGCTCGCCAGCTTGCAGGCGGATGACCTGCGGCTCCAATCGATCGGCTGGCGCCTGGCCACCGGCAACGCGGCATTCTGCGATGCCGTCCCCGCGATCGGGCTGCTGCTGCAGGACATGACCAACTATGCGCGGCCCGCGCGGATGCGCGCGGCAGCGGGCATCGCGGGCGATATCGCGGTCGAGGCCGCGGTGCCTGGCTCTCCCGCCGCGCTCGCCGGCCTAGCCGCGAATCACGAGATCGTCGCGCTGGACGGTCAGCCGATGGCGAACCTGCCGGCAGCGCCCGCTAACGATTGGCGGCGCCTTGCCGGCCTGCATGATGTGATCGACGCTGCACTGAAGCGCGACGGCGCGGTGCGCATCGCCTGGCGCGGACCTGACGGAGCGGTTCGCGAAGCGACCATCGCCGGCGTACCTGCGTGCCCCACCCGGTTCGAACTGCTCGATGGCGGCGGGCGGGCGCTGGCTGATGGCAAGCGGGTGGTGTTCGGCCGCAAGTTCGCGGGCTTTGGCCTCGCCGAAGACGAGATCGCCGCAGCGACCGCGCACGAATTCGCGCATAACCTCCTCGCTCACCGCGCGTGGCTGACGGGCCGCCGCAGCGCCAGGAACATCCGCGTCACCGAGCGCGAGGCCGACCGGCTGATGCCCTGGCTGCTGGCGAACGCCGGCTACGAACCCGCGGCCGCGGTGCGATTCTTCCGCAAATGGGGCCCGGGCAACGACGGCTGGATCTTCCGCGCGCCGACGCATGACGGGTGGGACGAGCGCGCCGCGTCGGTTGCCGGAGAATTGGCCCAGATCGCCGCATTGGCAGCCGCCGGGGCGCCCGCCGACTGGCGCACGCATTTCCGGCGGGATTCGACCGCGCGCTAAGCTGCCTTGGCTTCGGCCACCTTGGCGTAAATCGAGTTGATCGGCCGCGCCATCACCCGGCGCACCATCGGTTCGAAGAATTCCAGGCGCTCGCTCTCGTACGCCGGATCGAACGCCGCCTGATCGTATTCCTCGCAGAATTCCGCGCAGGCGTCGAAGAACGGATTGTCACGGAACTGCTCGCGCGAATGCTGGTCCATGCCGAGGTAGTGGAAGTAGTAATAGCCCTGGAAATGCCCGTGGTTCTGGCAGATCCAGTGCACTTCTTCGGACACGAACGGCTTGATGATCGAGGCGGCGACTTCGGGATGATTGAAGGTGCCCAGCGTGTCGCCGATGTCGTGCAGCAGCGCCATCACCACGTAAGCTTCGTCGCGCCCGTCGCGGTGCGCGCGGGTGGCGGTCTGCAGCGAGTGTTCGAGCCGGCAGATCGGAAAGCCGCCAAAGTCGCCTTCCAGCAGCTTCAGGTGGGCGAGCACGCGATCGGGCAGCCCTTGCGCAAACGCCATGTATTCGCCGCCGATGAGGGCCCAGTCTTCCTGGGTCCCTTCCTTCATCTCACGGAACTTGGCGCGCTCGGCGGCGCCATGGAGGGTGTCTGCGGTCACGTCCATCGGGTCTCTCCTTGCGTGCCGTATAACGCATCCCGCGGGTCGTTGCCAAAACTTGTCTGACGGCCAGACGAGATTAGTTTAAGGCCAACGCGAATGGTCAAGCTGCCTTTCCGCCCGGCACCGTTCTTCGACAACAAGAACGCAGCCTTCTGGAACCTGCAGTTCGCGGGCTGGGGCGGTGTGTTCGCGCTGCGCGCGGTGTCCGCATTCGCGAACGAAGCGCCGTGGGACCTGCTGCTGATCATCCTGGTGCAGGTGGTCACCGGGTTCGCGATCAGCCTGGTGCTGTCGGTGATCTATCGCCACCTGATGCAACGCACCGCGCTGGTCACCTGGGGCATGACGGCAGTCACGCTGGCGGTAGCGGTCGGGTTCTACGCCGCGGTCGACGCCTGGCTGCAGGGGATCTATTTCTCAGGCAGCCGCGAGACAACCTTCGCTCAGCGGATCGTCGGCCTGGCGTTCCTCGACGGCACGCTGATCGGCGCCTGGTCGGCGCTGTATTATGCCATCAACTTCTTCCTGACCGTGGAGGAACAGGCTGACCGTCTGGAGCGGCTGGAAGCGCAGGCGACCAGCGCGCAGCTCGCCATGCTGCGCTACCAGCTGAACCCGCACTTCCTGTTCAATACGCTCAATTCGATTTCCACGCTGGTGCTGCTCAAGCAGACCGAGCCCGCGAATGCGATGCTCACCCGCCTGAGCGCGTTCCTGCGCCATACGCTGGTGAGCGAGCCGGGCAGCAAGGTGACCATCGCGCAGGAAGTGGAGACCCTGAACCTCTATCTTGGCATCGAGCGGATGCGATTCGAAGAACGCCTGCGCACCGATTTCCAGATCGAGCCGGAGGCGGCGAACGCCTGCCTGCCGTCGATGCTGCTGCAGCCGCTGGTGGAGAACGCGATCAAGTACGCGGTCAGCCCGCAGGAGGAAGGCGCTTCCATCTCGCTCACCGCGCAACTCGTCGGACGGCGGCTGCGGGTCGCCGTGTCCGACAGCGGGCCGGGATTGCGCGAAGGCGGCGGCGGAGCCAGCGTGGCCTCGCTCGCCGGTGTGGGCCGGACCGTGTCGACCGGCGTCGGCCTGGCCAACATCCGCGACCGCCTGCAACAAGCCTATGGCGAGGATCACCGCTTCGAAATCCGCAATCCGCCGGAAGGCGGTTTCACCGTCATCATCGAAATTCCCTACGAACCCGCTCACCGCCGCGAATCCCAGGCGGTCGAACGGCCGCCTGCCGCCCCCGCCGCGCTCGCCCCTGAGCCGCCGGCGCTTTCGATTGGAAACACTGCCGCATGACCATCCGCACTCTGCTCGTCGATGACGAGAAGCTGGCCATCCAGGGCCTGCAGCTGCGCCTCGACAAGTTCGACGATGTCGAGGTGATCGGCACCTGCGCCAACGGGCGCGAGGCGATCCGCTCGATCAAGACCGAGAAACCCGACCTCGTTTTTCTCGACATCCAGATGCCCGGCTTCGACGGGTTCAGCGTGGTGAAGGGCGTGATGGAGATCGAGCCGCCGCTGTTCGTGTTCGTGACCGCGTTCGAGGAACACGCGATCCGCGCTTTCGAGGCGAACGCGGTCAATTACCTGATGAAGCCGGTGGACGAGGACAAGCTGGCCGACACGATCGAGCGGGTGCGCCAGCGGCTGGCCGAAAAGCGCAGCGCGGAAGAAGCCGAAAAGCTCAAGAACGTGCTGAGCGAGGTGGCGCCCGACGCGGCGGAGGAATTCGCTGCCGGCGACGAGGCCCCGGCTGACAGCGCCGATCGCTACGAAAAGCTGATCAACATCAAGGACCGCGGGCAGATCTTCCGGGTGGAGATCGATTCCATCGAACATATCGAGGCTGCCGGCGACTACATGTGCATTTACACCGGCGACAACAGCCTGATCCTGCGCGAAACGATGAAGGACCTGGAGCGCCGGCTCGATCCGCGCACCTTCCAGCGCGTCCACCGCTCCACCATCGTGAACCTCAACCTCGTCCGCCAGGTGAAGCCGCACACCAATGGCGAGTGCTTCCTAGTGCTCGACAGCGGCGCGGAAGTGAAAGTGAGCCGGTCTTACCGCGACGTGGTGGCGCGCTTTGTCCACTGATGCCTGGTCGCTTCCCGGCTTCGACCTCGACCGTTTCGTCCGCGAGACGCTGGCGGAGGATCTGGGCGAAGGGCTGCCGGGCGGCGGGCGCGATGTCACCAGCGAAAGCGTGATCCCGGCCGATGCGCGCTTTGCCGGCGTCATGGACAGCCGCGATCCGATCGTCGTCGCCGGGTTGCCGGCGGCCGAGGCGTTCTTCCGCGCGCTCGACCCCGGAATGATCGTCGAACGGCTGGTGGAAGACGGGCAGGACGTCTCCCCCGGCACCGACCTGCTGCGGCTGGAAGGAAACGCCCGGGCGATGCTGACCGCCGAACGCAGCGCGCTCAATATCGTGCAGCACCTGTCCGGGGTCGCCACGCTGACCCGCGCCTACGTGCGCGCGATGGACAATCCCCACTGCACCCTGCTCGATACGCGGAAGACCATTCCGGGCCTGCGTCACCTTGAAAAGTACGCGGTGCGGATGGGCGGCGGCGCCAACCACCGCATGGGCCTGTGGGATGCGGCGATGATCAAGGACAACCATGTACTGGTCGCCGGCAGCGTGGGTGATGCGGTGCGCCGCGCGGTCGCCGCCGGGGTGCGCGAGATCATCTGCGAGGTCGACCGGGTCGAGCAGATCGAGCCGGCGCTGGCAGCCGGGGCCACTCGCCTGCTGCTCGACAACATGGCGCCGGC
Source organism: Parafrankia sp. BMG5.11 (assembly GCF_004337455.1). Taxonomy (NCBI): domain Bacteria; kingdom Bacillati; phylum Actinomycetota; class Actinomycetes; order Frankiales; family Frankiaceae; genus Parafrankia; species Parafrankia sp. BMG5.11. The sequence goes on along the minus strand of NZ_SJXI01000001.1, from coordinate 103,979 downwards.
CACCTTGCGCGAAGCCGTGCGCATCGTCGCTGGCCGCGTGCCCACCGAAGCGAGCGGCGGGATCAACCTCGACACCATCAAGGCGAAAGCGGCGACCGGCGTCGATTTCGTTTCCGTCGGGCGGCTGACCCAGAGCGCGCCCGCGGTGGACATCGGGCTCGATTTCACCGCGTTGTGAGGTGGCGCCAGGGCCCACGGCCGGGGGCGATCCGGGCGTTCGCGGTCATATACCTCGGCGCGGCCCTGCTGATCTTTGCCCACGGGCTTGTGGCCCTTGAGGAAACCCGAGTGGCATTGGCGACGCGTCTGCCAGGCTTTGCCGTCTCGTCCGACACGGCGATCGTTGTGCTGTCCGCGCAACTGTCGATCGCTGCGATCACCTTGTGCTTGGTGTGGTTTGTCGCGGCTCCGTTTGCCCGTTGGCTGCTCCTGGCCATGGCACTGGTAAACGCGTGGGGCATCGTCTCCGCGTTTCCGCGCTTGCTCGGCGCGGACGTCGACTTTGCCGCCAGCATCCTCGCCAGGCTCGCGGCACTGGTCGCGGTCGGGTGCCTGTTTCTCGCCGGCGCGCGGCGCTGGTTCGACCATTCCAGGGGGCGCGATGCGGCACTTAGCGGTTAGCGCGGTCCTCTTCGTGGCGGTGAGCCCGTTCCCGGCGGCCGCGCAGGCGTATCAGTGCCGTGTTCCCGCCAGGGTAGCGGTTCCGAACGTGCGGCCCGATGGCCCGGCGCGCCGGATGCCGGTGACCGGCTATGTCCTGGCGCTGAGCTGGGCGCCCGAGTTCTGCAAGGGGCGCGAACGGCGCGCAGCCGACGCGGTCCAGTGCTCCGGCGCCAACGGCCGCTTCGGCCTGGTGGTGCACGGACTGTGGCCGCAGGGGCGCAGCAACTGGCCGCAGTGGTGCCCCACGACCCGCAAGCCCTCCCCCGCGGACATCCGCGCCAATCTCTGCATTAGCCCATCGGCGCGGCTGCAAGGGCGGCAATGGGCCAAGCACGGTGCGTGCATGGTCCGCACCCCGGCCGCCTATGCCAAAGTCACCCGGATCCTCTATCAGGGGCTGCGGCTGCCCGATTTCGATCAGTTGTCCAAGGACCCAGAGCTGAACGTCGGCCTGATCCGCCGCCGCTTCGCCGCCGCCAACCCGGGCTGGCGCGCCGATGCCGTGGGGGTGAAGCTCAACCAGCGTGGCTGGCTGGAAGAGCTGCGGCTGTGTTACGACAGACGCTTCATGCCGGCGCCCTGCGGCCGCCGCCTGGGCCCGCCAGACCGCGCGCCGGTCAGGATCTGGCGCGGGCTTTAGCGGCGGGCGCGGAAGAATTCGCGCAGCATACCCGCCGCCTCGCCCTCGCCGATCCCGCAGACCACCTCCGGCCGGTGCAGGCACTGGGGATGATCGAACACCCGCGCCCCATGAGCGACCGCGCCGCCCTTGGGATCGGGCGCGGCATAGGTTACCCGCGCCAGCCGCGCATGGACGATCGCGCCGGCGCACATCGCACACGGCTCCAGCGTGACGAACAGTTCGCAGGCCGTCAGCCGTTCGTCGCCGAGCGTCCGCGCGGCAGCGCGGATCGCCACGATCTCTGCATGCGCGGTCGGGTCATGGTCGCCGCGCGGCGCGTTGCGTCCTTCGCCGATCACCCGCCCGTCCTTGACCACGACCGCACCGATCGGCACTTCACCGGCGTCCGCCGCTTCCCGCGCAAGGGCGAGCGCGCGCTTCATCGGGTCAGGCAAGGGCCACCGGTTCATTGCGCCTGCCTAGGGATACGCTTGACGATTCGCGAGGGCTTAGCTAAGCGCGCGCCTTTCCCGGCACCGCCGAACCCATTCTTGCGAAGAGATTTGTCATGTCGCGTATTTGCGAACTCACCGGCAAAGGCCGTCAGGTCGGCCACAATGTGAGCCACGCCAACAACAAGACCAAGAAGACCTTTCTGCCGAACCTGCAGAACGTGACGCTGATGAGCGAGAAGCTCGACCGCAGCTTCAAGTTCCGCGTGTCGACGCACGGTCTGCGTTCGGTGGAGCACAACGGCGGGCTCGATGCCTGGCTGCTCAAGACCAGCGACGAGAAGCTGTCGACCACCGCGTTGAAGGTGAAGCGCGAACTGAAAAAGGCCGCGCAAGCCGCCGCCTGATCCTTCGAGGATTTCGAAAATGCGCGCTGGAGCTTCGGCTTCGGCGCGCTTTTTCGTGCGCTTCAGCGAGGCGGCAGGAACAGCAGCGGATCAAGTCGCGCGTCGCGCCACTTGATCGACCAGTGGAGGTGCGGCCCCGTCGCGCGACCGGTGGCGCCGACAGTGCCGAGCAGCTGGCCCTGCTTGACGGATTGTCCTTCACTCACCGCCAGGCTCTGCGAATGCAGGAACGCGCTGTTGAGGCCCATGCCGTGGTCGATGATCAGCAGATTGCCCTCCAGCGAGAAGGGCGATTGCGCTGCCAGCACCACCACCCCGTCCGCCGGCGCGACATAAGCCGCGCCCGCACCGGGGGCGATGTCTAGCCCGGAATGATACGCCGCCGGCTCACCGCGATAGATCCGCTGCGAGCCGAACCGGCCAGAGATGCGGCCCTGAACCGGCCAGATGAAGCTCTGCCGCCAGCCGTCGCTGGGGCTGTTGCGGTCCCGTGCCGCCCCGATCCGGGCCAGTTCCAGGCGGCGCCGCGCCAGAAAGGCCTCGGTCACTCCGCCGGGCGCGCGGGCCACGTTGACCCGTTCGATCTCCCATTCGCGCGGCGTGATCGCGAGCGGGCTCGTCACCTCCCGGCCATCGGCCAGCCGCGCCGACAGCACCGCGCTCGATGCTGCATCGCGATCGAACGCGGCGAAGAAGCGACCTTGCGCATCGAGTGCCAGCGGTTCGCCATTCAGCGCTGCGCTGCGCGTCCCGCCGGGCGCTTGTCCGCGAATCCAGCCGCCCTGAGTCAGCTGACCGTCGAACACGAAGGTGGCCGGACCGCTGATCACCGGTGCGGCAGCTGGCGCGGACGTGCGGACCGGCTGGACGACGGGGGTGGACGCGGGCGCGGCGTTCAGGCGCGGTATCGCTCGCGGTACAAGCTGTCAGCGTCAGCGCCGCCGCGAGAGAGGGGGCGGCGCGGATCACTTCAGCAGACGGCGGGTGGCCACTTCCGGGTTGGCGTAGGCTTCCTGCCGCTCGACGCTCCAGTACCGCAGTCCTTCGAGCGGGATCGCCTCGCCGGTGACCGCGCAGACCACGTGACTGCCGGGGCGCATCACCCTGAATCCGTTGGGTCCGTAGATCAGTTGCGCGGCCTGTTCGCCCGATTTCATCAGCATGCCTGAAGTCCTATCACTTAGCCTTCACCCGAACAAATCGTCTTGCGCGCTGGATGCCACTGACCGTTTCGCCGGCGCGACGGGTCGCGGCTTGCGCTGCATGCCGCTTAGCGGGGCGACCTCGAGCGTGCCGTCCGCGAACTCCACGGCGAGGGCGGGCGACCGCGCGGCATCGTCCCGCGAACGCATCAGCTTGCCGTCCGCATCCCGCACCAGTGCAAAGCCCCGCGTAAGCGGCGCGCGGGGATCGAAGGATGCCAGCAGCCTGCCCGAAGCGACGACCTGTGCCCGCTCGCGGTCCATCCTGGTGGTGAGCAAGGCGGGCGACAGACGCGCGTGTCCCAGTCGCGTTTGCGCATCGCGCGCCGCGCGATCGAGCACGGAGCGGTTTAGCGGCAGGCGCGCCAGCCGCTCGCGACCATGTGCCGCCCGGTCGCGCAATCCGCGCCGGAGCCGATCCGCGAGATCGTCGAGCTTCTGCGCTTGAGGTGCGAGCAGCACCTGTGGCTGCGGCAGGCGCTTGGCGCGCGCTTCCAGCCGTTCGCGCCCCAGGTCGACCGGGCGCAGCGCACAGCGCTGCTTGCGGTGGGCGAAATCGGCCAGCGTGGCGCTCAGTTCGCGCAATACCGGCACCGCGATTTCGGCCGCGGCGGTTGGCGTGGGGGCGCGGCGGTCGGCGGCGTGATCGGCTAGCGTGGTATCGGTCTCGTGCCCCACCGCGCTGATGGTCGGTATGGAGCATTCCGCGATCGCCCGCACGACCGCTTCTTCGTTGAAACTCCACAAGTCTTCGATCGAACCGCCCCCACGCGCCACGATCACCAGGTCCGGCCGCAGCGGATGGCCTTCCGGCAGGGCGGAAAACCCGCGCACCGCGGCAGCCACCTGTTCGGCGGCGCCCTGCCCCTGGACGAGTACCGGCCACACCAGCACCCGGCTGGGGAAGCGGTCGGCAAGGCGGTGGAGAATGTCGCGGATCACCGCTCCGGTGGGGGATGTGACCACGCCGATGGTGGCGGGCAAAAACGGCAGCGGCCGCTTGCGCTCGGGCGCGAACAACCCCTCCGCCGCCAGCCGCAACCGCAATTTCTCCAGCAGCGCGAGCAGCGCGCCCTCGCCGGCCAGTTCCAGCTTCTCGATCACCACCTGATACTTGGAGCGGCCCGGGTACGTCGTCAGCTTGCCGCTGGCGACCACCTCCAGCCCGTCCTCTGGCCGGAACGCCAGCGCGGCGGCGGGACCGCGCCACATCACGCCGTCGATCACCGCGCCCTCGTCCTTGAGGCAGCAATAGAGGTGGCCCGAGGCGGCGCGCTTCACCCCCGACAGCTCGCCGCGCAGGCGGACGAAACCGAAGCGGTCCTCGACCGTGCGCTTGAGCATGCCGGCGAGTTCGCTGACCGACAGCGGCTCGGCGTTGTCCCCGGCCCGGCCCTTCGCTACCAGCCCACCACTTTCTTCAAGGAAATCGGGAGCGGGCATGAACATCCTTCTGCTAGGCGGCGGCGGACGCGAACATGCGCTGGCCTGGAAGCTGGCCCAATCGCGCCTGCTCGCCGGTCCTGAAGATAGGCTCTACGCCGCGCCGGGCAACCCGGGGATCGCCGACCACGCAGAGCTGGTCGAACTGCTGCTCACGGATCATGCGAGCGTGGTGCGCTTCTGCAACGACCAGCGCGTCGGGCTGGTGGTGATCGGCCCCGAGGCGCCGCTGGTCGATGGCCTGGCCGATACATTGCGCGCCGCGGGCGTGGCGGTGTTCGGTCCGTCCGCGCAGGCGGCGCGGCTGGAGGGGAGCAAGAGCTTCACCAAGAAGCTGTGCCGACGGGCAGGCATTCCGACCGCCGGGTACGTGCACGCTCGCTCGCTCGACGAAGCCCGCGCCGCGCTGGACGGCTTCGCGCCGCCGTTCGTGCTCAAGGCCGATGGCCTGGCCGCGGGCAAGGGCGTGGTGATCGCCGAAAGCCGCGCCGACGCCGAGGACGCGCTCGCCGACATGTTCGGCGGACAGTTCGGCACCGCGGGCGCGGAAGTGGTGATCGAGGAGTTCATGACCGGCGAGGAAGTGAGCTTCTTCGCGCTGACCGACGGCGCATCGGTGCTCTCGTTCGGCAGCGCGCAGGACCACAAGCGCGTGGGCGATGCCGATACCGGCCCCAACACCGGCGGCATGGGGGCTTACAGCCCGGCGCGCGTGCTGACGCCGCTGCTGGAGGGCGAGGTGCTGGAGCGGATCATCCTGCCGACTGTCCGCGCGATGGCCGACATCGGGGCGCCCTATTCAGGCGTGCTGTTCGCCGGGCTGATGCTGACGAGCGAGGGGCCCAAGCTCATCGAATACAACTGCCGGTTTGGCGACCCCGAATGCCAGGTACTGATGGTGCGGCTGGAGGACGATCTGGGCGGACTGCTGCTCGCCTGCGCCGAGAACCGGCTGGCGGCCGCGCCCCCGGTGAACATGGCGCAGGACGTGGCCCTAACGGTGGTCATGGCCGCCGACGGTTACCCAGACACGCCCACCAGGGGCGGCGCGATCACGCTGGGCGACGCCGAGGCGGAGGGTGCCAAGGTCTTCCACGCCGGCACCGCGCTGCAGGACGGCGAGCTTGTCGCCAGCGGCGGCCGGGTCCTCAACGTCACCGCCACCGGAACCACCGTCGCCGAAGCGCAGGCCCGAGCCTATTCCGCCATCGGCGCGGTCGACGCACCCGATCTATTCTGCCGCCGCGACATCGGCTGGCGCGAAGTGGAACGCGAGAAGACCGACTGATCCGGAGCAAAGCGGCTCTGCCAGGATTGGGTCACGTAAGCCGGACGCACAGCAGGATCGGATCAAGCGTTGCACACCATCACCCACGGCGAAGGACGGTCGCTCCTGCTGGTCCACGGGATTGGCAGCAACCACACGACCTGGCGGAAGATCGTGCCGTCGCTCGCCGCCGAGCGAAAGGTGATCGCAATCGACCTTCCAGGACACGGGCAGACCCCCGCCACGCCCGGCAGCGACACGTTCGCCGGCTTGGCTGACAGTCTGGCGGAGTACCTGGTGAGCCAGGGCTTTCAGTCGGTGGATATGGTCGGCAGTTCGCTGGGTGGCCGGCTGGTGCTGGAAATGGCGCGGCGCGGTCATGCGGGAGCGGTGGTGGCGCTCGATCCCGGCGGCTTCTGGATGGGGTGGGAGCGACATTACCTGCAGACCACGCTGCTCGCCTCCGTGTACTTGCTGCGGGGTCTGGGCGGGATGCGCAAGCCGATGGCGCATAGCCCTGTCACCCGCTCGATGCTGCTTGCCCAACTGTCCGCGCACCCTTGGGAGCTCGACGGTGAAATGGTCGCTGACGAGCTCGACAGCTACGCCAGCACTCGCACGTTCACGCAGCTCGTCAACGATCTCGCCGCAGCGCCGATGCAAGAAGGTCCGGCGTCGTCCAGCAGCGGCGCGATCACGATCGGCTGGGGCCGCCACGATCGCCTGTGCTGGCCCGGTCAGGCCGAGCGGGCGCTGGCGGCTTTCCCTTCAGCGCGGCTTCACTGGTTCGAGCATAGCGGACACTTCCCGCTATGGGACGAACCGGAGGAAACTGTCCGAGTGATCTTGGAGACCACCACCGCGTGACGCCCTAGCCCAGCTGCTTCGTCATCAGCGCCTTGAGATTCGCCTCGGGCCGGGCGCCGTAGTGGCTGATGATCTCCGCCGCGCAGACCGCGCCGCGCTGCAGGCAGCGTTCCAGCGGCTCACCGTTCACATGGCCGTAGAGGAAGCCGGAAGCGAACAGGTCGCCCGCGCCGGTGGTGTCGACGATCGTGGTGGCGACTGATGGCACCTGCGCCCGTTCGCCACCCTTGAGCGCGACCGCACCTTCGGCGCCGCAGGTCACGACCAGCGTCGGCACCTTGTCCTGCAGCGCGGCCAGTCCGGCTTCCAACTCGCTCTCGCCGGTCAGCGCGGCGAGTTCGGTGTGGTTGGCGAACAGTACGTCGATCAGCCCATCGGCGATCAGGCTGCGGAAATCGTCACCGTGGCGGTCGATCACGAACACCTCGCTCAAGGTGAAGGCAACCTCGCGTCCGGCCGAACGCGCGGCGTCGATCGCCCGGCGCATCGCCGCGCGGGGTTCTTCGGGATCCCATAGGTACCCTTCGAGATACAGCACCTTCGCCGCCGCGATGGCCGCCTCGTCGAGCGCGGCCGCGGGCAGGAACTGGCTCGCGCCCAGGAACGTGTTCATGGTCCGCTGGGCATCGGGCGTGACGAAGATCAGGCACTGTGCGGTGGGGGGCTCGGCCTCGCGCGCAGGAGTGTCGAACGCGATTCCGCCCGCGCGGATGTCGTGTGCGAACACCCGGCCAAACTGATCGTCGGCGACTTGCCCGATGAACGCGCATTGCGCGCCGAGCGCCGCCAGCCCCGCCAAGGTGTTGGCCGCGCTGCCGCCCGATATCTCGCGCGCCGGGCCCATCGCCTCGTACAGCCGCCGCGCGCCATCGGCGTCGACCAGCGTCATCCCGCCCTTGTTGAGCGACAGTCGCTCGATCGTCGCATCGTCGCTCGGCGCCATGATGTCCACGATGGCGTTGCCGATGGCGATCACGTCGTAACGGGTTTCGGGCACTTCAATTCCTTCGCGTTCTCGGTCGCCGCGCGCCTAGCGGGTGGCGGCCCTCGCGCCAAGCGCTATGGGCCGGGGCGCCAGGGGCGTTGAGTTCGCAGCACTTGCTCTCAAGCAGCGACGCGGTAGGGCAGGCAGCGATGATCGGCGTTCCTGCAGCCTTTGCCCGCGCGCTGGGGCAGATCGGCGACCGCCGGGTGCTCGCGGTGCTGGCGAAGAGCATGGCGATAACGCTGGCGATCTTCGCCGCGTTTGCCGTGGCCGCGTGGCGCGGCGCTGCCACCCTGATCGAGAATTACGCGGCGGGTTATGGTGAGATCGGCGGGTTGATCGGCATTGTCCTGGCGATCATCGGCGGCTGGCTGCTGTTCCGCGTCGTGGCCTTGGCGGTCTTGCAGTTCTTCGCCGATGAAGTGGTCCTGGCGGTCGAAGCCCGATATTACCCCGATGCGGCGAGGACCGCGCGCCAGCTGTCGTTTGCCCAAGACGCCCGCAACGCGGCATCGGGTTTGATCCGCGCGGTTCTGGTCAACCTGATGGCGTTGCCGGTCGCGCTGCTGCTGCTGGTGACGGGGGTCGGCACCGCCCTGCTGTTCTGGGCGGTCAACGCCTGGCTTCTCGGGCGCGAACTGATGGACATGGTATGGCTGCGCCATCAGCCGAGTGCCGCCACCGCCCCGCCGCTCGGCGCCTTGACACGCCTGGCGCTCGGCGGGATCGTCGCGGGCATGCTGCTTATCCCGTTCGCCAATCTGCTCGCGCCCGTCATCGGTGCCGCCGCCGCCACGCATCTCGTACATGGGCGGAGGATGCGCGGATGAAAGCCTGGCCGCTACTGGCGATCGCGGCGCTCGGCGCGTGTGCCCCCACGACCGGAGCGAGAGTGTCCTCCGCCCCCGCGGCCGCGCCCGTACGAGCCGCAGCGGTGCCCGCGACGCGACCGGCGGCGCCGGCCACAGGCGGCTTCCGCCCGGCACGGGTGATGAACCTGCCCGGCCTGGAAGGGGTGATCGGCGCCGACAGCGCGGGGCTTCAGCGCCAGTTCGGCGTCCCGCGGCTCGATGTCTGGGAAGGCGACGCGCGCAAGCTGCAATTCGGCAGCGAAGCCTGCGTGCTCGACGTCTATCTCTACCCGCCCGCCCCCGGAGCCGCGCCCAAGGCAACGTACGTCGATGCCCGCCGCTCTAGCGACGGGCTTGATGTCGACCGGGCGGCCTGCGTCAAAGCGTTGAAGCGCTAGTCGCCGAACTCGAGCGGGGCGCTGCGCTATGATTCCGGTCCGGCATAGGGTCGGGACGCGGCCCCGGCAGATTACACCATGAAGCTTTCGCCGCACCCGCACGCGCCCTTGGCGTTGGGGTTGGCGAACTGGAAGCCGGCGGTGAAATCGTCCTCCACCCAGTCCATCGTGCTGCCGATCAGGTACAGCACGCTGGCCCCGTCGATGTAGAACGTGCCGCCGGGGGTAACGATCTTCTCGTCGAACTTGGCTTCTTCGGTCACATAGTCGACCGAGTAGGCGAGGCCCGAGCATCCGCGGCGCGGGGTCGACAGCTTCACCCCGATCGCATCGGCCGGCGCCTTGCTCATCAGTTCAGCGATCCGCGCCTCGGCAGCGGGGGTCAGCAGGACCGCGGCGGGTCGTTCGCGCAACGTCGTGGTCATCACAGCATCCCCAGTTCGAGCCGCGCCTCGTCGGTCATCTTGTCCGGGCCCCACGGCGGGTCCCACACCAGCAGCACTTCCGCATCGCGCACCCCGGGCACCGCGCCAACGCGCAGCTCGACTTCGCCCGGCATGGTTTCGGCAACCGGACAGTGCGGGGTGGTGAGCGTCATCGTCACCTTGGCCTCGCCGTCGGAGGTCACATCGACGCCGTAGATCAGGCCCAGGTCATAGATGTTCACCGGGATTTCCGGGTCGTAGATTTCCTTCAGGGCCTCGACGACGTTCTCGTACAGGTCGCCGCCAGGCTCTCCGGCATGTGCCACCTGCGGTTTCTGCGCGAGGAATCCTTCGAGATAATCCCGCTTGCGCTCGAAGGTATCGCGCGGGGTTTCGGCGTCTTCGACCGAGGCGCGCGGCGGGGCGGGGACGGCATCCACTTCCTCGATTTCGAACTTGGGCTGGTCGGTCATGCGAAGATCCTGAGTCATGCGAAAATGCGCCGGGCCCGCTCGATCCCTCGAACCAGGGCAGCGACATCGGCCTGGTCACTGTAAAGCCCGAAGCTTGCCCGGGCCGTGGCGGGCACGCCGAGCGTATCCATCAACGGCTGCGCGCAGTGGTGCCCGGCGCGGATAGCGACGTTTTCCTCATCCAATATTGTGCCGAGATCGTGCGGATGCACCCCTTGAAGCGCGAAACTGACGATGCCGGCGCTGTCTTCGGGCCCGAACAGGGTGACGTCGCTCATGGGCGCGAGCGCACCGCGCAAGGCCGCCACCAGGTCCGCTTCGTGCCGTACAATCGATGCAACCTCGATCGAATCGACATAATCGCACGCCGCGGCGAATCCGATCGCCTCGACGATCGCCGGTGTTCCGGCTTCGAACCGCTGCGGCGGGAGGGCATAGGTGGTGCGTTCGAACGTGACCCGGTCGATCATCGACCCGCCGCCCTGCCACGGCGGCAGCGCATCGAGCAGTTCGGCCCGACCCCACAGTGCGCCGATCCCGGTCGGGCCATAAAGCTTGTGCGCCGAGAACGCGTAGAAGTCGCAGTCGAGTGCGGCGACATCGACCGGCATCCGCGGCACCGCCTGGCACCCGTCGAGCAGCAGCTTCGCGCCGACCGAGTGCGCGAGGTCGGCCGCGCGCCGCGCATCGAGAACGCTGCCGAGCACGTTGGAGACATGCGCCAGCGCGACCATCGTGTGATCGGGGGTGAGCATGGCCTCGACCGCGTCGAGATCGATCCGGCCGTCGGTGGTCAGCGGGCAGACGTCGACCTGCCAACCGGCGAGCTGCCAGGGCACGATGTTGGAGTGATGCTCCAACTGGCTGAGCAGCACCCGGCGCTTGTCGGGATAGCTGTAGGCGACGAGGTTGATCGCCTCGGTCGCGCCGCGGGTGAACACGAGTTCGTCTTCCCGCCCACCGATGAACGCGGCGACCCGGCGCCGGGCCGCTTCGTAGCCCAAGGTCATCTGCGCCGAGCGGGAGTACACGCCGCGGTGGACCGTAGCGTAGTCGGCGCCCAGTGCGCGGCTCATCGCATCGATCACCATTTGCGGCTTCTGCGCGGTGGCGGCGGTATCGAGATAGTGCCACGGCTGGCCGTCCGCGCCAACGAGACCGGGGAACTCCGCCTTGCGGCTGATGGCGCTCATCACGTTCATCGCGCGTCTCCTCCCGAAGCCGCGAGCGCGTCCAATGCCGCATCGAGCAGCGCGTCGGATTCGGCCCGCGCCACGAAGGCGTCGGCGACGAACGCCTGCACCAGCAGCTTGCGCGCCAGTTCGGGCGGCAGCCCGCGCGCAGCCATGTAATAGGCCGCTGCCTGGTCGAGCTGTCCGATCGCGGCGCCGTGGGCGCACTTCACGTCGTCGGCGAAGATCTCCAGCTCGGGCTTGGCATTGGCGCTCGCGCCGCGGGTGAGCAGCAGCGCCTTGAAGCTTTGCGCGGCATCGGTCTTCTGCGCATCGCGGGCGACCATCAGCCGGCCGAGGAAGTTGCCGGTGGCGGCGTCCCAGTGCACGGCGCGCACCACCTGGTTGCTGGTGGCGTTGGGATGCGCGTGGTTCACCCGGGTGACGATCTCGCGCACCACGTTGCCGCCGCCGATGGTCACCCCGCCCAGTTCAAAATGCGCGCCTTCGGCCAGCGTCACCTCGACTTCCAGCCGGGTGTAGGCAGACGCCGACAGCACCGCGAACAGCTCGGCCCGCGCGCCCGCGCCGACGTGCAGGCGGACGCGGTGGATGCCGGGATGCGCATCATCCAGGATCAGGTCCTTGCCCCGCACCTCGCCCGGCGCCAGCGTGGTGTCGTGCCAGGCGTCGAGCGCGGCCGGTTCCAGCGCCGCGAGTTCGCCCGCATCGGCATAGCGCCAGTCCTCGTCGCGGGTGGTGGGACGCACGGCGAGCGTCATCCCCGCCCCCGCTTCACCGCCAGTTCGGCGATCCCATGACCGCGGTGTTCGCGCATGCACGGCTGGAGGGTGGCGAGCTTCTCGCCCATCCGGCGCTGCTTGTCGGCTTCGGTGCCCGCGCCGTCGGCAATCGCCTTGAGCGCCGGCAGTTCGGTCTTCACGCAGGCGATCGTCGAGGCGCAGCCGAGCGCGTCGATTTCCTCGTCGCCGCTCGACCGGGTGGTTCGGCACGCGAGCTTGCTGCCAACCACGCCCCAGGTGCCCTGCCACTGTTCCAGCTTGCCGGCGATGATCGGCACTTGCGCCGCGACCTTGGGGTCGATCTCCCGCGGAGTTGGCGCCGGCGCAGCCGCTGCGGTGGCCTGCGCCGCGATCAGCAGGAGGGGTGCGAGCCAGCTCATGCCGCCACCGCCCCGGCCACGCTTTCGTAGCCTTCGCTTTCGAGCTGGTGCGCCAGTTCCGGCCCGCCCGAGGCGACGATCCGCCCCCTGGCGAGCACGTGGACCCGGTCCGGCTTCACGTAATCGAGCAGCCGCTGGTAGTGGGTGATCAGCAGCACGCCCTTGCCGGGCGCGCGCATGATGGCATTGATCCCGTCGCCGACGATCCGCAGCGCATCGATGTCGAGCCCGCTGTCGGTTTCGTCGAGCACAGCGAACGCGGGATCGAGGATGCCCATCTGGACCATCTCGGCGCGCTTCTTCTCGCCGCCCGAAAAGCCGACGTTCACCGGCCGCTTCAGCATGTCCATGTCCATCCGCAGCAGGCCGGCCTTTTCTTCCGCCAGCTTCAGGAACTCGCCGCCGGTCAGCTGCTCTTCCCCGCGCGCGGCGCGCTGGGCATTGAGCGCCTCGCGCAGGAACTGGACGTTGCTGACGCCGGGAATCTCGACCGGGTACTGGAAACCCAGGAACAGGCCGGCGGCGGCGCGTTCGTGCGGTTCGAGGGCAAGCAGGTCCTGGCCCTGGAACGTGACCGATCCGCCGGTCACCTCGTATCCGGGACGTCCGCCCAGCGTATAGGCGAGCGTCGACTTGCCCGCGCCGTTGGGCCCCATGATCGCGTGCACCTCGCCCGCGCCCACTTCGAGGCCAAGGCCCTGCAGGATCGGCTTGTCGGCGACAGTGGCGTGGAGATTGTCGATCTTGAGCATGTCAGGGTGTCAGTCCGGTGAAGTTGGCGACCGCCTGCGCGATCTCGGTGTTCAAGTCGCGGATCGCGCGGGTCTTGGCCGCTTGCGCGTCATTGCCTGAAAGACCGCGCGTGGCAGCGGCGATGCGCAGCGCCTGCACGCGGCCGATCTGGGCGCCGCAGTACGCCCGGGTCTGGATCACCGCGGCTTCAAGCTGAGTCTGCCCGGTGCCCGACGCGCCCGCCAGCAGGCACCCGCGCAAGCGCGATTCGGCAAGCTTGTCGCCCAGCGCGTCCTGCGCGCCGGCGGGTGCGGCAAGACCGAGCGCGAGCGCGGCGATAGCCAGGATCCGGGTCATCGCGGTTTCCGATCGTCGCGGGGTCCGCGTGATGGTGTGCGGGCGGGACGCGACCAGTCCTGATCGGGATTGGCAGCGGCATGCTCGCGCGCACGGGTCCGCTTGTCGTTTATGCGCATCTTCATGCCGGCGGTGATCCGCGCGAGCACGGCGTCCATGTCTTCGAGGATGTCGCTCGCCTTGATCCGCATCACGCGGATGCCGACCGCGTTGAGGCTCTTGTCGCGGCGCTGGGCGATGGCGGGGTCCACCCCCTCCTCGTCGATCGACACCGCCATGCCGAGCATCGGGCAGCCGAAATCGACGATCGCGCTGCCGATCACCGCGTGGCGGGTGAACTTGTATTTGCCGAGGTCGGCCTTGGCGAACCGTTCGGCCAGCGCCTTGTGCGCCGGGGTCGAGTGCCGCCGCATGTCGCGCGCGCGGTCGTGCAGCGCATCGAGCCGCTTGTCGGAAATCTCCCACCCGCGGCCCTTCTTCTTGATGACGGGCGCGGCGTCGGCGGATTCTTCCGGCGAGCGAAGCTGGAGGGTCTTGCGGTCGGTCATCCCACGCTTCCCTCGAGCGAGATCGCCAGCAGCTTCTGCGCCTCGACCGCAAACTCCATCGGCAGCTGTTTCATCACGTCCTTGGCGAAGCCGTTGACGATCAGCGCCACAGCTTCTTCCGTGCCCAGCCCGCGCTGCTGCGCGTAGAACAGCTGGTCGTCGCTGATCTTGCTGGTGGTCGCCTCATGCTCGATCTGCGCGGTGGGATTCTTGACCTCGATGTAGGGCACGGTGTGCGCGCCGCTGAGGCTGCCGAGCAGCAGCGAATCGCACTGGGTGAAGTTGCGCGCGTTCTCCGCATTCGGACCCATGCGGACGAGGCCGCGATAAGTGTTGTTGCTCTTCCCCGCCGAAATGCCCTTGGAGATGATCGTCGAGCGGGTGTTCGCCCCGTTGTGGATCATCTTGGTCCCGGTGTCGGCCTGCTGGTGGTTGTTGGTCACCGCGACCGAGTAGAACTCGCCCACAGAGCTCTCGCCATTGAGCACGCAGCTCGGGTACTTCCACGTCACCGCGCTGCCGGTCTCGACCTGGGTCCAGCTGATCTTGCTGCGCGCGCCCTGGCACAGCCCGCGCTTGGTGACGAAGTTGAAGATCCCGCCCACGCCCTCGGCGTTGCCGGGGTACCAGTTCTGCACGGTCGAATACTTGATCTCGGCATCGTCCATCGCGACCAGCTCGACCACCGCGGCGTGGAGCTGGTTCTCGTCGCGCATCGGCGCGGTGCAGCCTTCGAGATAGCTGACGTAGCTGCCCTTCTCCGCGATGATCAGCGTGCGTTCGAACTGGCCGGTGTTCTCCGCATTGATGCGGAAATAGGTGGACAGCTCCATCGGGCAGCGCACGCCTTCGGGGATGTAAACGAACGTCCCGTCTGAAAAGACCGCGCTGTTCAAGGTGGCGAAGTAGTTGTCGCGCTGCGGCACCACCTTGCCGAGCCACTTCCTGACCTGATCGGGATATTCGCGGATCGCCTCGCTGATCGAGCGGAAGATGACCCCGGCGCGCTCCAGTTCGGCGCGGAAGCTGGTCGCCACGCTGACGCTGTCGAACACCGCGTCGACCGCGACCTTGCGCACGCCCGCGAGCACTTCCTGCTCCCCGATCGGGATGCCGAGCTTGTCGTAGACCGCCTTAATCTCGGGATCGAGCTCGTCGAGCGATTCCAGTTCCGGCTTCTTCTTCGGCGCGGCGTAGTAATACGCGTCCTGGTAGTCGATCGGCGGGTAGCCGAGCTTGGCCCAGTCGGGCTCCGCCATCGTCTGCCACAACCGGAACGCCTTCAGCCGCCAGTCGAGCATCCATTCCGGCTCGTCCTTCTTGGCGGAGATATAACGGACGGTATCTTCGGACAGGCCCTTGGGCGCGAATTCGGTCTCGATGTCGGCGGACCAGCCGTGCTCGTAGTCCGCCGCGCGGGCGGCGGCGTCGTGCGCGGCCTGATCCTGGAGAAGCACGTTGTCGCTCATGCCGCCGGCTCCCGGCTCAGTTGGACGAGGCTGACGCTGGCGAGCGCGCCGCGCAGCGCCTGGTTGACCACCGGCCAATGGGGCCGCACCGCGCAGGTCTGGTCGATCGCGCACTCGCCGCCGTCGCTGCAGGCGCTCAATGCGATCGGCCCCTCGACCGCCTCGACGATGTCGGCCAGCGTGATCGCCGCTGCCGGACGCGCGAGTTGTAGCCCGCCGCCCGCTCCGCGCACCGAGCGCAGCAGGCCCGCCGCGCTCAGCCGGCTGACCAGCTTGGCGACGGTCGGCGCGGGCAGCCCGGTCTCGGCGGCGAGTTCGGCCGCGCTGGTGCGCCCGCCGCCGCAATGGCGCGCCGCGGCGCCCATCGTAACGACGGCGTAATCGGCAAGATTGGACAGGCGCATGAAGCGGCGAAAACCTCTAATCGGACGGGATTGCTCCGATTACCTAGGCCTGCCGGCCAAGTCTTTCAACACACGTCGCTTTCTTGCGAGTCGTTCGCAGTGAATCATCGGAACGGTGCGTGGAAGGTGGCGTTGGCCAAGTACATTCAGGAGACTCACGATGGCCGATCTCGACCGCGACGCAAATCCGCTGATGATGCTGCTGGCAGGCGGCGCCGGGCTGATGCTGGGCCTGCTCGCCAACCCCGCGCGCAAGCTGGCGGTGCAGGCGCCGACCATGCTCAAGGGCGAATGGGACGAGGCGCTCGCCGCCGAGCATAAGGCGACGCTGGCGGTGTTCGACTTGCTGGAGAAAACGTCCAGCGACGACACCGCGCGCCGGTCATTCCACCTGATGCAGATCAAGCACATCATCGGCAAGCATGCCTTCCAGGAAGAGAACGTGGTGTATGCGACGATGCGCCAGCGCGGCCTGCTGGAGCAGGCGCAGCACCTCAACGAGGATCACGGCGTCGTGAAGCAGCTGCTGTTCGACCTGACGATGATGCCCAAGGACGACGCCCGCTGGCTGGAGACCGCCCGCACGCTGCGCGGCAACCTCGAAACGCACATGGCGGAGGAAGAAAACGACCATTTCCCCAAGCTGCGCGCGGCCCTCAGCGCGCAGGAGAACGCGGAGCTTGCCAAGGCGATGAACAAGGAAGGCCTCAAGCTCGCGTAACGAGTCCGGCGCCGCACGAAAAAGCGGCCCCGGCTGGTGCCGGAGCCGCCTTGAAGTCAAGGAACTCGTCGCTCGCAAGCTTCGAGCCCTTCGGGTCGCACCCGCTGCCTAGCCGATTCCCCATCGGCGGGATTGTATAAAAGCGACAGCCGCCGCGCCCGCTGGTCCGGACGATTGCCGGGCGCTCGACAGCCCATGCCGCCCGCGCCATAGCCTCCGGCGTGTTCTATCGCCTCGCCGCCCCCGCGCTGTTCGCGCTCGAGCCCGAAACCGCCCACCGGCTGACGATCGCGGCGCTGCGGCTGGCCCCGGACCGCGCGCCGCCGGCTGACGGCCCGCTGGGGTCGGAGATCGCGGGCGTACGGTTCCCCAACCCGGTCGGCCTGGCGGCGGGTTTCGACAAGAACGCCGAGGTGCCCGACGCGATGCTGGGCCTGGGTTTCGGGTTTGTCGAGGTGGGTTCGGTCACTCCATTCCCGCAGCCCGGCAATCCCCGCCCCCGCCTGTTCCGGCTGACGCAGGACCGCGGGGTCATCAACCGGATGGGTTTCAACAACGCCGGGGCGCAGGCGGCGGTGGCGCGGCTCGCCCGGCGCCGCCGGGTGGGGGTGGTCGGCGCCAACGTAGGCGCGAACAAGGATACGCCCGACCGCATCGCGGACTACGTGGCCGGCATCCGCACGTTCGCGCCGCTGGCCGATTACCTGACCATCAACATCAGCTCCCCCAACACGCCGGGTCTGCGCGACCTGCAAGCGGAAGGGGAACTGGCCGCGCTCCTCTCCGCCATTGCGGGCGAGCGGCGCGCGGGCGATCCGCCGGTGTTCCTGAAGGTCGCGCCCGATCTGACAGGCGGCGATCACGAACGGATCGTCCGCGCCGCGCTGGACCACGGCATCGCCGCGCTGATCGTCGCCAATACCACGGTGTCCCGGCCCACCCTGTCGTCGCGTGACGCCGGCGAGACCGGCGGGCTGTCGGGCGCTCCGCTGCACGACCTGGCGCTGGCGCAGATGCGCCGCTTCCGCGCCATCGCGGGCGCCGAGCTGCCGCTGATCGGCGTCGGCGGAATCGCCAGCGCGGAGCAGGCCTGGCAGCGCATTCGCGCCGGGGCCAGCCTGGTGCAGCTTTACAGCGCGCTGGTGTACGAAGGTCCCGGCCTCGCCCGCCGCATGACCCGGGGTCTGGAACACCTGATGCGCCGCGACGGGTTCGCTTCGATTGCGGAGGCGGTCGGGACGGAGTAGCGCTGCCAGCCATGCTGCGCCGCTTTATCCCGATGCTCGCCGCGCTGCCGCTGCTCGCGGCCTGCGCCACCCTTCCCGCCCCCCAGGCTGCCGCTCCGCTGGCGCCCGACGTCGGCCTGGTGTCCGCCGCCGATCCGCGCGCGGTCGAAGCCGGCATGGCGATGCTGCGCCAGGGCGGCAGCGCAACCGACGCGGCGATCGCCACGATGCTGGCGCTGACGGTGGTTGAGCCGCAGAGCTCGGGCATCGGCGGCGGCGGATTCTATGTGCACGGCAATGCGGCGGGCGAAGTGGAGACCATCGACGGCCGCGAGAAAGCCCCCGCGGGCGCGACCGGTGACTGGTTCCTTGGCCCCGATGGCAAGCCGCTGCCGTTCGGCCAGGCGCAGGCGAGCGGGCTGTCGGTGGGCGTTCCCGGCAATCTTCGCCTGGCCGAACTGGCGCACCGGGAGCACGGCCGGCTTGGCTGGGCGAAGCTGTTCGCGCCGGCGATCGCGCTGTCGCGCGACGGTTTCCAGATCACCGAGCGCTTCCGCGAAGCACTTGCCTCCGGCCGCGCTACCGGTGCCCGCGATGCCGATGGCCGGGCGCTGTTCTATGGCGCCGACGGACAGCCGCTGGCGGTTGGTACCACCGTGCGCAACCCGGCGCTCGCCGCCACGCTGGAGCGGCTGGCGAAAGCGGGCGCGGACAGCTTCTACCAGGGGCCGGCAGCCGCCGCGCTCGCCGCCGAGGTGGCCGCCGATACCCCGCGCCCGCGCCCGCTGAATGCCGGCGACCTCGCCGCGTACGAGGCGAAGGAGCGCCCGCCGGTGTGCGGCACCTATCGCACGTATCGCATCTGCGGGATGGGCCCGCCTTCGTCCGGCGCCACCACGGTCTATGCGATTCTCAAGCAGCTTGAGCGGTTCGATCTGGCCGCGCTCGGCCCCGACAGTCCGACCTTCTGGCACCTGTTCGCCGAATCGCAGCGGCTCGCCTACGCCGATCGCGAAAAGTTCGCCGCCGACAGCGACTTCATCCTCGTGCCCGTCGCCGGAATGACCGACCCGGCATACCTCGCCGCGCGCGGCGCGCTGATCGCGCCCGATCGCACGATGCCGACGCCCACCGCGGGTCCGGTGCCCGGCGCGCTGGCCCTGGCCGATGGCGACGAGCCCGAAGAGAACGGCACCTCGCACTTCGTTGCTCTGGACCGGTGGGGGAACGCGGTCAGCTATACTTCCACGATCGAGAGCGGGTTCGGCTCGGGCCTGGTGTTCGGCGGCTTCTACCTCAACAACGAGCTGACCGATTTCAGCATGACCCCGGCGAAGAACGGCGTGATGGTCGCTAACCGGGTGGAAGGCGGCAAACGGCCACGCAGCTCGATGAGCCCGACGCTGGTGTACGATGCGCAGGGGCGCCTGCTGATCGCGGTTGGCGCGGCGGGGGGCGCGACGATCCCGGTGCAGACCGCCAAGAACCTGATCGCGATGCTCGATTTTGGCATGGAGCCGCAACCGGCGCTGGCGCTGCCGGTGCTGTTCAGCCCCGGCGACACGGTTTATCTGGAACAGGGCACCGCACTCGCCGGCATGGCCGATCAGCTCCATGCGCTGGGGCACACCGTCGCGGTGCGCCCGCCCGGTTTCAAGGCCAACGCCGCCAAGCGGGTGGGCGGCCGCTGGATCGGCGCGGCCGATCCGCGCAGCGAGGGTTCGTGGACAGCGGAGTGAGGCGGCTTGTCGGTCGTGCAGGCCCGGCTTAAGCCGGCAGTTTATCCGGCGGCAGACCGGGATTGGGAGCGAATACCTTGCTGCTGAGCGATATCGATTCGGCCAACAATCTCGTGGAGCTGTTCCTGAAGCGCGCGGACGCGCGTGCGGGGCAGCCGTTCCTGGGCGCCAAGATCGGCGGCGAATGGCGCACGCAGACCTGGGGAGAGGTCGCGGACAAGGTGTGCCTGCTGGCGGAAAGCCTGCGCCGACTGGGCCTGAACGATGGCGACCGCGTGGCGCTGGTGTCGGAGAACCGCCCGGAATGGTGCATCGCCGACCTTGCCATCATGTCCGCCGGCTGCGTCACGGTGCCGGCCTATGTCACCAACACCGAGCGCGATCACCAGCACATCCTGGATAATTCGGGCGCGCGGGCTGTGATCGTCTCGACGCAGAAGCTGTCGGTGCCGCTGATCCCCGCGATGATGCGCAGCGGCATGGCGGAAATCCTCGTCCCGATCGATGGCGTGGTCCAGTATCAGGGCGGGCAGATCGCGTGCCATCCGTGGAGTTCGCTGCTCGAAGGCGACCCGGCCGAGGCCCGCCGCGCGGTGCAGGCGCGCATCGCCTCCATCGGACGCGGCGACACCGCCTGCATCATCTACACCAGCGGCACCGGCGGCGCCCCGCGCGGCGTGCTGCAGCACCACGGCGCGATTCTGTGCAACGTCGCCGGCGCGGGCGAAGTGCTGGAGGTCGATTTCGGCCTCAGCGAGGAGGAACGGTTCCTCTCGTTCCTGCCCCTGAGCCATGCGTACGAGCATACCGGGGGGCAGTACCTGCCGATCGCCGCCGGGGCGCAGATCTATTATGCCGAAGGGCTGGAGAAGCTCGCCAGCAATATCGAGGAGACCAGCCCGACGCTGATGGTGGTCGTCCCGCGACTGTTCGAGGTGCTGCGCGCGCGCATCATGAAAGTGGTCGAGAAGCAGGGCAAGGTGCCAAGCTACCTGATGACCCGCGCGCTGGAGATCGCCGCCCAGCCCAAGCCGCGCTTGCGCGATCGCCCGATCGAACTCGTCATCGACAAGCTGCTGCGCCCCAAGATCCGTGCGCGCTTTGGCGGGCGGATGAAGGCGATGGTTTCGGGCGGCGCCCCGCTCAACCCGGAAGTCGGCACCTTTTTCACCGCGATGGGCCTCACCCTGTTGCAGGGATATGGCCAGACCGAAGCGGGCCCGGTGATCAGCTGCAACCGGCCCCGGGCCGGCATCAAGATGGACACGGTCGGCCCGCCGCTGCGCGGGGTGGAAGTGCGGATCGCCGACGATGGCGAGATCCTGGTGCGCGGGGAACTCGTGATGCACGGGTACTGGCGCAACAAGGCGGAGACCGACAAGGCGCTGCAGCCCGATGCGCAGGACCCCGCGGGCGGCGTCTGGCTGCACACGGGGGACATCGGCCATCTCGACGAAGGCGGGCGGATCGTGATCACCGACCGCAAGAAGGACATGATCGTCAACGACAAGGGCGACAACGTCGCGCCGCAGAAGGTCGAGGGCATGCTGACGCTGCAGCCGGAGATCGCGCAGGCGATGGTCAGCGGCGACAAGCGCCCGTACCTCGTCGGCCTGATCGTGCCCGACGCGGAATGGACGATGGAGTGGGCCAAGGCCAACGGCGAGAAGTTCGATTTCAAGGCGCTGCAGGACCTCCCCGCGTTTCGCAGCGCGGTGCGCGCCGCGGTCGATCGCACGAACAAGGAGCTGTCGGTGATCGAAAAGGTCCGCCAGTTCGCCTTCGCCGACGAGCCGTTCACCACCGATAACGAGGAAATGACCCCCAGCCTCAAGATCCGCCGCCACAAGATCCGCGAACGCTACGGCGCGCGGCTGGATGGGTTGTACAAGGGCTAGGTCGCGGCGCCTTCGCAAAGCTTGTCGATCGCGCCGAGCTGACTTCCCAAGGCTGTTTTCAAGCGATCGAGCTCGCTCAACTTGCGGAGCATGTCGGTGGGAGTAATCCGGTCCGTCCGTTCGCTGCTTCCGCTTTTTTCGTGCAGGGTCCAGTGAAGAGAAACGGCGGTGCCCGTCGGTCTGATCCGGCCATGGCAAAGCCCATTGCGCTCATCCCAAGCCGCGTGGACCGCCTGCAGCGACTTGCGCGCTGGTGCAGCCTTCGAAGCTAGCCTCGGGTGGCTAAGCGCCTTGAGCAGCAGCTTGCAGCGCTGACGCGGCAAGATCGCGTCCGAACCTTTCGGTACGATACTGGCGGCCACGCAGCGTGCCAGCGAGCGATCGATGAAAAACTCGATCTGCGCAAACCGGTCGACCATGGCCCCGCGCCACAACGTGGCAGTGACTAAAATCGGATCATCGCTGCTGAGACCAAATGCGGACTGCGGGATCGGCGCGCTCATCCTATCGATCGTCGCAGCAAAAGGTTAAGCGACTTTTCTCAAGCCGCCTCGCGCTCGATGTATTCCGGGTAGAAGCTCGGCGCGCGGTTGCTCCAGGCGGGGGCGGTCGCGGCGGCTTCGCTCAGCGACTGCAGCAGCATCTTGCGCCGCTCGGGGCGGATTTGCGGCAGCGCGCTCGCGGCGCAGAATGCGCTGGGCAGCCACGGCCGCGCCTCGGCGCCCAGCAGGCGCTCATACAGGAACCGGAACGCGGAAAAGCAGTCGATCCGCTCCTGCCCAAGGTCAAACGCGGCCACACGGGTCAGTTTGCCGATGAAGCTTTCCACCCCCTCGAATGCCGTTTCGCACGGCACCCGGGTGCGCAGCAGCTTCAGATCCTGATAAACGACGTACTGGCTGCGGATGGCGGCGCATTCGTCGGCGCTCCGCGCCCATAGCTTGAAGGCGTCCTGGCGCCCCAGCCCGATGTCGAGACTGCGGCGAATGTAACGCTGTTCGCTCGCGGTGAAGCTGGCGAATTCGCGCATTTCCGAAATGGTCAGCGAAGCGGCATTTGTGACAGCCATGGCTGCAATCCCCCTGTAACGATCGAAGCATCGCCCAAGGTGGTTAATTTCGCGTTAGCCATGCCGCGGCAATTGTCCGTTGCGCTGCCACGCGCCGCCTATACGCTGAGCCGATGAGCGTTGCCGCGAGCCAGAGCGAACACCTGTGCGTTGCTTGCGGCATCTGCTGCTCGGGCACGCTGTTCAACCGGGCGGTGGTGTACGAGGGCGAGGACGAGCGCCTGCTGGCCCTGGGGTTTTCGGTGACGGAGGTCGACGGTGACCGGGTCTTTCCCCTGCGGTGCGTCCAGCTTAGCGGCACGTTGTGCACCGTCTATCCCGACCGGCCGCTCGCCTGCCGCACTTACCGCTGCGCCACGTTGCGCGCGTTCGAGGCGCTGGAAATCGATCGCCCCGAAGCGGATCGCCGGGTGGTTACAACGAAGGCGGCGATCGCCGATCTGCACGTCACGCTGGGCGACGAGTCGATCGCCGAGCTGAAGCAGCAGCTGACCGCCGGCACACCGGTCGCGCCCGAACTCAAGCTGCAACTGGGCATCGTCGAGCTGCTGTTGGGCCGCTATTTCAAATTGCCCGACGATCACCCGGATTCGGGCGTGACCGACTTGGCCAGGGCGTAGCCGGCGAACGCGGGTCAGATCAGTCCGGCGAGCGGGCTGGACGGATCAGCGTACTTCCGGGTCGCCATCCGGCCGGCAAGATAGGCCTCGCGCCCGCCTTCGACCGCCAGCTTCATCGCCCGCGCCATGCGCAAGGGGTCCTTCGCCTCGGCGATCGCGGTGTTCATCAGCACCCCGGTGCAGCCCAGTTCCATCGCCACGGCAGCGTCGCTGGCGGTGCCGACGCCCGCATCCACGAGCACCGGCACGCTGGCACCTTCGACGATCAGCCGGATCGTGACCCGGTTCTGGATGCCCAGCCCCGATCCGATCGGCGCGCCCAGCGGCATGACCGCCACGGCGCCTGCATCCTCCAGCTGTTTCGCCGCGATGGGATCGTCGGTGCAATAGACCATCGGCAGGAAGCCCTCGCGGCTGAGCACTTCGGTCGCCTTCAGCGTTTCGCGCATGTCGGGGTAGAGCGTGCGCGCCTCGCCCAGCACCTCCAGCTTGACAAGATCCCAGCCGCCCGCCTCGCGCGCCAGGCGGAGCGTGCGGATCGCCTCGTCGGCGGTGAAGCATCCCGCGGTGTTGGGCAGGTAGGTGATCTTTTTCGGATCGATGAAGTCCGTCAGCATCGGCGCGTTCGGATCGCTGACGTTGACCCGCCGCACCGCCACCGTGA
This sequence comes from Parafrankia sp. BMG5.11, assembly GCF_004337455.1. NCBI lineage: Bacteria > Bacillati > Actinomycetota > Actinomycetes > Frankiales > Frankiaceae > Parafrankia > Parafrankia sp. BMG5.11. The sequence goes on along the minus strand of NZ_SJXI01000001.1, from coordinate 80,122 downwards.
CGATTTCCGCCCCGCTGGCTTCCAGCGCGGCTGCGTTCTGGGCGAAGTCCTTGTACTTCCCGGTGCCGACGATCAGTCGGGAGGTGAAACGGCGGCCGGCGACTTCCCAGCCGTCCGACCCCGCTCCCGCGTGATGGTCGCCCCCGCCGACAAAGTGGACGATCTCCAGCACGTCGCCATCGGCCAGGGCCAGTTCGGCAAGCCGCGAGCGCGGGGCGATCTCGCCATTGCGCTCGACGGCGACCTTTTCGGGCGCCAGGCCCAGTTCGCAGACGAGATCGGCGATGGTGGCGGCGGCGGTGCGGCGGCTTTCGCCGTTAACGGTCAGGGTCAGCGGTGCAGGCATGCTCACCAGATAGCGAGCAGCGGCACGCGCGCAAGTTGAGGATGTGCCCCAGCGACACCAGGCCGACGCCGATGATCGTCAGCAGCGCCTCTTCCGCGCCATGCGGCACCGCCAGCGCGCCGCCCATGAACGACAGGCCGGTCATCGCGGTCACGAACGGCACCGCCCGCCGGTGACGCAGCGCGCCGATTCCGATCGCGACCGCGGCGATGATCATCGCCAGCGCCAGCCCGATTTCGTGGATCAGCGGATTGCCCAGCAGTTCTCCCCCGATGCCGAGTGTCGACACCAGCACCACCGTCGCCAGGCAGTGCACGGCGCACAGCGCGGAGAGGGTAATCCCGGCGCGGTCGATGGAGGTCCGAATCGAGGAGATGAAAGCGTTGGCCATGGTCTGCGCCGGCTATCTATGTAACGCTGTATCGTTACGCAAGCGCCGCGCGGTCATGGGCCTTGCGATTCGCGTCCGTCCGCCGCACATGCGCGGTCAATGGACGCTACCGCTCCCGCTCCCGCCTTCTCTCTCCCATCCGCTCACCACGCGCCGCGGGCGATCGCGCGCTGGCTTCTGTTCGTGGCGGCGCTGGTCACCGCGATGGTCGTGGTCGGCGGGATCACCCGCCTTACCGAATCGGGCCTGTCGATCACCGAATGGAAGCCGGTCACCGGCACGCTGCCGCCGCTGAGCGAAGCGCAGTGGCAGGCCGAGTTCGCCGCGTATCAGCAGATCGGCGAGTATCGCCAGGTCACCGGCCCAGCGGGGATGACCCTGGCGGACTACAAGTTCATCTACTTCTGGGAATGGTTCCACCGCCTGCTCGGCCGGGTGATCGGGCTTGCGTTCGCGCTGCCGCTGGCGTGGTTCTGGCTGCGGCGGCAAATCCCGGCGGGCTACAAGCCGCGGCTGGTCGCCTTGCTGGCGCTCGGCGGGCTGCAGGGGGCGTTCGGCTGGTTCATGGTGCGGTCCGGCATCAACGAGACCGCGACCGACGTCAGCCATTTCTGGCTGTCGATCCACCTGCTGACTGCGCTGTTCACGCTGGCCGGCCTGGTATGGACCGCGCTCGACCTGCTGGCGCACGAGCGCAACCCGACTGCAAGGCGGGCGCGCCTGACGGGACTTGGCTGGCTGGTCACCGTGGTGCTGTTCATCCAGCTGCTGCTGGGCGCCTGGGTGGCAGGGCTCGACGCCGGGCTCGCGTCGGACACCTGGCCGCTGATGCAGGGCCGGGTCGTGCCCGAATACGATGGCAGCCGCGGCCTGGGCTGGGCGGCGGCGCACGACCCCTTCCTGATCCATTTCCTGCACCGGTGGTGGGCCTGGGCGGCGGTTGCCGTGCTGATCGTGCTGGCGCGCAAGGTGCGCCCGATCGAGCGGCGCGCGTCGATCGCGATCCACTCCACGTTCGGCACGCAGATCATCCTCGGCATCGCCACCGTCCTGACGGGCGTGGCGCTGTGGCTCGCCGTGCTGCACCAGTTCGTCGGGGCGCTGGTGGTGATCGCGACCGCGTGGGGAGCGCACATTATCGGCCGGCGAGACTGACCGGCAAACCCTCGCGGTATCATTTTACCACCTCGGAAACCCGCGCTTTTGCTTGACTTCCGCAGGCCCGATCGTCAGAGGGCGCGTCTTCGCACGGGTATTCCGTGCGCACCAATTGCATTATTCAAGGACCAGCCATGAAGGCTCTCAGCAAGGTCACCCGGTCGGTCAAGCCGGCCGAGGTCGACAAGAAATGGCACGTGATCGATGCCGACGGCCTCGTCGTCGGCCGGCTCGCCTCGATCGTTGCCAACATCCTCCGCGGCAAGCACAAGCCGATCTACACCCCCCACGTCGATTGCGGCGACCACGTGATCGTGATCAACGCCGACAAGGTGCGGTTCACCGGCAACAAGCTGACCGACAAAAAGTACTACAAGCACACCGGCTACATCGGCGGCATCAAGGAAACGACCCCGGCCAAGGTGCTGGAAGGCCGCTTTCCCGAGCGAGTGCTGGAAAAGGCGGTTGAGCGCATGGTCCCCCGCGGTCCGCTCGGTCGCCAGCAGATGAAGGCGCTGCACCTCTATGCCGGCACCGAACATCCGCACGCCGGCAACCAGCCCGAGACGCTCGACGTCGCTTCGATGAACCGCAAGAACAAGGTCACCGCGTAATGGCCCCGGAAGACACTGGCGCAGATACTGGCGCGACGAACACCGTGTCGGATCTGGCCGACCTCAAGAATCTGGCGAACACCGGCGAAGGCGCAGCAGCTAGCGACACGCAGGACGAGGCGCCTGCCGTCTTCACGCCTGTCGTCAGCAATGCTCCGCTGCGTGAGCAGGAACTCGACAAGCAGGGCCGTGCCTATGCCACCGGCCGCCGCAAGGATGCGGTTGCCCGCGTCTGGCTCAAGCCCGGCAGCGGCAAGATCGTGGTCAATGGCCGTGATCAGGAAGTGTACTTCGCCCGCCCGACGCTGCGCCTCGTGATCAACCAGGTGTTCGGTCTGACCGAGCGCACCGGCCAGTACGATGTCATCGCCACCGTCAAGGGCGGCGGACTGTCCGGCCAGGCCGGCGCGGTCAAGCACGGCATCGCCCAGGCGCTGTCGAAGTACGAGCCGACCCTGCGCGCCACGGTCAAGGCCGCCGGCTTCCTGACCCGCGATCCGCGCGTGGTCGAGCGCAAGAAGTACGGCCGCGCCAAGGCGCGCCGCAGCTTCCAGTTCTCGAAGCGCTAGAACCCACACCAGCTTTCCGCGACGGCGGATTGGAAGGGCGGCTCCGCAAGGGGTCGCCCTTTTCCTTTGCGGCGCCGGCTTTTTAGTGGACCGGCGGGTCGGTCCGGGGAACCGCGCCCACGGGAGCAACCGGCTCGTCCGCCTCGCGCGGCGGCATCGCATCTTCCGGCACCGCATCGATCTTCATCGACTCGGTCGGCACGTCCTGCAGGTTGCGCGCCTCCACGCACAGGCGGCCGTCAGGCTCGAAGCGCAATTCGTTGAAGCTTTGCGGGGTCGAACGAATACGCTGCGACAGCGTGCCGGCGCCGATCATCCGCACCGGCCCGTTCACGGTATCCTGCTGCATGTCGAACGGGTCGTGGACATGGCCCGACAGGACCGCAGTGATGTTGCGCTTGGCCAGTTCGGCCAGCGCGCGGGTTCCGCCGTGAGTAAGCGCGGTTCCGCGCGTGCCCACCTCGACCAGCGGGTGATGAACCGTCACCAGCACCTTCTTGCCCGCCGGCAGCGCGTCGATCGCGGCGAGGCACTTCGCCAGCGCGGCGTCACTGACCCAGCCTTTCGACCAGTCGAGGCGGGGCTGCGCGCGCATCGTCGTCTTCAGCGAAACGATGGCGATGTCGGGCAACTGCAACTCCCGCTCGACCACCGACTCCATGCCGCGGATCTTCTTGTATGGATTGAAGAACCGCTCGATCAGATTGAAATACGGCAGGTCGTGATTGCCGACCTCCACCGTCACCGGCGTCGGCAACGCCGTGATCCAGTTCTGCGCGGCAGCGAATTCGTGGCTGCGTGCGCGCATCGTCAAGTCGCCGGTGATGAGCACCGCGGCAGGCTTGCGGGTGGCCACCTCGTGCGCGACCCAGTCCAGCGCGCGGTTATGCTCGAGCCCGAAATGAATGTCGGACAGGTGGAACAGGAGGGTGCTATCGCTCATCCGCCGGCCCCAGCAGATCGCAATCGAGCGTGTCGAGCGAAAAGGTCAGTTGGCTGCCGCCTTCGCTGCGTTCGCCGTCCACCATCAGCGGCACGGGTGCCCCGTCCAGCGATCGGCATGAGACCCGCGGCGCCAGGCCTAGCTCGTCATGCGGGCCTTCGCGGAAGTCGCGCTTGAGGATGGCAATGCCCTGCTGGAGGTAGTCGCCCAGCCCTTCGGCCGCGTATCCTTCGATCTCGATACCCTGCGCCGTGGGGCAGAGCCGCAGCCCGGCGTAGCCATCCTCTCGCCCCGACGGGGGTTCGGCCAGCGCCACCATCGGGCCAACCGTGCTGGTCGCCGCCGCGTCCCATCCCTTCGCGATGACTTCCGTGAGATTGGCCTCACGCATTTCTTCGCGGACATCGGCCCACTTCGCGCCCGGACCGGCAAGCAATTCGGACAGCGCCAGCACGCCCTCGCCGCGGATGCAGGTCCGCCGGCGCGTGGTAAGTCCGCCGCTGCCCAGGAGATCGACGATCTCCAGCGGGTCGCGCTCGCCAAATATCTGACGGGCAAGCAGGTTGAAGGTACCACCCGGCAACGGCAGCACCGCGCCGCCGAACCCTTCCAGCTTGCCGATGGTCCGGCTGAGGGTCCCGTCACCGCCATGAATGACGATCAGCGAAAGACCGGCGGTATTCGCTGCGTCAGCGTCGGGCGTGTCATCCTTGCAATCGATGACCCGCGCGGGCGGGCGTCCTGCCGCTGTCAGCCCTTCGACAAGGGCCTCCAAACGCGCTTCGTCATGACTGCCGCTGGCGCCGTTGTAGATCAGCCAGGTATCGCCCGTCCCTATCATGGTGAGGTAAGCGCGCGGACGCCAGGACGTTCCCCGACGTCCGCTACACCCGACCGGTCAGGATCAGCCACGCACCGATCGCATTGAGCCCGGTATAGGCCGCATAGGCCCAGCCCAGCCACAGCCAGCCTTGCGCCGCCAGTAGTAGCGCGGCCAGCAACAGCAGGAACTCGGTGATCAGCGTCACCTTGCCGCCCAGTAGATGCACGTACCACGCCGAGTGACCGAGCAGACGGTGCCCGCTGTCCAGCACCGCGCGATGCAACGCGAAGTTGCCGACCCCCAGCAGGAAGATGATCACAAGCGTCATCGCATCATGTCATGTGGGCGCCGTTGGTCGGTTCGCAAGCGCGCTTGATCCGGCGAAATGCGACAGTCATCCGCCGCCGCTGTCCCAATCGAAGCGCCGATGGCGGTCGTCGACCTGTTGGTGATCGTGCGACCGGGTCCCCCTATTTCGATGATCAGGCGGTTGCCCGAGTCCCCATTGGGGCAACCGCCGCCACAGAAAGGGAGATTGAAAATGCGCAAGAATCTGATCGGCCTGGCGGCCGCATCGCTCGCCATCGCTACCCCGGCCATGGCCAAGGATTTCGTGGTTCAGCACGACGACCTCAACCTGGCGACGGCCAAGGGCCAGAAAATGTTGGATCGGCGGATCGATGCCGCGGCGCGCGATTATTGCGGCATGAACCAGGTCCAGGTCGGCACGCGCATCCGCTCGGCTGGCAAGACCGTCTGCTACAACGACGCGCGCAATGCGGCCCGCGAACAGATGGCTTCGCTGGTGGCACAGCAGACCCGGCAGACCCAGCTGGGCGGCTGACGCCAACCTACCGACCGACAGCAACGATGCGGCGCGGTCTCCCGGCGAGGCCGCGCTGCCTGTATCAGCGGCCTGTCATCGCCTTGACCTTGGCCAGATACGTGCGGCCGATGCGCAAGACCTCGCCGTCGCCCAGTTCGATCGACCACACACCCAATCCATCGTGGCGCAGACCGCGAATGCAGTCGCGCCGCAGGATGGTGGAGCGATGGATGCGGATGAAGCGCGACGGATCCAGCCGGGATTCGAGCCCGGCGATGGTCTGCAGCAACAGGTAACTGCGCGCGCCCTCCCCCTCGCCGACGTGCAGCCGAACATAGTCGCGCTCCGCATCGATCCGGCCCACTTGCGCGACCTCGATCCGGAGCAGCTCGGACCGGTGCGGCACCCACAATTCCTGCAGCCAGCCGCCATCGGACGTTCCAACGTCGGCTTCCTTGCGGGTCAGCGCCCGACCGATCGCGCGCCGCAGCCGATCGGGCGCGACCGGCTTCAGGACGTAATCCACCGCATCGAGATCGAAGGCCTCGACCGCGAAATGCTCGTGCGCGGTCACGAAGATCACCGCCGGGCGCCGGCTCAGCTTGGTGAGCTTCCGCGCCACGGCGAGGCCATCCACTTCGGGCATCGTCAGGTCGAGCAGGACCAGCTCGGGCGACAGCGCCTCGATCAGGCGCAGCGCGGCGGCACCATCGCTGGCGGTACCGACCACCTGCAATTCGGGCAGGCGCGCGCAGATGACCTGCATCCGTTCGACCGCGAGCGGTTCGTCATCGACGATGAGAGTGCGCAGCGGAGCGCTGGTGCCTTCAGTCATGGCGCACCAGCGGCAGGCGCAGTTCGGTGCGATACCCCCCTTCGATTTCGCCTGAAACGATCATCGCATCTCCCCCGAAGCGAGCGGCAAGGCGGTCGCGCACGTTGGCAAGACCGATACCGAACCCGTGTTTTCCGCTACCCTGTGCGCCAGGCCCGTCATCGCTCACCGTGATGACCAGCCGCCCGAATTCCTCCCGCGCCGCGATCGTGATCGTCACCGGACGACTGACCGGCGCCACCGCATATTTCACCGAATTTTCCACCAGCGGCTGAAGGATCATGCCGGGAATCCGCGCGCTGGCGAGCTCGTCGGGCAAATCGATCGCGGTTCGCAGCCGGTCGGGAAAGCGCAGCGCCTCCACCGCCAGGTAATCACGCTGCAGCGCGATCTCGTCCGCCAGTTCCGCGTCGCCGGTAGGGTCATCAGCCAGGCTCTGGCGATAGAAGCTGGACAGCCCTTGGATCATCTCTTCGGCCCGATCGCTCTTCCCCGTCATCACGAGGGAGGACAGCGAATTGAGCGCGTTGAACAGGAAGTGGGGATTGACCTGATACCGCAAGCTCCGCAGCTCGGCCGCGCGGGCGGCGTTGCGGAAGCGGGTCTCGCGCCGTTCGGCGGCACGGGTGCGTTGGCCTGCCAGCAGGGTGAAATAGAGCGCGGCCCACGCCAGGATCAGGAAATACCGGCTCAGCGCGAGGTCGATCAGGGCCACCACACGCGATCCCGGCTGGTTCACCCCCGGCAGCAGCAGCCGCGCGCGCGGCGCTTCGCTTCCCAGCGGATCGGTGCCCGCGGCCGATTCTATTCCGCTGGCCGGCGCCGGACCCTCGATCACCAGGTTGCCCGCCTGGTCGCGCCGCAGGGCGTAACCCTGCCGCTCGACGATCTTGGCGCTCACCCGTTCCTGCACGTCGGCAAACACCCGCTCGTTGGTCAGCGCGATGAGCCCCGCCGCCGGCATCGCCAGCACCAGCGCCGCCGCGATCTGGAGCCACAGCCGCCGGCGATCGAACAGGCGCAGCACCAGCCACATGACCAGCGTGATCGCGATGCCGGCCAGGCAGACCAGCGCGCGGCGCCACAGGAGTTCACCCTGCAATTCCAGCCCGATCGCCGAACGGATCGAGGTCAGCACGAAATAGCACAGCCACAGGCCGGCGATCGAGGCAACGACGGCGGGCAGGGGAACCCGGACAGGCTCGTCGAACGCGGTTTCGCTCATTGTCCCCGCAATAGCCGCAGGCGGGGGCCGCTCGCCAGCGCGGGTGTCGGAGCGATTCGGCACTTCGTCGAGCGATCAGGCGGCAGGGTTCAGCGCGCCCGCGGCGATGCGCGCGCGCCATTCGGCCGGGGCCAGCGTATGGACGTTTGCGCCGGTGGCATCGACCGCGACCGTCACCGGCATGTCCTCGACCCGAAATTCGTAGATCGCCTCCATGCCAAGGTCCTCGAACGCGACCACTTTCGCCTCGCGGATCGCGCGGGCGACCAGGTAGGCCGCCCCGCCGACCGCCATCAGGTACGCCACCTTGTGCCGGGCGATCTCCTGCACTGCGCCCTGCCCGCGTTCGGCCTTGCCGATCATCGCCAGTAGGCCGAGGTCGAGCATGGTGTCGGTGAACTTGTCCATCCGGGTTGCGGTGGTCGGTCCGGCCGGCCCGACCACTTCGCCCAGCACCGGATCGACCGGACCGACGTAGTAGATCGCGCGGCCCTTGAAGTTGACCGGCAGCTCTTCACCCTTGGCGAGCATGTCGGCGATCCGCTTGTGCGCCGCATCGCGCCCGGTCAGCATTATCCCGTTAAGCAACAGGCGGTCGCCGGCCTGCCAGCTCTGCACTTCTTCCGGCGTGAGGTGATCGAGGTCCACGCGCTTTGCCGCCGCGTCGGGCTGCCACTGCACTTGCGGCCAGTCGGACAGCTTGGGCGTTTCGAGGAAGCTCGGGCCCGAACCGTCGAGCGTGAAATGCGCGTGGCGGGTGGCCGCGCAGTTCGGGATCATCGCCACCGGCTTGCCCGCGGCGTGGCACGGCCAGTCGAGGATCTTCACATCGAGGATGGTGGCAAGCCCGCCCAGACCCTGCGCCCCGATGCCGAGCGCGTTGACCTTGTCGAAGATCTCGATCCGCAGCGCTTCGAGGTCGGTCTGGGCGCCGCGGGCCTTCAGCTGGGCCATGTCGATCGGCTCCATCAAGCTCTGCTTGGCGAGCTTCACGCAGTGTTCCGCCGTGCCGCCGATGCCGATCCCGAGCATGCCCGGCGGGCACCACCCGGCACCCATCTGCGGCAGCATCTCGAGCACCCAGTCGACGATCGAATCGCTGGGGTTCATCATCTTGAACTTCGACTTGTTCTCGCTGCCCCCGCCCTTGGCGGCAACGTCGATCGAAACGGTGCGTCCCGGGACCATCTCGACCGACAGCACGCAGGGCGTGTTATCGCGCGTGTTGCGGCGGGTGAATGCCGGATCGGCGAGCACCGACGCGCGCAGCTTGTTCTCCGGGTGGTTGTAGGCGCGGCGGACGCCTTCATCGACCACGTCCTGCAAGCTGCGGGCGGATTCGAGCCGGCAGTCCTGCCCCCAGCGGACGAATACGTTCACGATGCCGGTGTCCTGGCAGATCGGCCGATGGCCTTCGGCGCACATCCGGCTGTTGGTCAGGATCTGCGCGATGGCGTCCTTCGCCGCCGGGCCCTGCTCAGCCTCATAAGCATCGCCCAGCGCGCGGATATAGTCCATCGGGTGGTAGTAGCTGATGAACTGCAGCGCATCCGCGACGCTGTCGATCAGGTCCGCCTCGCGGATCACCACCGCGTCCGCCCATGTGAAGTCGCTCATCGATACTTATCCCTTGCCCGTAGATATGTCACAGCGCGATAGCGTTCGCCCGGTCAAGCCCTCAAAGCGCTTGGACGACTTTCACCATGCGCGTAAAAGCAGGCTCTCACCCAGCTGTGTCATTCGATTAGTACAGGTATCGTGATAATGGCTTCAGCCGCCCCTTCGATTTCCAGTTCAGATGCCACCCGCCGGGCGATGATCGACAGTCAGCTGCGTGCCAGCGGCGTGACCGAACCGTCGGTGCTGGCCCGCTTCGCCGCCGTGCCGCGCGAACAGTACGTGCCGGCCAGCGCGCGTGCGGCCGCCTATACCGATCGCGCGGTGCCGCTGGATGGCGACGGGATGCTGCCGGCTCCGGTCGTGCATGGGCTGATGCTGTCGGAGGCCGGGCCGCGGATGACCGACCGCGCGCTGATCGTGGACGGCGGCAGCGGTTACCTGCCGGCCTTGCTTGAAGGCCTCGTCGGATCGATCGCCGTCATCACACCCGCAGAAGCGCTGCAGGGCGGCGAGGCGGGCGATTTCACGCTGCTGCTGATCGATGGCGCGGTCGAACGCCTGCCTGACACGCTGGTCGAGCGGCTGGCGGACGACGCCCGCGTCGCGACGGGGATCGTCGAAGACGGCGTCACCCGGCTGGCGATCGGCCGCAAGATCACAGGGTCGGTCGCGCTGCTGCCGGTGGCCGAGATCGGGATCCCGCGCCTCGCCGTGTTCGACGCGCCCAAGGCGTGGAGCTTCTGACCGTGAATCGCGCGAAGGTAGTGCGCGCGCTCCTGAGCGGAGCGGCAGCGGGCGCGGTGTGCTTCGCGCCGCAAGCGATGGCCGATACGCTGCGTGACGCGCTCATTGGCGCGTATCGAACCAATCCCAACCTGCAGGCGGCGCGTGCCCAGCAGCGCGCGATCGACGAGACCGTGCCGCTGGAGAAGGCGGCGGGCCGGCCGAGCGCCACCGCCGGGGTGAGCTACGTTGAGTTCGTCAAGGCCAGCAATTCGAGCCAGAACGGGCCCGATCGATCGCTGGGCGTCAATCTCGATCTGGGGGTGCCGATCTACAGCGGCGGCGCGGTCAAGAATGCGGTGCGCGCGGCGGAACGGCGCGTCGAGGCCGGCCAGGCCGATCTTCGCGCCACGGAATCGGCGATTTTCTCGCAAACCGTTGCCGCGTACATGGACGTGATCAGGGGCGAGGCACTGGTCGGCCTCAACGCCAACCAGGTCGAAGTGCTGCGGGTCAACACCCAGGCGACGAGTGACCGGTTCGAGATCGGTGACCTGACCCGCACCGACGTGGCCCAGTCGCAATCCCGCCTGGCACTGGCGCAGGGTGATTTGCGCAGCGCGCAGGCGAACCTCATCGCCGCGCGCGAGGATTACATCCGCCTGACCGGCCTCGCGCCGGATGAACTGCAACCGCCGCCGCCGTTGCCGGGCCTGCCCGCCAGCGTCGAGGACGCGGTCGCGACCGCGCTCGACAACAACCCCGACATCATCGCCGCGCAGGAACGGGCCGAGGCATCGGGTTTCGACATCGACGTCGCGGGTGCCTCGCGCCTGCCGCGGGTGTCGGTGTTCACCGGCAGCGATTACAGCAACACGCTCGGCTCGCTCGACATCCCCGGTTCTCCAGTGTCGGTCTCGCAATCGGGCCTGGGGGTCCAGGCGGGCGTGCAGGTCAGCGTGCCGCTGTTCCAGGGCGGGCGACCGGCCGCGCTGCAGCGGCAGGCGCAGGCGCGCTCGGCGGCGGCGCTTGAAACAATCATCGCCGTCGAGCGGGATGTGATCGCGCAGGTTCGCTCCGCTTATTCGAGCTGGCAGGCGGCCACCCAGATCATCATCAGCACCCAAAGCGCGGTCGATGCCGCGGCCCTGAGCCTCGAGGGCGTGCGGGCCGAGAACACCGTCGGCAACCGGACCATCCTCGATATCCTGAATGCCGAGCAGGAACTGGTGATCGCCCGCTCGCAGTTGGTCACCGCGCGCCGCAACGCCTATGTGGCCGGGTTCACCCTGCTGGCCGCGATGGGCCGCGCCGAAGCACGCGATCTGGGCCTCGGCGACGATGGCCCGCTGTACGATCCGCAGGTGAATTACGAGCGGGTGCGCGACAAGTGGTGGGATTGGGACCGCGAGCCCGACCCGGTCGTCCAGTCGACCCGCACCGTTGACATCCCGGCCGCCGACGCTGAAACTCCTGTTAACGATGATTCGGGCGTCGCTAGCGGCGCTTACTGAGACGGGGGTCCAGCAACTATGCGCCAGGATGGCGAAGCGTCGGTCGAGGAAATCCTCGAATCGATCAAGAAAGTGATCGCGCGCGACAACCGCACCAGCGCTTTCGATACGCGTCGTCGGCGCGAGAACGAGGGCGTGGCGGAAGCCGCGCCGGAACCGGCTGACGAGGAAGAAGCGGAAGAGGTCCTCGATCTGGCCGCGGCCGAGTTCGTCGAACAGGCGCCGGAAGACGACCTTGAGGACCACGAACCTGTTCACGCAGACGAGCCCGAAGCTCCGCTGGTGACCGAAGCCGCGCGGGTGTCGATGCGCGAGAACCTCGCCGCGCTGGCCCTGTTGGCCGAGCCCGGCGTCCCGCCGCAGATCGTGCGATCGGGCGAGACTTCGCTGGAAGGGCTGACCCGCGATTTGCTGCGCCCGATGCTCAGCCAGTGGCTCGACCAGAACCTGCCCAGCATGGTCGAACGGATGGTCAAGGATGAGATCGCGCGGATCGCCGGCAAGCGCGGCTAAAGCGCTTTCCACGCTTTGGCGGGCGCGCTAGTCCCGCCTCCATGAACATCAGCGCGACCAAAATCAGCTTCACTCGAACCGGCCCGTCACGCTTGGTCGGGCGCCTGGTGGCTCTTGTCGCCCTGTGCGCGGTTCCAGCCGTTCCTGCCATGGCCCAGTCCCGTGCCGCCGCCGCAGACGCGCGGGCGCCGATGACCGCGCAGGACCTCGTCACCCTCCCCCGGCTGGGCGCAGCGGTGGTCAGCGGCGACGGCACGCTGGCCGTGTACCCGGTGACTGAAACCGATCCGGCGAGCTACCAACGCACTACCGCATTTTACGTCCGCAGCCTGCGCGACACCCGCGCGCCCGCAACCCGGCTGGATCTTGGCGGCAGCGCCAGCAGCGCGGCGTTCGCGGATGACGGGTGGCTCTACTTCCTGTCCGATCGCGGCGAGGGGGGGACCGATCAGGTCTGGCGGGCGCGGGTTTCGGCAACGGGAACGGTCAGCGACATCGCGCAGGTCACCGCGCTGAAAGCCGCGGTCGGCGGGTTCGCCGTCGCGCCCGACGCGACGAAGATTGCCGTGTGGGGCGACATCGGCCGCGAATGCGCCAGCTTCGGATGCGATCCCGATGGGTCGACGCATCTGCCCGGCCCCGGCACTGGCCGGCTGTACGACGCGGAGGTCGGCTTCGTACGCCACTGGGACCAGTGGGAGACGCCGGGCGTCTATGGCCGCGCGTTCGCGTTCCCGCTGACCGGCGGCAAGGCGAGCGGCAACGGGGTTCCGCTCGACGGGCCGCCGGGCAAGAGCGCGCTGGTCGGCGACACCCCGACCAAACCGTTCGGCGGCAACGAGGAGATCGCCTGGGCGGCCGACGGGCACGGCCTGTTCTTCGCCGCGCGCAAGTCCGACGCCGCCGAACCCCGCTCCACCAACGTGGACTTGTGGTTCAACGACCTGTCCGGCCGCGCGCCGATCAATCTGACCGAAAGCAACGAGGCGACCGACACGCTGCCAGCGCCCTCGCCCGACGGCAAGTACCTCGCCTACGCTGCGATGGCCCGACCGGGGTATGAAGCCGACAAGCTGACGGTCATGTTGCGCGATCTCGCCACCGGCCAGGTGCGTGCGCTCACGACAGACTGGGACCGCTCGGTCGGCTCGCTGACGTGGACCCCGGATTCGAAGTTCATCGTCGCCACCGCGCAGGACGTGCTGGACACCCCGGCATTCCGCATCGATCCGGTGACCGGCAAGGTCGATAAGCTCGATCTAATGGCAGGGACCGAAGCGCACATCGGCGATGTCGTGCCGCTTGCCAATGGCGATCTGGTGTTCACCCGCGCCTCGATCGGCGCCCCGAACGAGCTCTATCTGGCGCGCAAGTGGGGCCAGGCGATGCCGCTCACCGACGTGGCGACCTCGACACTGGGCAAGCGCGCTCCGATCGTCACCCGCCGCTTCAGCTTCACCGGCGCGAATGGCGATACCGTGTGGGGCCAGATCACGAAGCTCGACGGCCGGAAAGGGCCCATGCCGGCGATCCTCTATGTCCATGGCGGACCCCAGGGCAGCTTCAACGATGCCTGGTCGACCCGGTGGAATCCGCGCGTGGTGGCGAGCCAGGGTTACGCGGTGGTGTCGATCGATTTCCATGGTTCGACCGGATACGGCCAGGCCTTTACCGACAGCATCACCAACGACTGGGGCGGCAAGCCGCTCGAGGACCTGCAAAAGGGGTTCGCAGCGGCTGGCGCGCTCGATGCCCAGATCGATACCGACAACGCCTGCGCCATGGGCGCCAGTTATGGCGGGTACATGATGAACTGGATCGCGGGCCGCTGGCCGGACAAGTTCAAGTGCCTGGTCCAGCACGACGGCGTGTTCGATGCGCGCGCCATGGCGTACGAGACCGAAGAGCTGTGGTTCGACACCTGGGAGCATGGCGGCAAGACCTATTTCGAGGATCCCGCCGCCTACGAGAAGTGGAACCCGGTGAACTACGTCGATCAGTGGAAGACGCCGATGCTGGTGATCACCGGCGAGAAGGACTTCCGTATCCCCTACACCCAGGGGCTGGCCTCGTTCACCGCGTTGCAGATGAAGAACATCCCGGCGCAGCTGCTGGTCTTCCCGGACGAGAACCACTGGGTGCTCAAGCCCAAGAACTCGCTTCAGTGGCACAACACGGTGTTCGGCTGGCTCGACCGGTGGCTTAACTCGGCAAGCAAGTGACCGACCCGCTCGACCTGACGAAGGCGCGCGTCGCGCTCGCCAAGATCGGGGGCGAAAGGGTCCAGCGTCAGATTTTTTTGTGCGCGTTGTCTGACAAGCAGGCGTGTTGCTCGCGCGAGCAGGGCGCGCGGTCGTGGAATTACCTCAAGCGGCGGCTGAAGGAGCTGGGACTCGTCTGCCAGACGGTGCAGCGGACCAAGGCCGATTGTCTGCAGGTGTGCGATGCAGGACCGATCGCGGTCGTGTGGCCCGATCAGGTGTGGTATCATTCGTGCGACGAAGCGGCACTCGAGAAGATCATCCAGCAGCACCTGATCGGCGGCGAGCCGGTGGAGGAACTGCGCCTGCGCGCGGCGCCTGTCGGCTGATCAATCCCGCCGGTCGTGCGGATCCGAAATCGATTCATCGTGGCCGGTGCCGTTCGACATGAACACCAGCCCCATCAGCGCGCTCATCAGCAGCATCGACAGACCCACGCCCAGCGCGGTGGCGATGTAGAAGTGGATCGAAACCTCCGGCACCGTGGCCCACAGGTACAGTAGCACTGCAACGACGGTGACCGCGGTGAAGCCGCCCATCAGCCACATCATTCGCTTCCACCGCGCCCAGGCGAACGCGGCCTTGTCGGGATCGTCGAGCGGAGAGGGCCGGGACATGGCGGGGTAGATGGGCGCCCCGCCCCCGCCTGGCAATGGCCGCGCTGGCCATCCTTGCGAAATCGTGGCATCCTGATCGTCCCGTTGGAGAGAAGGGAGAGTCCCCATGGACGTCGCCCACTTGCTATCGCGCCGTCAAAGCGCAGCATCTGGCGCAGGGCCTGGCGCCGAGATCGTCACCTGCGATGTCGCCATGACCATGCGCGATGCGCTGTCGATCCTCGCCACCCGCCGCATCGGCGCCCTGCCGGTCATGCAACACGGACAGGTGGTCGGCGTGTTTTCCGAACGCGACGTCATCTACTGCCTGGAGCGCGAGGGCGAGGCGAGCCTGGACAAGCCGGTCGGTGAAGTGATGACCGCGCCGGCGATCACCATCGAACCTGCAACCCGCATCGATGACGCGCTGGAAATGATGACCCGGCGGCGCATCCGGCATTTGCCGGTCGTCCAGAACGGCGGCATGTGCGGGTTCGTGTCGATCGGCGATCTGGTGAAGGCGCAGATCGATGAAATCGCCGGCGAGGCGGAGGCGATGCGGGTTTACATCCAGACCGCTTGAGCGGCGGCCGGATCGATCCCATATACCCCTCATGTCCGAACCGCTGATCCTGACCACCAACGCCGCCCGGCGCGTCGCGGCGATTGCCGACAAGCAGGGCAAGCCCGCGATCCTGAGGCTGGCGGTCGAGGGCGGCGGATGCTCGGGCTTCCAGTACAAGTTCGATCTGGCCGAAGCGGCCGAGAGCGACGATTCCGTCAGCGAAACCGATGGGGTGAAGCTGCTGGTGGATCCCGTCAGCCTGGACCTGATTGCGGGCAGCACCGTGGACTTCGTCGAATCGCTTGGCGGAGCCGCGTTCAAGGTCGAGAATCCGCAAGCGGCCGCGGGTTGCGGTTGCGGATCGAGCTTCGGCATCTAAAGCTCCGCGGATGCGGATTGCATCCTTCAACATCAACGGCATCAAGGCGCGGCTGCCGCGGCTCCTCGAATGGCTGGAGGAACGCCGCCCGGCGGTCGCCTGCCTTCAGGAGATCAAGAGCCAGGACGAAGGCTTCCCGTACGAAGAGTTCGAGAAGATCGGTTACCACGCCATCTGGCACGGTCAGAAGGGCTTCAACGGGGTCGCGATCCTGGCCGACGGGCTGAAGCCTACGGAAGTCCAGCGCACCCTGCCCGGCGACCCGCTCGACGAGCACGCCCGCTACATCGAGGCAGACGTCAGCGGCGTGCGCATCGCCTGCCTGTACCTGCCCAACGGCAACCCGGTCCCCGGACCCAAGTTCGATTACAAGCTGGCGTGGATGGAACGCCTCGACGCCCGGATGCGGGAGCTATGGGCGCTGGAATTGCCGGTGGTCGTGCTGGGCGATTACAACGTCATCCCGGAGGACAAGGACGTGTGGTCCCCGACCGCCATGGCCCGCGATGCGTTGATGCAGCCGGAATCGCGCGATGCCTATGCCCGGCTTCTTGCCCAGGGCTGGACTGACGCGCTCGACACCCTCAACCCGCGCGGGGGCGTGTGGACGTTCTGGGACTATCAGGCGGGAGCCTGGCAACGCGACCACGGCTTCCGGATCGACCACCTGCTCCTCAGCCCCGAGGCCGCCGACCGAATGACCGCCGCCGGCGTGGACAAGGAGTACCGCGGGCGGGAAAAGGCCAGCGACCACGTGCCGGTGTGGGTGGAGCTGGCCGACCCGGCCTGAACGACCGGTAGCTGGTTCACCGATAGAAGATGTGACTGTCGATCGTCGCCCGGGCGATCTTGGTGCGGCTCCAGCTCGGCTTCACATAGCGGGCGTGGAAATAAAGCGAGTCGCCCGCCTGGCTATCCCACAATCCTTCGTGAGCGATGCGGGCAATGGCGCTGGCCCGTTTCCAGGCGGCCGAACCACGGTCGATCCGCGGCATGGTGCCGCCGCGAATGAACGAGAACTGCGCCCGCTGGTAGACGACGCCGCAGTAATCTGACGGGAAGACACCCGATTCGCTGCGGTTGATGATCACCTGGCCGACGGCCAACTGACCCGCGAGGGGCTCGCCGCGCGATTCGAAATAGATGGCTCCGGCAAGACATTCCATCTCGCGAGAGAGCGTGCCGGAAGCGGGCATGGCCGAAACGAGTTCAGTCAGCGAACCGGCGCTGGCCTCGAACGGTCGTTCGCTGGCAACTTGCGTGGTCGGCTGGACCACTTCCTGCGAAACGAACGCTACCGGAGTATCGGGCGTGGGCGCTTCAGGCACCGTTTCGTCAGTCAGGGCGATCGTCTGAGCGACTTGGGTCTTGCTGATTTCAGCATTGGCGCCGGAACCCTCGGCGGCGAAGAACGTAAGAAAAGCAGTCGCGGCAAGCGCCGCGAGAGTTGCGCGATGAAATTGCATTGATCCGTCGGTTTAGGCGGTGGACGGGCACTGTCGCAGGCGAGGTTCGCGCTGGCGGACATATCCACCATGCGAAACCGAGTATTCTAACGCCTGCCGGCCGTCCCCCGTCTACGCGCTGACTGTCCGACCCCGTGTCGTTCAAGCCGCCTGCGTCCGTGAAGGTGTCGCCCAGATAATTGCTGCACCTGCGAAGTCAAATTTTCACGGCAAAGCTGCGGCGAACCGTGAGATATCCGGGACGTCCACCTCAATTAACCAAATATCCGGGTCACGTTCACGCTTTTTCCGAATTGCCTCGGAAAAAAGATCCTCGTTTTCAGTAGTTTGCAAGAGGGACGTAACGAAAGGACGGTTCCCGTCGAGCTGAGGCATGCGTTCAATCAGCCTGGCTTCCTTACCGCGACACATGATTACCAAAGCGATGGTTCCGGCGTCTCGGTCGCCCTTTGCCAACACCGTCGCGAACCCGCCCTGCGATTCGGCCAGACGGCGGATCGCGCTCACTTCCAGATGCGATGGCAGACGCGAATCCACCGATCAGCGGCGGTCGGCGTAGCCGGGCAGCCCCGACAGCGCGATGCGAGAGCGCATGAACGTTCCGGTACCGCGGCCGATCTCGTCCCCATCGGCGTCCACCAGCCGCGATTCGGCCACCAGCACCCGCTTGCGGCCGCTCACCCACCGTCCTTCCGCGATGACCTCGCCCTCTCGGACCGGCTTGGTGAAGTGCAGATTGAAGGAGGTGGTCAGCAGGAACCGGTCGGTGACCAGTGTATTCGCGGCATAGAACGCAGCGTCGTCTAGCATCTTGAAATACACCGTTCCGTGCGCTGCGCCCGCGGCGTGAAACACGGCGCGTTCGACCTGAAAAATCAGCCGCGCCCGCCCTTCGCCCGGTATCTCGAGCCGCGAGGGGAACAGCGTGTTGACCGGAGCCGCCTCGTACAGTCGTTCCAGCGCGCGGTAATGGGATGCCGCCCCGGCGGGCTCGTCAGGCGGCGTCACGGTCAGCCGCATTCGTGAGCAGCGCGTAGAGCGTCTCGGTGTCGGTTGCGCTGGTGAGGGCCCTGTGCATCACTTCGTCCCGGACCATGCGCGACAACGCCGCCAGCGCATGCAAGTGCGTCGCGCCCGCGTTCACGGGTGACAGCAAACCGATCACGAGATCCACCGGCAGGCGGTCCGCGGCCGCGAAATCGACCGGGGCCGACAGCTTAAGCAGGGCTGCCACCGGGCGGGTCAGGCCGTCGATACGCGCGTGGGGCAGGGCCACGCCGCGCCCGAAACCGGTGCTGCCCAGGGCCTCGCGTTCATTGAGCGCGTCCAACACCCTGTGACGGTCCAACAGGTAAACCGACGCGAACCGCTCTGCTATCGCTGCCAGGATTGCTGGCTTGTCGCTTCGATCATCGACCCAGACGGCTTCCGGCAGCAGCTTGAAGAGCACGTTCATCGTCATTTTGGTTTCGCAAGCTGGCGCGCGTCGCAGGAAAGATGGCGACGCCCCTGGCCGACCTCAGCCAGGATGGCGCCTCAGGTGGCGGGTTCAGCGCGCGGTTCGACCCAACCGACCGAGCCATCGCGACGGCGATAGACCATATTGTGCCGACCGGTGCCAGCGTTCTTGAACAGCATCGCGTTGGTGTCGCGCAGATCCAGCATCATCACCGCGTCAGCGACGCTCGCTTCAGGGATGTCGGCAGTGGTTTCGGCAATGATCATCGGCGTGTCGGCGATGTCGACCTCGTCAGCCTCGGCATCGGGCGCCGCGATGATGGTATAAGCGGCCTCTTCCTGCTCGGCGGTGAAGGCCGTTTGCTGATGACGGTCCTGCAACCGGCGCTTGTAGCGGCGGAGCTGTTTCTCGATCTTCTCGGCCGCCTGGTCGAACGCCTGATGCGCGTCGTGCGCCGCGCCGTGCGACTTCAGTATCAGCCCGTGCATCACATGGGTGACGATATCGCAGCTGAACGCACCTGCAGGCGCCTTGCCGAAGGTGACCTGACTGGAAATCGCGCGGCTGAAATACTTCTCGACGGCAGTGGAGAGGCGCTCCTCCACATGCTCCTGCAGGGCAGCGCCGGTTTCAATCTGGTGGCCCGAGACGCGAATATCCATCGACGGTCTAACTCCTGTTAAATGTGCAGCCTTCAGGACAGAAACGTTACGCGGCCCAGATCGCTCCCTCGATCCGACCGATGAATGCGGCATGCCGTGCCAATTCGTCAGCCGAGGGGTGATGCGGACGCGGGGCGCGGAATGGCCGTTCGCGCACGACGATGCCCGGCATCTCGATCACCGAGGCGCCGGCGCGGTCTCCTGCCAGCTCCAGCCCGATCTGGCGGCCCCCGGTCAGCTCCACATAAACCTGCGCCAACAACTCCGCATCGAGCAGGGCGCCGTGCTTGACCCGGTGACTGCGATCGATGCCGTAGCGGGTGCACAGGGCATCGAGCGACAGCTTGGCGCCCGGGTGCCGGCGCTTGGCGAGCGCAACGGTGTCGATCATCCGCGACAGGCAAACGATCTCCAGCCCGCACAGTTCAAGCTCGTGGTTAAGGAAGGCGAAGTCGAACCCCGCGTTGTGCGCGACAAGCGGAGCGTCCGCGATGAATTCGAGCAGGTCGTGACAGCGGTCAGGAAAGCGCGGCTTGTCGGCCAGGAACGCCGCCGACAGCCCGTGCACCGCTTCCGCCCCGGCGGGCATGTCGCGGTCGGGGTTGAAATAGGCGTGAAAGTGCGCCCCGGTCGGCACCCGGTTCACCAGTTCGATACAGCCGATCTCGACCATTCGGTCTCCCGTCCGGGGATCGAGGCCGGTGGTTTCAGTATCGAAGACGATTTCGCGCATGAGACCGTTTCTATCGGCCGCTCAGGTCGGCCTGACAAGAGGGGAGCGTTCGGTCAGCCGGGCGATCAGCCGAACGATCTCGGCCTCCGTCTGGTAAATCGAGGTGCCGGTGTCGATGACATAATCGGCCCGGGCGCGCTTGTCGGCGTCCGGCACCTGGAGCGACAGGATGTGCGCGAACTTCTCCGGCGTCATGCCGGGACGGGCGAGCACGCGCTGGCGCTGGATTTCGGCCGGAGCAGATACCACCGCCGCCGCGTCCACGCTCTCCCAGCCGCCTTTTTCGAACAGCAGGGGAATATCGAACACCACCAGCGGCTGGCCTGCGTGCTCGATCATGAACGCTTGACGCTCAGCCGCCACGGCGGGATGGACGATGGCTTCGAGCCGCGCGAGCGCGGCGCGGTCGGCAAAGACCTGCGCGCCCAGTTGCTCGCGCAGCACGCCCTCCGGTCCAGTCGAGCCGGGAAATGCCTGCTCGATCGCCGGCACCAGCGCGCCGCCCGCGCCCTGCAGCCGCCGCACCGTGGCATCGGCATCGAACACCGGCACGCCGGCCGCTTCGAACATCGCGGCGACCGTCGATTTGCCCATCCCGATCGAGCCGGTCAGGCCAAGGATGAACGGGCGGCTCATGACATCAGCAGCGCGCGTAATTCGGCGTCATGCTCGCGCGGAGCGGGGCAGCCGAAAAAGCGCTCGAACGCCAGCGCCGCCTGACCGATCAGCATGGTCAGTCCGTCAATCGTGCGGTGTCCCGCCGCGCGCGCGTCGGACAGAAAGGGCGTGGCCAACGGATCGGTGACGATATCATACGCGATCGCCCCGGGCGGCGCATGGCTCCAGTCGAACACCAGCGGCGGCTGGCCGCGCATCCCGAGCGGGCTCGCGTTCACGACGAGATCGAGGCAGCCTTCGCGGTCATCGAAGGCAAATTCGGTCGAGTCGGCGAAATGGGCGAGGTCGACCGCGTGATGCTCACCGCCCGGATCCAGTTCATCGAGGATGTCGCGCGCCTTGGACGGGTCGCGTCCAGCAAGCACGATGATGAACTTTTCCGCCGCCAGCGCCGCCACGATCGCCCGCGCCGCCCCGCCGGTGCCGAGCACCCGCGCCATCCGAAAGTAGTGCGTCGATCCGAGGTGTTGCCGGAGCGGCTCCAAGAACCCGCCCGCATCGGTGTTGCTGCCGACCAGCGCGTCGCCCTCACGCACGACGGTGTTCACCGCGCCGATGCGGGCGGCCAGCGGATCAAGCCGGTCCACCAGCGGGACGACGGCCTGCTTATGCGGCATCGTGACGTTGCACCCGCGCCACGCAGGGTCCCCGCGCGCCACGGCCAGATAGGACGCGAGGGCGTCTGCGGGGACGTGATGCGGTCGATAACTTGCGGCAAGGCCCAGCTTGCCGAGCCAGAAACCGTGGATCGCCGGCGACTTGGATTGGGCGATCGGATCGCCGATCACTTCGGCATACGCGGTCATGCGGGCAGCTCCCCCGACTCGCGCAAGGCATCGAGAACCAACAGCAAGGGCATGCCAAGGACCGTGAAATGATCGCCGTCGATAGCGCTGAACAACTGCACGCCGCGCGCTTCGATACGGAAGACGCCCACGCACGCGGCGACGGCGGGCCACTCGGCATCGAGGTATGATTCGATGAACGAACCGGACAGCGGCCTAACCGTCAGGCGGGCGACCTCGGCGCCGCGCCAGACGACCGCCCCCGTCCGCGTCAGCGCGGCTGCGCTATGGAGTTCGATCGTCCGTCCGGAAAACCATTCCAAATGGCGCGCGGCATCTTCGCGGCTGGCGGGTTTGTCGAACCTGCGCCCGCCGCACACCACCAGCGAATCGCTTCCCAGCACGAGATCGCCGGGCCGGTCGCGCGACACCGCCAGCGCCTTGGCCTCGGCGAGCGCCAGCGCAATCTCCTGTGGCGCGGCGCCGGCCAGGCCGGCTTCGACTGCGCGTTCGTCGATCGCGGCTGCGGCGACTTCGAACGTCAGTCCGGCTGCCGCCAACATCTCCCGCCGCGAGGCGCTCTGGGACGCAAGAACCAGGTTCACGGCAGGCCCGGCCGGCCCATCCCCGGCACGTCGCGCGCGTCGCGTTCGGTCAGCAGGCGGATCACCGCGGCGGCGGTTTCCTCGATCGAGCGGCGGGTGACGTCGATCACCGGCCAGCCGTTATCGGCAAACAGCCGGCGGGCGAACTTGACCTCGGCGGCGACCCGTTCCGCATCGACGTAGTCGCTTTCCCGTCCTTCGGCGATTGTCAGCAGGCGATTGCGGCGGATCTGGATCAGCCGGTCCGGTGCGGTCGTCAGTCCGACGATCAGGGGATGGCGCAAGGTGAACAAGGCCGACGGCGGCGGGCTTTCCACCACCAGCGGGATGTTCGCGACCTTGTAACCGCGGTTCGCCAGGTAAATGCTGGTGGGCGTCTTGGAACTGCGTGACACGCCGGCGAGGAGGATGTCGGCCTCTTCCCATTCCTCCCAGGCGATCCCGTCGTCGTGCGCGATAGTGTATTGAATCGCATCGACCCGCGCGAAATACGCCGCGTCCATCGAGTGCTGTCGGCCCGGACGACCGTGCGCCTCCTGCCCCAGGTGGCTCTCCAGCGCTTCGGTGACCGCATCGAGCACCGGCACTGCGGGCAGGCCAATCGTGCGGCAATGTTCTTCCAGCCGGGTGCGCGTTTCGGGGTTCACTAGGGTGAACAGCACCAGCCCCGGATGCGCGGCGATATCGGGCACGATCCGGTCGATGTGCTGCCGGCTGCGGACCATCGGCCAAAAGTGGCGCTGGACATCGGCTTCGTCGAACTGCGCGAGTGCCGCCTTCGCGATCATCTCCAGCGTTTCGCCGGTGGAATCCGACAGCAGATGGAGGTGGATGCGCGGCATGGCGGGACGTCGTCGCTCCGGTCGGCGGCCTGTGGAGAAGGTGCGGCATAAACCACGGGAGGAAACCGCGGACAAGCGATCTGCGCGATTCCATGCCCACTGCCAGCCGGGAACCGGGCCGCTTGTGGACATGGCGACAAGCTTCTCGACAGGCTGGTGATAGCGGGGACAACGAACCGTTGACGCGGGAATCCCATGATTCGATGGCGCTGGAAACCTGTTCAGAGCGGGAGAAATCGGGCAGGGCGCCGCAATCCCCGCTTTCCACAGGGCCAACAGACTCCTTCATCTTTCTATAGAATCTTATTGAATTGGATTAGAGACGCATGCCGGGCCCGTTACTCGACACTCTGAATGGCCATCGGCGCGGGCGGGTGCCGCTGTGGCTGATGCGCCAGGCAGGCCGCTATCTCCCCGAATATCGCGCCTTGCGAGCGGAGAAGGGCGGCTTCCTGGCGTTGGTATACGACAGCGAAGCGGCGGCCGAAGTGACCCTACAGCCGATCCGCCGGTTCGGCTTCGACGGCGCGATCCTGTTTTCCGATATCCTGATCGTACCGTACGCCATGGGGCAGGACCTGACCTTCGGCGCAGGGGAGGGACCGCGACTGTCCCCGCCGCTGGTCGATAGCGCGCTGGAAGCCCTGCAGAGCGTGCCTGAGCGCCTTCAGCCGATCTACCGGACGGTGGAACGGGTGCGCGCCGCCCTGGGCCCTGAGACCACTCTGCTGGGCTTTGCGGGAAGTCCGTGGACCGTCGCCACCTACATGGTCGCGGGCGAAGGGTCGAAGGACCATCACGCGGCGCGGGCGATGGCCTACCGCGACCCGGCCGGCTTCGCCGCGATCATCGCCGCCATCGAGGCGGTGACGGTCGAATATCTGGTCGGCCAGATCGAAGCGGGGGCCGAGGCGGTCCAGCTGTTCGATTCCTGGGCCGGAAGTCTCGCGCCCGAGCAGTTCGAACGCTGGGTGATCGCGCCCAACGCCCGCATCACCGCGGCTGTCCATACGCGCTGTCCCGGGGTGCCGGTGATCGGCTTTCCCAAGGGGGCCGGGGCCAAGCTCGCCGCTTACGCACGCGAGACCGGCGTCGATGCCGTGGGGGTCGACGAGACGATCGATCCCGCATGGGCCGCGCGCGAACTGCCCGCGGGCATGCCGGTGCAGGGCAACCTCGATCCGCTGCTGCTGCTGGCTGGCGGGGCGGCGCTGGAGGAGCGCACTCACGCCATCTTGCGCGCGTTCGCCGATCGCCCGCATGTGTTCAATCTCGGCCACGGCATCGGCCAGCACACCCCGGTCGAACATGTCGAGCGCTTGCGCGATACGGTGCGTCAGTGGCAGGGGTGACAGGTGCCTCGGCAATTTCCTAGAAGCCTCCCATGCAAAGCGCGCTCGCGGTGACGTATCTCTGGCTGAAAGCCGGCCACGTGATCTTTGTCATCTTCTGGATGGCCGGCCTGTTCATGCTCCCGCGCTATCTGGTCTATCACCAAGAGGCTGAACCCGGCTCGGCCGAGGCGGCGGTGTGGGCCGATCGTGAGCGCAAGCTGCTTAAGATCATCCTGTTGCCATCGATCGTCGTGGTGTGGGTGCTCGGCATCCTGCTGGCCACCACGCAGAACCTGTGGGGCGAGG
Organism: Parafrankia sp. BMG5.11; assembly: GCF_004337455.1. NCBI lineage: Bacteria > Bacillati > Actinomycetota > Actinomycetes > Frankiales > Frankiaceae > Parafrankia > Parafrankia sp. BMG5.11. The sequence goes on along the minus strand of NZ_SJXI01000001.1, from coordinate 55,351 downwards.
GCTGGCTGCACGCCAAAGTGCTGTTCGTGCTGCTGTTGTCGGGGTACCACGGCTACATGGCCGGCTACTCCCGGAAACTGGCGAAGGGGCATCGCCCGCTCTCTGGAAAGCAGCTGCGACTGCTCAACGAGGTGCCCGGAGTGGCCGCGGCGCTGATCGTCATCCTGGTGATCGTCCGCCCGTTCTGAGCCTGCCGACCTGAAAAGCAGGACGAGCTGAAGTGGCGCTCGATTGACGGCGTGCGGCGCGACGCTTATTTCACCTGCATCAACCGGCGCTTTCCAGCCTGGCGCGCAACGCCCAGGCCCGGTCTGCTTTCCCCAAGCCCATACGACCGGCCGGCCGCTTCCAAGTATCGGATACTACAGTTATGCATCTCAAAGAATTGAAGAAAAAAGCCCCGGCCGAGCTCGTCGAGATGGCCGAGGATCTTGGCGTCGAAGGCGCCAGCACCATGCGCCGGCAAGACCTCATGTTCTGCATCCTACGCGAGCTGGCGGAAGACGAGGAATACGTCGAGCCGATCATGGGCGTCGGCACCATCGAGGTGCTGCAGGACGGATTCGGCTTCCTGCGTAGTCCTGAAGCGAACTATCTGGCCGGCCCGGACGACATCTACGTATCGCCCAACCAGGTCCGCCGCTGGGGCCTGCGCACCGGCGACACCGTGGAAGGCGAAATCCGCGCCCCCAAGGACGGCGAGCGCTATTTCGCGCTGACCAGCCTCAAGAGCGTGAATTTCGAGGATCCCGACCAGGTCCGCCACCGGACCAACTTCGACAACTTGACGCCGCTGTATCCGGAATCGAAGCTGATCCTCGATGCCGTGGATCCCACGGTGAAGGACAAGTCCGCGCGGGTGATCGATATCATCAGCCCCCAGGGCAAGGGCCAGCGCGCCCTGATCGTCGCGCCGCCCCGCACGGGCAAGACCGTGCTGCTGCAGAACATTGCCAAGGCGATCACCGACAATCACCCTGAGGTGTTCCTGATCGTCCTCCTGGTCGACGAGCGGCCCGAGGAAGTCACCGACATGCAGCGTTCGGTGAAGGGTGAGGTCATCTCATCGACCTTCGATGAACCCGCGACCCGCCACGTGCAGGTCGCCGAAATGGTGATCGAAAAGGCCAAGCGTCTGGTCGAGCACAAGAAGGACGTGGTGATCCTGCTCGATTCGATCACCCGCCTCGGCCGCGCCTACAACACCGTGGTGCCCAGTTCGGGCAAGGTGCTGACCGGCGGTGTCGACGCCAACGCCCTGCAGCGGCCCAAGCGGTTCTTCGGCGCGGCGCGCAACATCGAGGAGGGCGGGTCGCTGTCCATCATCGCCACCGCGCTGATCGACACCGGCAGCCGGATGGACGAGGTCATTTTCGAAGAGTTCAAGGGCACCGGCAACTCGGAAATCGTCCTCGACCGCAAGGTTGCCGACAAGCGCATCTTCCCGGCGCTCGACGTGGGCAAGAGCGGCACCCGCAAGGAAGAGCTGCTGGTCGAGAAGGACAAGCTGTCGAAGATGTGGGTCCTGCGCCGCATCCTCATGCAGATGGGCACCATCGACGCGATGGAGTTCCTGCTCGACAAGATGAAGGATTCCAAAACCAACGAGGACTTCTTCGCGACGATGAACCAGTAAGCGGAATACTGCGAGCGGGCGGGGCCGGGCGGCGTCCGGCACCGTTTCGCTGAACGTCCGCAGCTTGCACGATACAGGGTTCAATCAGGCGAGGGTCGCATGCGCCGCATAGTTTATATTAGCACCGCCACGGGGATGCCCGCTGCGGAAGTCGATCGCATTGTCGCTGTCGCCGAGCAGGGCAATTTCGAACGGCAGATCACCGGCTTTCTGATCTACAACGGGCGCAACTTCCTGCAGCTGATCGAAGGCGAGCAGGCCGTTCTGATGAGCCTGATGGCGAAGTTGGCGCGGGACCCGCGACATTCGGGAATTCTCCGGCTGATCGACGAGCCGATCACCGAGCGCAGCTGCGCGGGCTGGTCGATGCACCGCATGCGGCTTGGCTCCGATCTGGCCGGCCGTCGCGCCGCCATCGCGGCGGAGTTGCCCGGAATGATGTCGCCCGGTTCGCGCCAGCTGGTGGAGAACTTTGCCGCGCTGAATTAGCTGTCGAGCCTTGGCCAGCCGCGGGGCAGGCCGGGCGGGCGCAGATGATCCTCGGTTAGCTTCCGGCGGTCGCCGCCAGCTGGGCACCCATCATTTCCCACACCTTGTTGATCGCCTTCAGCGGGCGGACCATCACCTTGAAGTCGGCGATCAGTCCCGCATCGTCAAAGGTGATCAGATCGATGCCGTTGATCTGGATGCCATCGAGCTCGGTCACGAATTCGAGCAGCGCCTGATTGCCGTCGCTGAATTCGCGCACGTACCGGAACGCCTCGGTATTGAGCACCACGCCCGCGGCGGCGAGATACCCGACCACTTTGGCGCGGCCTGATTGCGGAGTGTGCACCACCGGGGAGTGAAACACCGCATCTTCGCGGATGATCTCGGCGAGCGCTGCGGGATCGCTGCCGCCGTCGAGGACACGGTGCCAATTCTTTAGACCTGCTTCCGCGCTCATCGCATCTTCCCCTCAGTTTGCCCGCGCGAAACTGTTCGCCTGGGCCATGCGCCAGTAGCGGGCATACTGCGTGGCGTCCGGATCGTCGAGGAGTGCTCCTTCCTCGAGGAACCCGTAGATCTCGTCGACCGGCGCGGCGCGGGCGCTGTCGAGCCGCTCGTTGATATGGCACGAGGTGATCTGCCACGGATTGTCGAGCCCCATGGCGACCACCATCTCGCGCAGGCCGTGTAGCGTCTGCCGCTGGAACCGGGCGACCCGCTCGGCCTTTTCCGGCACCACCAGTCCGTACTGCCGCGTGGCGTCCTGCGTGGTGATCCCGGTGGGGCAAGTATCCTCATGACAGCGCATCGATTGCACGCACCCCAGCGCGAACATGAACGCGCGCGCCGCGTTGCACCAGTCCGCACCAAGGCCGAAATTCATCGCCATACCGGCGCCTGAGTGGACCTTGCCCGCGGCCGCGAGCTTGATCTCGCGCTTGAGATCGGCCCCTACCAGGGCGTTGCGCATTAGAACCAATCCTTCGCGCAACGGGCTGCCCACGCGATTGGAAAACTCGACCGGAGAGGCGCCGGTGCCGCCCTCCGCCCCATCGACGACGATGTAATCCACCCGGATGCCCGTCTCGTGCATCGCCTTCACCAGCGCGAACACCTCGTGTGGCTGCCCGACGCACAGCTTGAGGCCGACCGGCTTGCCGCCCGACAGTTCGCGCAGCTGTGCCGCCCATTCCAGCAGTTCGACCGGCGTCGAGAAGGTCGAATGCGCGGCCGGGGAGACGCAATCCTTGCCCTGCGGCACCCCGCGCGCCGCAGCGATTTCCGCGCTTACCTTGGATCCTGGCAGAACCCCGCCGTGCCCGGGCTTGGCACCCTGGCTCAGCTTGATTTCGACCATCTTCACCTGATCGATCTGCGCGGTATCGGCGAACTTGGCGGGATCGAAGTTGCCCCATCCGTCGCGGCAGCCGAAATAGCCGCTGCCGATTTCCCACACCAGGTCCCCGCCGTGCTCGCGGTGATAGCGCGACAGTCCGCCTTCGCCCGTGTCATGATAGAACCCGCCGGCTGCGGCCCCCTTGTTGAGCGCCAGAATGGCCTTGGCTGACAGCGAGCCGAAACTCATGGCCGAGATATTGAGCAGCGCGGCGGAATAGGGCCTGGTGCATTGCGGACTGCCGACGTCGACTCGCCATTCCAGAGCGGCTTGTTCGTTCGGTACCATCGAGTGCGCGAGCCACTCGTATTCATCGGAATAGACATCGAGTTCGGTGCCGAACGGATGTGAGTCGAGCTCGCCCTTGGCCCGCGCATAGACGAGCGATCGTTCATCGTGGTTGAACGGCCGCCCTTCCAGGTCGCCTTCGACGACATAGGCCTGCGCGAACGGCCGCAAATCCTCCATGATCCATCTGAATCGCGCCAGCAGCGGGTAGTTGCGCCGCAGGGTATGCTCGCGCTGGAGGAAGTCCCATGCCGCGACCGCCAGGAGCGGCAGGCTCACGACCAGGCCCCACCGCCACCACAAGGCGAATGCGACACTGAGCACCAGCACCCCCAGCGGCAGGCCGTAGCGGGTCGCCGTATGGGCCGACCAGCGCCACCGGGCGCGGTTGATCATGCGGCCAGATGCTCTGTAAAGAACGCCTCGGTGCGGCGGTCGGCGAGCTGGGCGCCCTGTTCGTCGCGGCGCTGGCCCATCTCTGCGGCAAATCCGTGATCGAGGCCGGGGTAATCGTGCAGGGTCACCCGGGGATGGGCATCCAATGCCTGATGGATCGCCTTTTGCGCGTCAGCCGTGACGAAGTGATCCGCGCCCGCGATGTGCAGCATCAGCGGGTTGGCGATCGCCTGCGCTTCGCCCAGATGCTGGTCGATCGACACGCCGTAATAGCCGACAGACGCATCGATGTCGGTGCGGGCGGCGGCGGTGTAGGCGACGAATCCACCGAGGCAGAAACCGATCAGGCCCACCTTCGAGCAGTTACCCTCTCGCTTGAGATGGTGGATCAGCGCCTCGATATCCCGCATACAGGAGTCGAGGTCGAACTGGCCCATATTTTTCAGTGCCTTGTCGAACTGGTCTGGCACATCGGGATCAAGCTCTTCCCCTTCTGCAAAGCGCCAGAAGATGTCGGGCGCGACTGCCAGATAACCCAGCTTTGCCCATGCATCGCACTTCGCGCGGATTCCGGGATTGATCCCGAAGATTTCGGGAATGACGATGATCGCAGCGGTTGCCCCGGCAGCGAGTTCGGCGCGGTAGACTGGAAAGGTCTGGTCGCCCTCAAGAGTCCCGATCCGTCGCAATTCGCCCATTTTTCATCTCCCTTGCAGCCCAGGTGCGCTTAACCTGCGGCGATGGACTTTGCCAAACCTGTGTGACAGGTGTTCGTCCCCAGAACGCAGGAGCCCGCGATGAAGGTCCACATCGAGATCGATTGCACCCCGGAAGAGGCGCGCAGCTTCATGGGCTTGCCCGATGTCGGCAAGGCGAACGAGGTGTACGTCGACCTCATGGCGAAGGCGATGAAGGGCGTCGGGAGCATCGACAAGCTGCAGGAGGTCGCGGGACAGATGGCACCGATGGGGCAAATCGGCATGAAGCTGTTCCAGAACTTCATCGAAGGCGCCGCAGCGGCGGGCAAGGGATCCGGCACCACGCCGAAGGGCAATCCGGACGCGTAACCGCAGGGCGAACCAGCGCACAAGAGGTTCAACCTCGTCCCATGGAGACCATTTTCGCCCTGTCGAGCGGCGCGCCGCCGGCCGGCATCGCGGTCGTGCGGGTCAGCGGCCCCGAAGCGGGCGCAGTCCTGACCGCGCTGGTCGGGCTGCTGCCGCAGCCGCGCCGAGCCACGGCGGCGGTGTTGCGCGATCAGGCAGCGGAGGAACTCGACCGGGCTTTGGTACTATGGCTGCCGGGGCCGGGGACCGCGACCGGCGAGGATGTAGCCGAACTGCACCTCCATGGCGGGCGGGCGGTGGTGGCATCGGTTGAGGTAGCGCTGCAATCGTTTCCCGGGGTGCGCAAGGCGGAGGCGGGGGAGTTCACCCGGCGGGCTTTCATCAACGGGCGGATCGACCTTGCGCAGGCGGAGGGACTGGCGGACCTGCTCGCCGCCGAAACTGAGTTGCAGCGACGCGCGGCGCTGGCCTCGGCCGGAGGTGCCCTCTCGCGCCAGGTCGACCGTTGGCGCGACCGGCTCTTGGGCTTATCGGCACAGGTCGAAGCTGTGCTGGATTTCGGAGACGAGGATGACGTGTCCGAGCTTCCCCCTTCATTCCAGGAAAGCGTCTCCGCCTTTGCCGCGGAGTTGCAGGAATGGTTGGCGCGCCCGCTGGTCGAGCCCCTCCGCGAAGGCTTCAGGGTTGTCCTGGCGGGTCCGCCAAACGCCGGGAAATCCACCCTTTTCAACGCCTTGATTGAAGACGAGGCGGCGATCACCGCCCCGACGCCAGGGACCACCCGCGATTTGCTCGAGCGGCCCGTGGCGATCGACGGCGTACCATTCACATTCGTCGACACTGCCGGATTGCGGGACGCATCGTCGGACCCGATCGAGCTTCAGGGCATCGACCGGGCCAGAAACGCGCTGCTGCGGGCTGACGTGATCTTGTGGCTGGGGCCGGAAGGGGAGGGGCCGCAGGACGCGTGGGAGATCGATGCCAAGGCTGATTTGGGCGTTCACAAGTCCAGTGCTCGTGCCCAAGTATCGGCGGCGACAGGTGACGGGATGCGCGAGCTTAAATGCGCTTTGGTAAGTCACGCGCGAGAACTGCTCCCCGCCGGTGGTTCGATTGCGCTCACGCGCCGGCAACATGCTCTGTTAGAAGACGCTCTCTCCGCCCTGACCTTCAGCGGCTCCGACCCTCTGATCATCGCTGAACTGCTCAGACTGGCGCGGACGGCGTTCGACCGGATCACCGGGCGCGCCTCCACCGAGCATATGCTCGATGCGCTGTTCGGACGCTTTTGCATCGGCAAGTGATGTTCCACGTGGAACAGCCGCTTTGACCCTGTGGATTCGTTGCCATATTGGCAGCGCATGAAAGATTTCGACGTTCTGGTGGTGGGCGGCGGTCACGCCGGGGTGGAGGCTGCGGCGGCTGCGGCCCGGATGGGTGCACGGGTCGGTCTGGTGACCTTTGATCTCGACACCATCGGCGCGATGAGCTGCAACCCGGCGATTGGCGGACTGGGCAAGGGGCACCTCGTGCGGGAGGTGGATGCGCTCGACGGCATCATCGCACGGGCCGCTGATGCGGCGGCGATTCACTATCGGATGCTCAACCGTTCCAAAGGGAGCGCCGTCTGGGGTCCACGGGTCCAGGCGGACCGGCAATTGTTCAAGGCTGCAGTCCAGGCCGCGTTGCGCGAACAGAGTGCGATCACGCAGATCGCTGGTGAAGCGCAGGCGCTTGAGATTAGTAATGGTCGCGTGACTGGGCTCATGCTGGCCGACGGCACCACACTATCTGCGCAGGCGGTGATCCTGTGCACCGGCACATTCCTTGGCGGAACGCTGTTTCGCGGCGAGGAGCGACTTGCAGGTGGCCGGATCGGAGAGCAATCCGCCAGGCGCTTGGCGGAGCAATTGCGGGATGCGGCGTTGCCGATGGCGCGGCTGAAGACCGGAACACCGCCGCGACTGGACGGGCGGACGATAGATTGGGCTCGGCTGGAGGTGCAGCCTTCGGACGCCGACGAGTGGACCATGTCGCCATTGACGGTGGGCCGCCGCAATCCGCACCTGGCCTGCGCCATTACCCGAACCAATAACGCAACCCACGACGTGATCCGGTCGAACCTTGCCCGGTCACCTCTGTTCAGCGGCGCCATCGGTGCGCAGGGGCCGCGCTATTGTCCGTCTATCGAGGACAAGGTCCATCGGTTTGGCGACCGCGACGGGCATCAGGTGTTCCTTGAACCCGAGGGTCTTCGCACCGCGATGGTCTATCCCAACGGCATCAGCACCTCGCTGCCCGCCGATGTTCAGCTTGCAATGTTGCAGACGATGCCGGGTTTGGAATCGGTCGAGATGGCGGTTTCGGGCTACGCTGTGGAATACGACCACGTCGATCCGCGCAGTCTCGATAGCGGTCTGCAGATGCGCGCGCTTCGCGGGTTGTATTGTGCGGGGCAGATCAACGGGACCACCGGGTATGAGGAAGCCGCGGCGCAAGGTCTGGTCGCAGGCGCTCACGCGGCGGCGTCTGTCATGGGGCGGGAGGCACCAGCGCTGGACCGGGCCAACTCCTACATTGCCGTGATGGTCGATGATCTGACCCTGCAGGGCGTGAGCGAACCTTACCGGATGCTGACGGCGCGCGCGGAGTATCGCCTGCGCCTGCGCGCGAGCAACGCGAGTACGCGGCTAACGCCGGTCGGGATCGCCGCGGGGCTTGTTGGCGAACAACGACAGGAGTGGTTTGACCGACGCGACGCCCAGCGCACTCTCTGGGATACCGCGCTCAATCGGCGGCTTACGGCGCGCGAGGTGGCAGGCGCTCGCCCGGATGCGCCGCCCCGTGCGCTGCGCGACTGGCTCACCTACGATGGGGTTGCGCAGGATTCTCTGGTCACGCATTTGCCAGAGGGATTTATAAGCGACGACGTTGGTCTCGAGTTGACTGAGGACGCAGCTTACGCGCCGTATCTGGCACGTCAGGAGGCGGAGTTGCGCGATCTCCGCGCTAGTGAAACATTGGCTATTCCGGAGGGCTTTCCGTTTCGTAATGTTCGCGGCCTATCCAACGAGATGATCGAGCGGTTACACGCCGCGCAACCTGGCACCTTGGCCGCCGCCGCCCGTGTGCCGGGAATCACCCCTGCTGCCTTGGCTGCACTGTTGGTTCACACACGCCGCGCACAGGCGCCAGCGTGATTTCTGGCGAGGACGCCGCGCGGGCGTACGTGGCAGATCGGTGCGATGTCCAAGCAATGGCCCGCCTCGATCGGATGAGCGACATGTTGCGTCTGGAGAACAGCCAACAGAACCTCGTGGCTCACCATACGCTGTCCATAATCTGGAGCCGCCACTTTGCCGACAGCGCCCAGCTCCTGGACCATGTTTCACGTGAAACACCGCTCTGGCTGGATTTGGGCACCGGGGCAGGATTTCCGGGGCTGGTGATATCTGCGATGCGTCCACATTGGCCGGTGACGCTTGTCGAGTCGCGCGCATTACGTGTTTCGTGGTTAGGTCATGTCGTGACGGAACTGAATCTCGCAAATTGTCGGATTATCGGTCGGCGATTAGAGGACGTTCCGGCGGAACCGTTCGACGTAATATCTGCCAGAGCTTTCGCGCCGCTCGCGAAGCTCCTTAAGCTGGCGCGTCGCTTTTCCACAGACGACACCCGTTGGTTATTGCCGAAGGGAAGGTCAGCAGCGCAAGAAGTGGCTAGTCTGCCGCGCGACCTCCAAACGGCGTTCCACGTGGAACAATCAGCGACTGATCCAGATTCGGGGATAGTAGTCGGTCAATTCAGTTCAGGACAAAGCTCGTGATCGTTATCGCCATTGCCAATCAGAAAGGCGGAGTCGGCAAGACTACCACGGCGATCAATATCGCCACGGCGATGGCTGCAACTGGTTGGAAAACTTTGCTAATTGACCTCGATCCGCAGGGCAATGCATCGACCGGCATGGGCATCGGTACGGAAGACCGGGTCAGCTCGACCTATGAGCTACTGGTTGATGGAGCGGACCTTTCGGATTGCATCCAGGGCACGTCGATTCCTGGCCTCGACATCGTACCGGCGACGGTCGACCTGTCGGGTGCGGAAATTGAGCTGGTCTCGGTCGAAAACCGCACGTCGCGTCTATCTCGCGCGTTGAGCGGACACACTGCCCACGACATCGCCTTTATCGACTGTCCCCCGTCGCTGGGTCTGTTGACCCTAAACGCACTGGGCGCGGCCGATACGCTGCTGGTGCCGCTGCAATGCGAGTTCTTCGCGCTCGAAGGATTGTCGCAGTTGTTGCAGACCGTGGAGCGGGTTCAGCAGCGCTTCAACGCCAACCTCGGCATCATCGGGGTGGTGCTAACTATGTTCGACCGCCGCAACCGCCTGACGGACCAGGTGGCCGATGACGTGCGGTCATGCCTGGGGCCGCTGGTGTTCGAATCGGTCATCCCGCGGAACGTACGCCTGTCGGAGGCGCCGAGCCATGGCTTGCCGGCGCTAGTCTATGATCACAACTGCACCGGCAGCCGCGCGTACATCGCCTTGGCGCGCGAACTGATCGGGCGCCTGCCCGCCGAAAGGAAGGCCGCGTGAACAACCCAGCCGATCCGATTCGATTCTCGATCCCCGAGCGGCCGAAGAACGACACCCGCAAGAAACTTGGGCGCGGTCTTGGCGCGTTGATGGGGGAAACCCGGCGGGAAGAACCGCTGGTGGTGCGAAATCCTGACGATCCCTCAGTGAACGAACCGGGCACGCCCCAGGGTCAGGGCCTCGCGAGTATCCCGGTCGGCGCGATCGAGCCTCTTCCCGGTCAGCCGCGCCAGCATTTCGATGAAGCGGCGCTGGAGGAACTCGCGCGCTCGATTGCCCAGCGCGGGGTGATCCAGCCCGTCATCGTGACGCCGCTGGGGCAGGGCCGGTATCGGCTGGTCGCGGGTGAGCGGCGCTGGCGCGCGGCGCAAAAGGCGCGGCTGCACGAGATACCCGCACTAGTGCGCGAACTCGACAACCGCGAAGTCATGGCGCTGGCGTTGGTCGAGAACCTGCAGCGGGAGGATTTGAATCCCGTCGAAGAGGGCCGGGCGTACCAACGCCTGGCCGACGACGAGGGGATGACGCAGGCGGACATAGCCAAGCTGGTCGACAAGTCGCGCAGTCATGTGGCGAACCTCCAGCGGCTGCTGCAGCTGCCCGAAAAAGTGCTCGAAGCTGTCGAGGGCGGCACCCTGTCGATGGGTCACGCGCGCGCCCTGATCGGGTTCGACGATGCCGAAGGACTGGCCCAGCGGGCGGTGAGTGAGGGACTGACCGTGCGCGACGTCGAGCGGATCGTTCGTCGCGCGGGGGAGGGCGACACCACCCGCCGGGTCGCCCGGGTGGCGCGCGATCCGGTGAAGGACGCCGACATCGCCGCGGTCCAGCGCCACCTGGAAGAGTTCCTCGGCCTTAACGTCCAGATCAAGACGGGCACCGATCCGCGGTCGGGCGAAGTGACCATCAAGTATCGCACGCTCGATCAACTTGATCTTATCTGTCAAAGACTTACTGGCGGAGACATCTAGCGCCAACGGGTGTCTTCGGTGGCGATTATTGTTTCCGGGCCGTTTACCTTCCCCTAATGCAAATCCGCTAGTCCCCGTTCCTGGATCGTTAGGGGACGAGTGTGCAGGGGCGGCTTCGCCATGCCATTGCAGGAGCAGGTGCCGCGGCCGTTCTGGCCAGCGGCACCCCCGCGCTCGCCGGGACCACCACCAACACTCTGCCCGTTCGCGTCCAGGTGACGGTGGGGTGCACGCTGCAGACCCGTCCGCTGATGTTCGATGCCACAACGATCTCGAACCAGAACATCGATTCGACGACGACCATCACGGTCCGCTGCACGCCGAACACCGATTTCACCGTCGAGATCGACAAGGGTCTGTATGCTAACGGCATCAACCGGCGCATGTTCAGCACCGAGGCTAACGGCTACGTCACGTACGACGTGTACCGCGACAATGTGTGGGGCACCGGGCAGACCAAGAACGTGACGGCCAACTCCGGGTCGGGCCTGCCGCTCGAGATCACGCTGTTCGGCAGAATCACCAAGCCGGGTACGATCAAGGCGGGCGACTATAAAGACACCCTGCTGGTGACCCTCAACTTCTGAGGCGAACACGCGCTCGCGCACCGATTGGTTAATTGTTTACTCCGAATTAACCATCGCGCCGTAGGTATTCTCCCACATCGGGTGAATAAACCGCTGAACACAGTTAGCGAATTGGTAGGCAATTCTACGTATTAGCCGCCTCGGCTTTGAATGCCGATCGTTAGGGGAATACACATGCGTAAGATTGCTTTCGGGATCGCCGCCGTCGCGGCCGTGGTTTCGGCACCGGCTCTGGCTGGTACTGCTACCGGCACCGTCCAGGTTTCGCTCAATGTCAGCTCTTCGTGCAGCGTCACGGCTCAGCCGCTCGACTTCGGCACGACCAATTCGTTCGCGACCGCGATCGATTCCAGCTCCGCCACCACCGTGAAGTGCACGCCGCTGGCGCCGTATTCGGTGTTCGTGAGCTATGGCGCGAACGCCAACGGCACCCAGCGCCAGCTCGCGTCGACCACCGACGCGACCAAGGTCGTCAAGTATGACGTCTATTCCGACGCCAGCCGCAGCACTGCCTGGACCCCGACCGTGGGCACCACCGGCGTGGGCGACGGCAACGAAAAGGCGACCACGCTGTATGGCCGCGTGCCGGTCCAGACCGCGGTTGCCGCTGGCGACTACAAGGACACCGTGACCGTCACGGTCAGCTACTAAGCAAACTTCGAACGAGAGACATCGCATGATCCGCCGCACTACATCCTTGCGCGCCCTGGCCGCACTGACGGTCGGCGGATCGTTTCTCTTCGGTATTGCACTGACGAGCCCCGCGCCGGCCGCCGATCCCGGCGAATACGGCGCGGGCCTCGCCATCAGCCCGCTGCGCATCGAAATCGACGATGCCGCACGCGGCGCCACGGTCATGCTGACTAACACCTCGTCACGCCCGTTGCCGGTACAATCGCGCCTGTTCGCCTGGTCGCAGGCCGGCGGCGAGGACGTGTACGAACCCAGCAGCGAACTGACCATTTCTCCGTCCATTGCCTCCATCCCGCCGGGTGAAACGCAGATCGTGCGCGTATTGCGCAGCGGTGCCGCGTCGCCGGGCGAGAAACGTTACCGGTTGGTCGTCGACCAGCTGCCCGATCCTTCGGCCGCCCGCGCGGGCGCTGCCGAGGCACGCATCCGCTTCACTGTCCCGATGTTCCTTGATCGGACCAAGAGCACCCCTGCCGAGTTGACCTGGCAGATTGGCGCGAATGGCATCGAACTGGCGAACACCGGCGGGGCGACTGCGCGAATCATGCAGCTGGACGTCAAGACAGCGAGCGGCACCGCGGTGCCGGTCGAGCGCAATTCACTGCGTTACATCCTTGGCGGATCGAGCATTGCCTGGCCGGTGGAGAATGCCTGCTCGCTCGGACCGGTGACCGTCACCGTCTCGATCGACGGCCGGACGGTCGATGCCCAGCCTCGCTCGACGTGCGGTTAACCCCACATATGCGTTAGTCGCGGCGCTCGCCGCGTTCGGCGGTTCTCCGCTGGCGGCGCAAAGCGATCCGTTCGAACTTCCCGCCGGGGTGACCGCGCAGAGCGTGCGCCCGGACGATGGCCCCCGCCTGTCCGAAATTGCGGTCGATGGCCGGACCCGGGGGCGCATGGTCACGGTCGCGGGCAGCGGCCGCGAACTGACCATCGATGCCGATGAAGCGCGCGCGGCCGGCTTGCCGGTGCCCGAGGGCGCGAGCGGCCCGATCAAGTTGTCAGCGCTTCGCCTTTATGAATGGAACTTCGACAGCTTGCGCCAGCGCCTGGCGATCAAGCTGTTCCGCGAAGGCGAAGGCGCCAACCTCAAGGACTTCGCGGCCACCGCGCAAGGGGCCAGCGAAAGCCGGCCGCTGCTGGCGCTGCGGGTCGATTACGATCTGACCGCTACGATCGCGCAGCGCCGTTCAAGCGCGGGCGGGCTGGTGTCCGCGACGCTGGTCTATGGCAACTTCGCGCTGAACAGCAGCGCGCGCGCGACCTCTGAGCCACAGATCGGCTCGCCCGCGGTGCTGCGGCTCGACACCGCCGCCCGGCTGGCCGTGCCGGAGCGGGGCATGGCCGCCACGCTCGGCGATTTCGTCAGCGCGGGAAGCCAGGGCCAGCGCGCGGTGCGGATGGCAGGTGTTCAACTAGCATCCGACTTCGACCTGCGGCCCGATCTGGTGACGGTCCCATTGCCCGGCTTTGCCGGCAGCGTGGCGGTGCCCACCACCATCGATGTCCTGACCAACGATCAGCGATACCAGCTCGGCGAAATCGAGCCGGGCGAATTCACCGTGCGCAACGTGCCCAGCCAGCCCGGTCGGGGTGAAGCGTCGGTCATCCTGCTCGATGCGCTGGGCCGGGAAGTGGTGCAGACCGCCCGCTTCTATGTCTCTAGCGCGCTGCTGGCGCCGGGTACCACCGGCTATGCGGTCAACGCCGGGTCCGTCCGACGACGATACGGTTTTGCCAGCAACGATTACGGACAATTCGCAGCCACCGCCTATTTCAGGCGGGGGCTTTCGCCGTTTCTGACGGTCGAGGCGAGCGGCGAGTGGACGCATGGCGTCAGCAACGGCGGCGTCCGGGGCGACTATGTGCTCGCAAAAGTCGCGCTGGCGACGATCGAGGCGCGGATCAGCCGCGATTCAGGCGCCGGCACCGGCACCCTGGTCCACGCAGCGCTGGAATCGATTGGGCGGAAGTTGGGCGGATCCATCCGCGCGACTTTGCCGAGTGCCAATTACCGCGATGTTGCGACCAGGCTGGGCGACGATCCGCCACCGCGCGAATACGCCGCGCAGTTCTTTTACCGATTCACCCCCGATACCGATGTCCAGCTGTCGTATGCGCGGCAGGAATACCGCAGCTTGCGCCCTGAACGGGTGCAGGACCGGATCAGCGAGGTGCTCAACGCCAACTTCCGCACCCGGTTGTCGTCTCGCGCGACTTTTTTTGCAGGCGGCGGCATTCGGCGGGGGAACAGCGGCACGGCGCTGTCCGCCGCGCTGGGCCTTTCGCTCAGCCTTGGCGGGCGGACCAACGCCGGCGCGTATGCCAGCTACGATGACGGACGCCTCGCCGGCGGCGCGACTTACGCGCGCGACGCACAGCAGGATGGTGAGATCGGCTATCGCGGGGCGGTCAACCTGACCGAGACCAGCCAGCGCCTGTCTGCCGGGGCCACTTGGCGCAACCGACGGATCCTGCTCGATGGGCAGATTGAGGAAGTGGACGGAGTGTTCGCCGGCCGCGCGAACGCGCGCGGTACTTTGCTGGTCGCGGGCGGCACGGTATTCGCGCGCAATCAGACCGGTGGCAGCTATGCGCTTGTTCGCACCGGGAAGGTGGGCGGCATCCCGATCACCCGCGAGAACGTGGAGGTTGGCGTGACCAGCGACAACGGACTGCTGTTGGTGCAGGACATTCCCGCGCAGGCCACCATCAAGATCGACGTGAAGGCGGACAAGCTGCCCGCCGACGCGTTGGTGCGGGAAACCACGCACTTCATCCGCGTCCCGCGCCGGGCCGTGTCGCTGGTGGAGATCGAGACGCTGCGCTTCCGCCCGGTGCTGCGCAAGCTGGTGAATGCGGCGGGCGTGCCGCTGGAGGCAGGGTTGCCGGTGCGGGCGTTGCCGTCCGGTGAAACGACGATTGTGGGCTTCGACGGGATGGCCGAGATCAACGCAGGCGCGGATGACGCGCGGCTGATGGTGGACCACCCGGGCCGCACCTGCGCGGTCGAACTCACCGGGGTGCCGCTCGAAGATCGTAGCGATGCGCCGCTCACCTGCCGCGCGTTCGTGATCGCGGCGAGCGATGCGGAATCCGTAGAGCCCGCCAGCCGGACGAAGTCTCGCCAGCGGCGGCGCGGCGCGGCGGTGGCGTTCAGTTCCCCTTGATCAGCTTGACCCGCTTGTCGCCGGCGGGCGCGGCGTGGTGCCGGCGGGGCGGGATCGAGCGGGTGCGGACCGGCTCGTCTATCCACTCCTCGGTCACAATCTCGCGCACGACCCGGCGCTGCGGCACTGCGACCAGCACCGGCACCAGCGCATAGCCCGCGGGCCCGTAACCGTATCCAGGGTGGGCGTAGCCGGCATAACCCGGGTAGCCGCCCGGATACGCCTGGCTCATGTGCCGGTCGAGATACCAGGCGCATTCGTCGTCCGCCCGGCGATCGCCGGCCGCGCCGATTGCGGAGCCGACCGCCAGCCCGGCCAGCGCGCCCACTCCGCCGCCCAGCAGCGTTCCGGCAAGGCGCTCCGCGCCCCAGGCCCGGTTGCCGATGACCCCGCCGGTGATCGCGCCCAGCAGGCCGCCGATCACGCCGCCCCGCTCCTGCCGTGAAACCCCGCGGATGCGGTCGCGGCAGTCGTCCAGCCAGCGGTCGCGATCGAAGCCGACCGGCGCTGCATGTGCGTAACCGGGCAGCGGATAGGGTTGCGGCGCGTAATCGGGCGCAACCGGATAGGCCACGCTGGGTGCATGATAAGCCGAAGGCGCATAAGCGGTCGGAGCGTAGGGGGTCGGCGGGGCCACGGGGGCCGCGGCGATGATCGGCGGCGGGACCGCTGCGGGGGCCGCTGGGACCGGAGGCACGGGGACCGGCGGCAGGGGCGGGACGGGGATCTCCGCCGCATCGGAGTCCACCGGGAGCGGGGGAAGTGCGGGAAGATCCTGCACCATCGGATCGCTGCGGAACACGACCTCACCCTGCGGCGCAGGCCTGGCGTATTCGTAAGGCCCGTCGGGCTGAGCCAGCGCGGGACCTGCGGCCACCAGCACGCCGGCGGCGGCGGATAGGGCGAGCAAGCGGCGGGTGGCTGGCATGCGCATCGAGTATTCCCCTGCTCGCGCACCGGACTCGGCGCGCGTTGCCGGAAAATTAGCATCGCCGGACGCCTCCGCCCAACCCGGCGCGGCACGTGTCCCGAAACGGGCCGATTAGATGCGCGTAGCCAGCATTGCCGCGAGCGCCTCCACGCCGGCGGCGTCCTCGCTGTCGAAACGGGCGAGGAGCGGGCTGTCGAGGTCGATCACCGCGATGACCACCCGGTCACGCGCCACCGGGACGACGAGTTCGGACCGGCTCGCCGCATCGCAGGCGATATGGCCGGGAAACGCGTGGACGTCAGGCACGAGCTGGGTCGCGCCGCTCGCCGCGGCGGCGCCGCACACTCCCTGGCCCAGGGGGATGCGGATGCACGCCGGACGGCCGGCGAACGGGCCAAGCACCAGTTCACCATCGACGACGCGGTAGAACCCCGCCCAGTTGAGGTCGGGCAGGTATTCCCACATCAGGGCAGCGACGTTCGCCATGTTGGCGATGCCATCGCGCTCGGCTTCGGTCAGCGCGGCGGCGGCGGCGATCAACTGGCGGTATAGTTCGGCCTTGGGCAAGGCGGCGTCGGGGCGAAAATCGTACATCGCGCGCGCTGTAACGCCGCGCGCCGTTGCCGCAAGCCGCGGCGCGCCCTATCGTGGCGCGCATGACCTCTCGCCGGAAAATCCTCATCGGTGCGCTCGTCGTGATCCTGGCGATCATCGGCCTCGCAGCCTACCTCTTCACCCCCGACCGCGCGCAGGTGCCGCTGGCCGCTTTGACCGGTGCCAAGCCGGAGTTGACCGAACCGCGCGCCGAAAGCTTCCCCACCGTCGGCATCGCCGAGCCGGTTGGCTGGCGGGCGAACGAGGTTCCGGTGGCGGCGCAAGGGCTGGCGGTGACGCGCTTTGCCGACGGGCTCGATCATCCGCGCACGATGCTGGTGCTGCCCAATGGCGATGTGCTGGTGGCGCTGACCAACCGCCCGCCGAGCGAAGGGTCGGGCGGCCTTCAGGGCATGGTCGAGAAGTTCCTGTTCCGCAAAGCCGGCGCGGGAGAACCGAGTGCCGACCAGATCGCGCTGCTGCGCGACACCGATGGCGACGGAAGGGCCGAGCAGCGCGCGATCCTGAGTAACGCGGCGCTCGCCTCTCCCTCGGGCATGGCGTGGGCCGATGGCACGCTGTACGTCGCCAATCACAACGCGGTGCTGGCGTTTCCGTATGACCTGGGCGCGACCAACCTCGATGCCAAGCCGGTCAAGCTGATGGACCTGCCCCCGGCGGGCAATCACTGGATGCGTAATCTGGTGATCTCGCCCGACGGCAAGGACCTCTACATCGCCGTCGGGTCCGCCTCGAACATCGCGGAAAAGGGTATCGAGCGCGAGGAAGGCCGCGCCGCGATCTGGAACTACAATCTGGAAACGAAGCGCCAGCGGGTCTTTGCACGGGGCCTACGCAATCCCAACGGGCTCGATTTCAGTCCCTGGAGCGGAGAGCTGTGGACCACGGTCAACGAGCGCGACATGCTCGGATCGGACCTCGTGCCGGATTATCTCACCAACGTGCCGATCGGCGCCGACTACGGCTGGCCGTGGGCCTGGTGGCGGCACAACTTCGATGAACGGGTCACCGCGTTCCAGCCCGCCGGCTTCAACCCCGATTACGTCCGTATTCCCGAATACGCGCTGGGCCCGCACGTTGCGGCACTGGGCCTCGCGTTCACCGGCAGCGGCAGCACGCTGGGCGATCGGTTCGATTCAGGTGCGGTGATCGCGCGCCACGGCTCGTGGAACCGGTCTCCCAAGTCTGGCTACGACGTGATCTACGTACCGTTCGATGCGCGCGGCAATCCCGTCGGAAAGCCCGTGCCGGTGCTTACCGGATTCCTGTCCAAGGACGGCAAGACGACGCGCGGCCGGCCGACCTGGGTCGCCTTTGCGCAGGATGGGGCGCTGCTGGTGACCGACGACACCGCCGGGATCGTCTGGCGAGTGACCGCCCCGGGCGCCGCGCCCGCCCCGGCGATCGAACGGGTCAGCGGGGAGCGTCTGCCGCCCCAACGCGAGCTGCGCGGTCAGGAGGCGAGCTTCGGCGCGGACTTCGCCCGCGAGACGCCGGAATAGCGGTTAGGTTGGCCGCCCCGCGCGGCCGGCAAGCTCGGTGACGAACTGCCACGCGGTGCGGCCCGAACGCGCTCCGCGGCGCTTGGCCCATTCGAGCGCGTCGGCCTCGTCCCATGCGAGCGCAAGCGGCGCGGCGTGGGCGGCGATCATCGCGAGATATTCGTCCTGACTGGCGTTGTGGAACCCGATCGCCAGCCCGAACCGGTCTGCCAGCGCCTGCAGGTCATCGAGCGCGTCGCGCGGATTGAGTGGATCGTCCGGCTCGCCAGCGTGGCGCGGCACGATCGCGCGGCGGTTGCTGGTGACCGCCAGGCGGACGTTGGCCGGCCTCGCCTCCACCCCGCCCTCCAGCCAGCTGCGCAGATGGCGCGGGCCGCCGGTATCGCCTTCCGCGAAGCCGAGATCGTCAAGGTAGACCAGGAAGTTGCGCCGCTCCGATGCGAGCTGCGAAAACAGGGCCGGCAGGCTGGCTAGCGCATCGGCAGCGACCTGCACCAGCGCGAGCGATCCGCCGGTCTGCTGCGCGGTCACCGCGGCGGCGCGAACCAGGGCGCTCTTGCCCATGCCGCGCGCGCCCCACAGCAGCATGTCATGCGCCGCGTGACCCTGCGCCAACCGGGCGACATTGGCCGTCACCAGATGCTTTTGCCGATCGATGCCGAGCAGCTGTGCCAGTGCGGGCGCCTCGATCCGGTCCACCCCTCGCGCCGTGCGTCCGTCCCACACGTACGCCGGGTGCGCGTGCCAGTCGGGCGGCGTGAGCGGAGCCGGTGCCAGCCGCTCCAGCGCGGCGGCGATCCGCTCCAGCGGATCGGTCACGCGATGAGCGCCTCGGTCGGCAGCGCATAGAGCACCTCCGCCCCGCCGCGCGCAGACGAGGCGAGACCGAGCGCTTCGGGCACGATCTGCTCAAGGAAATAGCGCGCGGTCACCGGCTTGCTCGCGCTGAGCGACGGCGCGGCGCCGCCGGCCACGGCGCGCGCCTGCCGCCCCAACTGCCACCCGGCGACCGCGACGGCGCTCATCGTGGTAAACGCCACGCTGCCCGCGAGCCGGTCGTCGATCGAGGCGGTCTCGCGCATCCAGCGGGCGAGGTCGCGGCATTCAGCGGCGAGGCGTGCCAGCCGCGGATGTTCGTCGGTGGCGATCTCGGCGAACAATGCATCGAGCACTTCGCCGTTCTCCAGGCCCAGCTTGCGGGTGACGAGATCGGCGGCCTGGATGCCGTTGGTGCCTTCATAGATCGGCGCGATGCGCGCGTCGCGGTAATGCTGTGCGGCGCCGGTTTCCTCGACGAAGCCCATTCCGCCGTGGACCTGGACCCCCAGGCTGGCGACCTCCACCCCCACATCGGTGCCCCATGCCTTGAGCATCGGCACCAGGCATTCCGCCCGCGCGGCGGCGGCCGCGTTCCCCAGCGTTCCGCGATCGACTTGCCCGGCGGTGTAGTAGAGCAGCGCGCGCACGCCTTCGGTTAGCGCCTTCATCCGCAGCAGCATCCGGCGCACGTCGGGATGTTCGATGATCGCCACCGCGTTGCGATCGGCCGCGCCCGCCCGCACGGACTGCACGCGGTCGCGGGCATAGGCGACCGCTGCCTGCAAAGCGCGCTCACCGATCTGCACGCCCTGGTTGCCGACGTTGATCCGTGCGTTGTTCATCATGGTGAACATCGCCATCAGTCCGCGGTGCGGCTGGCCGACCAGTTCGCCGATGCAGTCGCCGCTGTCGCCATAGCTCATCACGCAGGTGGGCGAGGCGTGGATGCCCAGCTTATGTTCCAGGCTCACCGCGCGCAGGTCGTTGCGCGGGCCCAGCGATCCGTCAGGGTTCACCAGGTACTTGGGCACCACGAACAGCGAGATGCCGCGGCTGCCCTCGGGTGCATCGGGCAGGCGGGCGAGCACCAGGTGAATGACGTTCTCCGCCAGCTCGTGGTCGCCCCAGGTGATGAAGATCTTGGTCCCGGCAATACGGTACTTGCCGGCGTGCTCCCCGTCCTCGACCGGGGTGGCGACCGTGCGCAGGGCGCCAAGGTCGCTGCCCGCCTGCGGTTCGGTCAGGTTCATCGTCCCCGACCATTCGCCGCTGATCATCTTGGGCAGGTAGAGCGCCTTCTGCGCGTCCGACCCATGCTGTTCCAGCGCGTCGATCGCCCCGGTGGTGAGCATCGGCAGCAGGTTGAACGCGAAGTTCGCGCTGCCAAGATTTTCCAGCACGTTGCAGCCCAGCGCAAACGGCAGCCCCTGCCCGCCGAATTCGGCGGGGGCGGCGATCGCATTCCAGCCCTGCTCGACGTAATGGTGGTAGGCATCCGCGAACCCTTCGGGCAAGCGGACCACGCCGTTCTCCAGGCGGGCGCCTTCCAGATCGCCCAGCCGGTTCAGTGGCGCCCATTCACCGGCGGCAAACGCGCCGATGCCTTCGACGATCGCCTCCACCATGTCAGGTTCGGCGGCCGCGAACCGGTCCGACCGGGCGAGCTCCTCGATCCCGGCGCACACCTTGAGCGCGAGCAACTGGTCGGCGGTGGCGGGGCGATACACGGGGCGGTTCTCCTTGGGCGAATGGTCGACTGCGCTTATAGCGCGGCGCGATGGGCGACAAGCACACCGAGCGGCTGCAGGCGGACGACGCGGGAATCGCGCGGGCAGCTGAGCTGCTCGCAGCGGGCGGCCTCGTCGCGCTGCCGACCGAGACGGTGTATGGCCTGGCTGCGCGAGCCGACAGCACGGAGGCGGTGGCGGCGATCTATCGCGCCAAGCAGCGGCCCGATTTCAATCCGTTGATCGTGCATGTGCCGGATCTGGCGGCGGCCGAGGCGCTGGCGGAGTTCGATCCCCGTGCGCGGATGCTGGCCGCGCGGTTCTGGCCCGGTCCGCTCACGCTCGTGCTGCCGCTGCGGGCCGAAGCTGCAGTCACTGCAGCGGTCACCGCCGGCCTTCCCACGATCGCACTGCGGTGTCCGGCGCATCCGATCATGCAAGCGGTGCTGCAGCGCAGTGGGGTGCCGGTTGCCGCGCCATCCGCCAATCGTAGCGGGGCGGTCAGCCCCACCACTGCGGATCACGTCCGGGCGACGTTGGACAGGCGGATCGACGCAGTGCTCGATGGCGGACCATGCGGGCGGGGGCTGGAATCAACCATCGTCGCGGTGCGGGCGGTGGGCTGGCAACTGCTGCGCGCGGGTCCGGTCACCGAACGCGAACTGATCGCACTGCTGGGCGCGCCGCTCGAGGTGACCACCGCGCGGGTGGAGGCGCCGGGGCAGCTCGCGCAGCATTATTCTCCCGGCAAGCCGGTGCGGTTGAACGCGACCGCCGCCGATCCCGGCGAGTTCCTGATCGGGTTCGGGACGGTGACGGGGGACTGCAGCCTGTCGGCCACCGGCGACCCGGCCGAAGCGGCGGCGCGGCTCTACGCCTGCCTTCACCTCGCGGCTGCGTCGGGTGAGCCGCGCGTGGCGGTCGCACCGGTGCCGGAAAGCGGCATCGGCGCGGCGATCAACGATCGGTTGCGGCGCGCCGCGGCCTAGCGGCGGCGCGGATCTTCGGGTTCGGCGGGCACCGACGGCATCAGCAGCTGGATTTCCGCATAAGTGCCTTGCGCATTACTGCAAGCCGCGCGCTTGCCGTCGTGACACTCCTTGAGCTGCCTTTCGTAAGTGCGCTGCAGTTTGCCGAGGCGCTCCTCACGCTGGCGGATTTCGCGCCCGCGCTTCTGATCGGCCTCCGCCTGGCTGGTGGTGGCGAGATCGACGGCCTTCGATGCCACGCGCACCGGGGCGGTGGCGACATCGAAGGCGGTCTTGGCAAGACAACCGGACAGCGCGAGCGGCGCAACCGCCAGCAGGGCAAGAAGAGGACCGCGCATCGAAAATTCCCTTTCGTTGCGCGGTCCTTTAGCGGTCGCGGCGTTGCAGCGCGATGAATTAAGCGGCGGGCGCATCCGGCTGGCTGGCGCCGCCTGCCTCGGTCGCCTGGGCGGCCGGGGAAGGCGCGGCGTCCGCAGCGCCCTCAGCCTGGCAGTGCAGCTTGCCCGATCCCATTGACTGGATGGTGCACTTGGCCCGCCCCGTCACCGTCACGTTGCCCGATCCCATGACCGTGGCATCGACCGTCCCGTCGGAGGCGAAGCTGGCATCGCCCGACCCTGCAATCGTCACCTCGGCCTTGTCGACCTTGAGCCCGGCCATCCGGGCAGTGCCGGATCCCGCGACGGTCAAGTCAAGCGACCGGGCGCGGCCCGTGGCGTCAAGGGTGCCCGATCCGGCGATGGTCACCTCCAGCTTATCGGCGTCCACCCCGGTCACCCGCGCGGTTCCGCTGCCCGCGATCACCAGTTCGGTGGCGCCGGTGACGCTGTCGGCTTCGACCGTGCCCGAACCCGCGAGGGTCAGCTTGGACAACTGCGGAAGGGTGACGCGCACGATCGCCTTGCCCGGGCCTTTCCAGCCGTTCTCGCGCATGATCCCGAGCGCTTCGTCGTCGAGGGTGAACCGCATGGCGCCGGACACCTCGGCGTCGCCCTCTACATCGATGGACAGTTTGTCGCCCTTGGTGACGATCACAGTATCAGGGCCAGCGAGCACCAGTTCAGTCGGCGCGTTGCCGGTCAGGTCCAATTCTGACAGCGGAACGCCCTCGTTCCCGTTGACCGAGATCTTGCCGTTGCAACCGGCCAAGCCGGCGACGAGAGCCAGCGCCAGAACCGGCGCGGCGGTCTTCAGTATCTTGTGCAGCATGACCAATTGATCCTTGCGATATGATCCAGTCCGTGTTGCCGATGTAATACAGCAAGCAAATCTGTGCAATCGGTGTCGGGCCTGGGCCGGGGTCAGCGGCGGTGCGTCCGTCGATCCCGCAGGGATGTTGGTCGATCAGCCTCCGCAGCGCAGCTTGCCGGAGCCGATCCGGCTCTGGCGGCAGGTGGCGTGGCCGGCCACGGCGACATCGCCGCTGCCGCTGATCTGCGCCGCGACCGTTCCATCCGAATGGACCGTCACCCCGCCTGAGCCGGCGACGGTCGAGCTCACGCGGTCGGCCTGGAGGGCGCTGCCATGGACGCGCCCGCTGCCGGCCACGGTCAGGTTGGCGCGCTCGGCGCGGCCCGCGATTCGCAGATTGCCCGAGCCGGCGACGGTGCCGGTCAGCGCCTTTGTCGTGACCGCGCCGACCGTCAGGTCACCCGAGCCCGCCACCGTCGCGGAAACGGCGCTCCCGCTCAGGCGGTCGACGTTCAGCGTCCCTGACCCGGCGAGCGTAGCAGCGCGGATCGCTGGTGCGGTGACGTGAATGGTCGCAGCCGGAAGCTTGCTATCGTCGCCCGAACGGCGGCCCACCAGCAGGCTGTCCTGCCTGACGACGAACCGCAGCCGGTCAAGCGTGCGCGGATCACCCTCGGCCCGCACCTGCCACTGGGTACCGGTGGAGAAGCGGACGTGATCGGGACCAAGCGCGCTCAGCCCGGCATATTCCCCGGTTTCGACCCATTCGCGTGCGAGCGGGCGCCCGTCGTCCACCGGATTGTGCTGACGATCGGCGGCAGCAGGACCGGCGACGTTGAGTGCGGCGACGCTGAGCGCGGCGACGGAAAATGCGATGAACGGGCGCATGACAGGCTCCTTGGTAAGCCACGCGATCCTATCGTGCGACGTTAGCGCGGTCCAAGAAGTTCGTCGACAAATGTAATCGGTTCGGAGATAGGCGCAAAAAAGGCCGCTGCCCGGAGGGGAGCGGCCTTTTTGCGGAGCGGCCGAGTGATCAGGCCTCTTCGGCGGTCTCGTAGTACTTGGGCGCGTGTTCGCGCAGCACGTCGAGGATCTTGTTGAGCGCGGCGGGCTCGTCGGTCTTCTCCATCGCGGCGAGCTCGCGCGCGAGCCGGCTGGAGGCGGCTTCGAAGATCTGGCGTTCCGAATAGCTCTGTTCGGGCTGGTCTTCGGGGCGGAACAGGTCGCGGGTCACCTCGGCGATCGAGACCAGGTCGCCAGAATTGATCTTGGCTTCGTATTCCTGCGCCCGGCGGCTCCACATCGTGCGCTTGACCTTGGGCTTGCCCTTCAGGGTTTCCATCGCTTCCTTCAGCGTCTTGTCGCTCGACAGTTTGCGCATGCCGATCGATTCGATCTTGTTCATTGGCACGCGAAGGGTCATCCGCTCTTTTTCAAAGCGGAGGACATAGAGGTCGAGCTTCATGCCGGCGA
Organism: Parafrankia sp. BMG5.11; assembly: GCF_004337455.1. Taxonomy (NCBI): domain Bacteria; kingdom Bacillati; phylum Actinomycetota; class Actinomycetes; order Frankiales; family Frankiaceae; genus Parafrankia; species Parafrankia sp. BMG5.11. The sequence continues at coordinate 30,806 of NZ_SJXI01000001.1, read as the reverse complement.
TTTCCTCGCTCTGCAGCTCGACCACCCGGCCCACGCCGTGCTTGGGATAGACCACATAGTCGCCGACGTCGAAAGCGGTGGGGGCCTGACTAGCCATCAAGTATCCTTTCGTGCGGGCAGGCCGGCGGCGAAACGTCCAAGGCACTCCACCGACCGCGCACTCACGCGGTCGTCCGAAGCCCTGTCATTTCGAGAGTGCGGCGTGCCTTCCTGACTGTAAGCATCACCGCCGGGAATCCGGCCCCGGCGTGCTTGACGGATTATATAGCACGGCCGCACGAAAATTTCCACCCCGGGCATCATCCGGGGCGCGGTGCCGGGCGGAACCGGTCAAACCGGGGCGATCAATCGCCCTCGCCGGGTTCCGGAGAGAAGAACTTCTCGTACTTGCCCTCTTCCCCCTTGTGCTCGTCGGCGTCGGCCGGCGGATCTTTCTTCTGGGTGATGTTGGGCCATTCGGCGGACAGCTTGGTGTTGAGCTCCAGCCACTGCTCGAGGTTGTCCTCGGTATCGGGCAGGATCGCTTCGGCTGGGCATTCGGGCTCGCACACGCCGCAGTCGATGCATTCGCTGGGGTTGATGACGAGCATGTTCTCGCCTTCATAGAAGCAGTCGACCGGGCAGACCTCGACGCAGTCGGTATACTTGCACTTGATGCATGCGTCGGTGACGACGTAGGTCATTGCGGCGGGCCCCTTCCAGGCGTTGTCGGTTCTGCGGGTGCTATGGCGGGAATCGCGTTCGGGTCAAGCGCGCGGTAGCAGGCTTGCGCTTCGGCGGGCGGACCGCGGCGTGCCGGCAGGGCGAGCAGTTCGATCACCCGCACCCCGCCGGGCAGCGGCAGCGTCAGCGTATCGCCTTGCACCACATCCTGGCTGGCGCGCAGGACGCGCGCGCCGTTGCGCCTGACATGGCCTTGCAGAACGAGCGCCTGGGCAAGACCGCGGGTCTTGGTGACGCGCAACTGCCACAGCAGCTTGTCGATCCTCATTCGCGGCCCGCGCTCAAGGCCGCACGAGATCCGCCAGCGCGGCAAACGCATTGCCCTGACGCGCGGCGGCGGCGGGGGAGGGCGCGGGAGGAGCGGGCCGCGCCGGACGCCAGGTCCATCTATCGGGCGCCGGCGGGCCGAACGCACCTTGCGCCAGGGCACGCGAACGCTGCACCTTGAACCCTGCGGCGCCGAGCAAGCGCGCCCAGCTGTGCGGCTTGAGCCCGGTCGAGGTGGCGAGCGCCGGATCGAGCGTGAAGTGGCGCGAGCGCCCCGCCTTCACCCGCGCATCATGCGCGGCGCGCACCAGCTTTTCGGCGACATCGACCCGCACCGCTTGTTCCCCTGCCGGGCGGTAGCCGGCCGGCAGCTGCCGGCTCGCGGCCAGCACCGGCGGCATGTCGCTGGCCACAGGTCGGCGGTCGATCCCCGCCGCGTGAAGCGCTCGCCGTGCCGCGGGTTTGAGCAGGGCAGGCGCGAACACGTCGAGCGCGCCGAAGGTGACGCCAAGGCGGCGCAGCAACGGGCGCGCATCGCGCGGCAGATGCTCGGTCCCGGCCCGATCGCGCGGGATCGCTCCGTGACCGCCGACCAGCGCCAGCAGCAGTGCGCGCGCCTCGCTGCCGACATCGGGATCGCGGGTGGCCGCCTCCAGCCCGGTCAGCGGGGCGAGCGGCGACAGTCGCGCGGCCAACCAGCGCTCGACCGCCGTCAGCAGCGCCTGCCGGTCTGTGTCGGGCACGATGGCTAGATCGCGCGACGGCACGACCCGTGGCCGGGTGGCGGAAGGGCCGGAAGCGAGGTGCGCCAGCGGCCTTCCCCGCCAGCGGATTTCGCCCTGTGCCAGTTCCAGTGCGGACGGATCGGCCGCGAGACCGCGCGCGCGCTCCCCCAGCAATCGGGGAAGCGCTTTCTCGGCGGCGGCCAGCAGCATCCGCCGGTCAGCGTGGTTCGCCTGATGATCGACCACGAAACGAAACGCCTCCAGATGGCCGATCGGCTCGTCCTCCACCGTCACGACGTCACCTTCGCCCAGGGCGACGGGCAACAGGCTGGCGTCGGTGCCGATGCTTTTCATCAGGATCGTGGTCCTCCGGTTGACGAACCGCTCGGTCAGCCGCGCGTGGAGCGCATCGGACAGCCGGGCCTCGACCGCGCGGGCGCGGGCCGCCATCTCGTCGCGCGCCAGCACCCAATCGGGGCGCTGTGCGATATAAGCCCAGCTGCGGATGGCGGCGACCCGCCCCTGCAAGGTGTCGATATCGCCCTGTGGCCGGTCGAGTTCGGCGATCCGCGCCGCGACATAGTCCGCGCCCAGATGGCCCTGCCGCAGGTCCTGCCACAGCCGCGCGACGAAGCGCGCATGGGTGTCCGGCCCGCTCTGGCGAAAGTCGGGCAGGCTGGCCGCCTCCCACAGGCGGCGCACCATCCCGTGCCCACGCACGTCAGCGATCGCCCGATCTTCCGCCAGTCGCTTGAGCACGGCAAGATCGACCGCCTCGGGCGCCCGCGCCAACCCGGGTTCGGGCGGCGGCGATTCCAGATCGGCGATCAGGGTGGCGACGGTGTCGAACCGCGGCTCCGCCTCGCGCCAGTAGAGCGAAGTCAGCGGCGCGAAGCGGTGCTCCTCGATCGCATAGACTTCCTCGTCGGTGAACTCGGGCCCGCCTTCGCGCGTGCCGGAGCCCGACAGTGTGCCGAAGCTGCCATCCTGCTGGTGCCGCCCCGCGCGCCCGGCGATCTGCGCCATCTCCGCCGGGGTCAGCCGCCGCTGGCGCACGCCGTCGAACTTGCTGAGACCGGCAAAGGCCACGTGCGTGACATCGAGGTTCAAGCCCATGCCGATCGCGTCGGTGGCGACGATGTAATCGACCTCGCCCGATTGGAACAACGCGACCTGCCGGTTGCGCGTTTCGGGGCTGAGCCCGCCCATCACCACCGCCGCGCCGCCGCGAAAGCGCCGCAGCATCTCGGCCATCGCGTAGACCTGCTCGGTCGAGAACGCGACGATCGCGCTGCGCGGCGGCAGGCGCGACAGCTTGCGCGCGCCGGCGTAAGTCAGCGTGGAGAACCGTGGGCGCGTGACGATCTCGGCCTTGGGAATCAGCGCCTTGATCATCGGTTCGAGCGTGGAGGAGCCGAGCAGCATCGTCTCCTCGCGGCCCCGCGCGTGGAGCAACCGGTCGGTGAACACGTGGCCCCGCTCGCGGTCGGCCGACAGTTGCGCTTCGTCTAGCGCCACGAACGCGTGCCCGCCGCCGAGCCGCGGCATCGCTTCCGCCGTGCAGCAGAAATACCGCGCGTCCCTGGGCTCGATCCGCTCTTCGCCGGTGATCAGCGCGACCGATTTCTCGCCCTTGATCCGAACCACCCGGTCGTACACCTCGCGCGCCAGCAGGCGCAGCGGAAAGCCGATCGCGCCCGATGAATGGCCGCACATCCGCTCGATGGCGAGGTGGGTCTTGCCGGTATTGGTGGGCCCGAGGACCGCCTTGATCGTCACGCCCGGCAATGTGGCACCGCAGTCCGCCTGCCGCAACCGCGCTTGGCGACCCGCCGAGCCGGCCGGATTAGGCGGCTGTTAACTTCGTTCGGGCAGGAAACCGGCCGGGACGCGGCGAGCGCTGGCTTCGCCGCGATGATGGAGGGCGCGGGTGTTTCAATCGCGCGAGATCGATGCGCCGGGGCACGGCCCCGCCGACGGTGCGCCGGGCTGGCGCGCCGCGGCGCTGACTCACGCGCAGATCGAGCCTGCCCCCGTTCCCGGTCTTCTCAAGCGCGTGCATCTGCTGGGCCAGCGATGGGACGCGTGGCGCTGGCAGGCCGAAGAGCGCCTCGCCCGCGTCGACCTCGCGCCCGACCTGGCGGAAGCGATCGGCAGCCGCCGGTGGTTCCGCGGGCTTGGCACCTTCATCGGCCTCAGCGCGGTCAGTCTCGCGTTCTGGCCCGGCTTCGCGCCGCTGGAAGCCGCGCCCGCCACCCGGGTCGACGATGCGGTGCGCGATGAATTCCGCAGCCAGATGATCATGCCGCTGGCGCTGGGCGCCGATAGCGGGCGTCACATGGGCGCGACCCGTGCGGTGGTGCCGCTGCGCGCGGCGCCCGAGCGACCGACCGTGGAGTTCGTCGCCACCCTCGTGCGCGGGGACAGCTTCGGCCGGATGCTGCAGCGTGCGGGGATCGGGGCGGGTGATGCTGCCCGGGTCGAGAGCTTGATCGCGCAGACCGTTCGCTTGGGCGACATCGCTCCGGGCACGCAGGTCGACGTGACCCTGGGCCGCCCGCCGGGCGAGGGCCAGCCGCGTCCGCTGGATGCGCTATCCTTCCGCGCGCGGTTCGACCTGGCGCTCTCGATCGAGCGGAGCGGCGGTGGGCTGGCGCTGGAGCGCAAGCCGATCCGGGTGGACGCCACTCCTCTGCGCATCCGCGGGGTTGCGGGGACGAGCCTCTACAGGTCGATGCGGGCCGCCGGCGCTCCGGCGAGCGCGGTGCAGCAGTACTTGCGTGAACTCGGCAGCCAGGTGGACCTCGACAACGGGGTCTTGCCAACCGACACCTTCGACCTGATCGTGTCCTACCGCCGCGCCGCGACGGGCGAGCGGCAGGCGGGCCAGCTGCTCTATGCCGGGATCGAACGCGCCGGGAAGCCGCGCACCCAGTTGATGCGGTGGGGCCCCGGCGGCCAGTTCTACGAGGCATCGGGCGTGGGTGAGCAGACCAGCGGACTGCTGCAGCCGGTGCCGGGGCGGATCACCTCCAATTTCGGCATGCGGCGGCACCCGATCCTGGGCTACCTGCGCCGCCATGCGGGGATGGATTTCAAGGGCGGCTATGGCCAGCCGATCGTCGCGGTCACCGATGGCTACGTGCTGTCGGCGGGGCGCGCGGGCGGGTGCGGCAACGCGGTGAAGCTGCAACACGCCGCCGGACTTGCCACCCGCTATTGCCACATGAGCCGGATGGCGGTTTCGGGCGGGCAGCAGGTCCGGCGCGGTCAAGTCATCGGCTATGTCGGCAGCACCGGCCTGTCGACCGGGCCGCACCTGCATTACGAAATGTACCGCAACGGGCAGGCCATCAATCCGGCGAGCGTCGCCTACGTCACCCGCGCGCTGCTTTCGGGAGAAAGCCTTGCCCGCTTCCGCGCGGTGCTGGCGCAGCTCAAGACCGTCCCGACCGGCGCAGCGCTGGCGGACATCGGCGCGGGGCGGGAGGAAACCGCTTCCGCCGAACCGGCGCGCGAGATCGACCGGCTGGAGCCGAAGTAGCGCCGATTGCGCGAAGTGGCCGATTGCGGCAACAGCATTGGCCATGACTGGCGCTTATCCCAATCTCCGCCTCCGCCGCACCCGGGCCAGCGGGTGGAGCCGCGCGCTCCACCGCGAGACCGTGCTCACGCCGGCGGACCTGATCTGGCCACTGTTTGTCACCGATGGATCGGGTGTCGAGGAGCCGATCGGCTCGCTGCCCGGCGTATCGCGCTGGTCGGTCGATGGCATCGCTGCCCGGGCGAAAGAAGCGGTCGCGCTGGGCATTCCGTGCGTGGCGCTGTTTCCCAATACGCAGGGCCACCTGCGCAGCGATAACGGCGCGGAAGCGCTCAACCCCGACAACCTGATGTGCCGCGCGATCAAGGCGATCAAGGATGCGTGCAGCAGCGACATCGGGGTGCTGACCGACGTGGCGCTCGATCCCTATACCAGCCACGGCCAGGACGGGCTGCTCGACGCGAGCGGCTATGTCGTCAACGATGACACCGTGGCGGTGCTGGTCGATCAGGCGATCAACCAGGCCGAAGCCGGCGCCGACGTGATCGCCCCGTCCGACATGATGGACGGCCGGGTGCGCGCGATCCGCATGGCGCTGGAAATGGGCGGGCACCACAATGTCCAGATCATGGCCTACGCCGCCAAGTACGCGAGCGCGTTCTACGGCCCGTTCCGCGATGCGGTCGGTTCGGGCGGCCTGCTCAAGGGCGACAAGAAAAGCTACCAGATGGATCCCGCCAATGCCGAGGAAGCCTTGCGCGAAGTGGCGCTGGACTTGGCCGAGGGTGCCGACAGCGTGATGGTCAAGCCGGGCTTGCCCTACCTCGACATCGTGCGGCGCGTGAAGGAGCGGTTCGCGGTGCCCGTGTTCGCCTATCAGGTGAGCGGGGAATACGCGATGATCGAGGCGGCCGCGGCGGCGGGTGCAGGGGACCGCGACGCGCTGGTGCTGGAAACGCTGATGGCGTTCAAGCGCGCCGGGTGTTCAGGCGTGCTGACATACCATGCCGCCCATGCGGCGCGGCTGCTCGGCGCATGATCGAGACCGACCGCCTGGTCCTGCGCGAGTGGCGCGAGGCGGACTGGCCGCGGTTCTGGGCCGGGACCAATACGCCTGCGGTGATGCGCTGGCTCGGCGGGGTGCTCGACGAAGATGGCATGGCCGCCACCCGCGCGCGGGTGGAGAACTGCCAGGCCGCCAACGGGTTCTGCTTCTGGGTGGTGGAGCGGAAATCCCATGACGACGTACTCGGATTCTGCGGTCTGAAGCGCGCCGATGCGCCGGGCTCGTCGGTGACCGGGGCGGTGGAAATCGGCTGGCGGCTGCGCGAGGACGCGTGGGGTCAGGGTTACGCGCGCGAAGCCGCCTCCGCCGCGCTCGGCGCGGCGTTCACCCGCTTTGGCGCGGACGAGGTGGTCGCGCTCACCGTTCCAGGCAACGCGGCGAGTTGGGGCTTGATGAAGCGGCTGGGGATGCAGCGGCGCGCGGAACTCGACTACGTCGATCCTCGCTTCGGCGAAGAGCTCAACCCCTCGATCGTCTATTCGCTTCGCCGCGACCAATGGGAGACTGCCACGTGATCGACCGCCCCGGTGTCCGCCTCATCTCGATCCACGGCAAGACCCCCCGGATCGACGACAGCGCCTTCATCGCGCCCGGAGTGACGATCATCGGCGACGTGACAATCGGGCCCGATTCCAGCGTGTGGTACAACTGCGTGCTGCGCGCCGACGTCAGCCGCATCGTGATCGGCGCGCGGACCAACATCCAGGATGGCAGCGTACTGCACTGCGATCCCGAACGCCCCGGCGATCCCGATGGTTCGCCGCTGATCATCGGCGATGACGTGCTGGTGGGGCACATGGTGATGCTGCACGGCTGCCGGATCGAGGATCGCGGCTTTGTCGGGCTGGGGGCAATCGCGATGAACAAGGCGGTGATCGCATCCGACGCGATGCTCGCGGCGGGCGCGATGCTGACCGAAGGCAAGGTGATGGCCCCGCGCGAGTTGTGGGGCGGGCGACCCGCGCGCAAGATGCGCGATCTCGACGACATGGCGATCGCCGGCATGCGCATGGGCGTCGCGCACTATGTCGAGAACGGCCGCGCCCACGCCGCGGCGATTCTGGCGGATGTTGCGTAGCGCGACTTAGCTGGCGCTGGCGGGGGGCTGGCGCAGGTACCTGAACATGTAGCCGACGTAGTCCGCCTTACCCAGCGGCACCCCGGCGGTGCGCAGGATCGCATAGGCGGTCATCAGGTGAAAATAGAACTGGGGCAGGGCCCAGTCGCGCACGTAGCCGGTGGTATCGAGATCGAATGTCATGCCGTTGGCGAGGCTCAGCTCGACCGCCGCATCGTCCCCGCCGAAAGGGGTCTTTCGCCAGCCCTAAATCAGCACGCGGGTCGCGGCGATCCGCTCGCGCGCGGCGGTCAGAGTCTCGTCGTCGATGTCGCTGGAAGAATAGGCCACGCCCGCGGCGCCGGCCATCGTCTCGCCCGGCAGATTGCAGCAGAACCGGAGCTGGCGCGACAACGGAAACATGTCGTCGGTCAGCCGGCGCTCCAACAGCGCATCGCCCCCGTGGTCGGCCGCTTTGCCCAGCCACCCGTCGAGCGAGCCGAGCATGTTGTCGTACGTGGTGAGAAGCGTTTCGGCGGTGTGCATCGCGGTCGCGTAGTCGCGGGTCAGTCCTTGATCAACGCCTTCAGCGCATCCAGCCGGTCGGCTTCGTGCGGCGGCTTGTCCCACCGCACCCGGTGGACCCGCGGGAAGCGCATCGCGAGGCCTGACTTGTGGCGCTTGCTCTCGTGCACCGAATCGAACGCCAGTTCGAACACCAGGCTGCGGTCGGTCTCGCGGACGGGGCCGAAGCGGTTCACCGTGTGAGTGCGCACGTGGCGGTCGATTTTCTTCAGCTCCTCGTCGGTGAAGCCGGAATAGGCCTTCCCCACCGGCAGCAGCTCGGCGCCCGCATCGGGGTCGCCGTCCCAGCAGCCGAAGGTATAGTCCGAATAGAAGCTCGATCGCTTCCCGCTACCGCGCTGGGCGTACATCAGCACCGCGTCGATCAGCAGCGGGTCACGCTTCCACTTGTACCACAAGCCCACCTTGCGTCCGGCGATGTAGGGCGAATCGCGGCGCTTGAGCATCAGCCCTTCGATCGCCTCGTCACGCGTGCCGGCGCGGATCTGGCCGAGCTGTTCGAAGTCGGTGGCCTCGATCACTTGGCTGAGATCGAAGTGCGAGACCGGCAGGCGCGGCATCAGCGCCTCTAGCGCCTCGCGCCGTTCGGCCCACGGACGCTCTCGCAATTCCTGTCCTTCCAGGATCAGCACGTCGTACAGCCGCACGAACGCTGGGTATTCGCTGAGCATTTTCTTGGCGACGACCTTGCGCCCAAGCCGCTGCTGCAACGCGTTGAAGCTGGCCGCGCCCCCTTCTTCGCCGCCCTGGTGGCTCCCGCGCACCAGCAGTTCGCCGTCGAGCACCGCGTCCATCGGCAGGATGTCGAGCAGTTCGGGGAAGGTGCCCGAAATGTCGTCCCCGCCGCGCGAATAGAGCCGCGTTTCGCCCCCCATCCGGACGAGTTGGACCCGGATGCCGTCCCACTTCCACTCCGCGGCATAGTCGGCCAGATCGACCACGGTTTCCTCGAGCGGGTGCGCCAGCATGAATGGCCGAAAGGTCGGCATGTTCGCGGTGTCGGGCGCGGCATGGCCGTGTGCGCCCCAGTTGAACAACGGCTCGTACGGCGGGGTGAGGCCGTGCCAGTGCTCCTCGACCTCCTCCACCGTCACATCGAAGGCCTGAGCGAAGGCGACCTTGGCGAGCCGGCTGGAGATGCCGATCCGCATTGCACCGGTGGCTAGCTTTAGAAGCGCATAGCGGCCCGACGGATCAAGCCGATCGAGCAGCGCGGGCAGTTCGCTCAGCACCGACTTGCGGGTCATGGCCGTCAGCAGCTCTACCGCCTCGGTGACGGTCGGCGGGGAAGAGGGTACCTCGGGCGCGGGCCACAGCAGGCTGGCGGTCTCCGCGGTATCGCCGACAAAGTCGCGGCTCAGAGTCCACAGCACCGGATCGACCCGCTCCATCAGCAGGTTGCGGATCGTGCTAGACTTGACCGCGGGAAAATCGAGCCCGTCAGTCAGCGCGGCCAGCGCCCAGCCGCGGTCGGGGTCGGGCGCGGCGCGCAGGTACTCGGCGATCAGCCGCAGTTTCTCGTTGCGGCTGCGAGTGTAGACCAGCGCATCGATGAGGGCGGCGAGTTCTTCCATCTAGGCAGCCGCGCCCGGGCGCGGTAATGTCGGCGCAAATCCCGGCGACCGTCGCGCGGGGCCGATTCCAGAGGATTTCCTGATATGCGCATGCTTCTTGCCGCCGCCGCCCTGGTGCTTGCTCCCGCCGCCGCGCAGGCGGACGATGCCGCCCCGACTGCCGAAGCAGCCACCGCGCGGCTCAACCTCGACACCCCGGTCGAGACGATCGTGGCCGATCCGGCGGGCAAGGCGGCGCTCGATGCCAATCTGCCGGGCCTGACCACGCACCAGCATTACGAGCATCTCAAGGGCATGAGCCTGCGGATGATCGCGTCGATGGCGCCCGACCAGCTGACGGCGGAAATGCTGGCGAAGGCCGAAACGAGCCTCGCCGCGATCAAGTGATCCCGCCGGGATCGACGCGGGGGCTGCGGCCTCAGTCATCCTCGTCCTCGTAGCCGACCAGCGCCAGCGCCCGCGCGCGGCGCTGGTGGAGCTGGTGCCAGCGCAGCAGCGCTTCCTCGCGCCCATGGGTGATCCAGGTCTCCTGCGGGTTCACCTCCTGCACGGTGCGGGTAAGCTCGCCCCAGTCGGCGTGGTCGGAGATGACCAGCGGCAGCTCCACGTTCCGCTGACGCGCGCGCTGGCGCACCCGCATCCAGCCCGATGCCATCGCGGTGATCGGATCAGGTAGCCGCCGGCTCCACCGATCATTGAGCGCGCCCGGCGGGCACATGACCACGTGGCCGCGCATCTCGTCCTTGGTCGCCTCGCTGACCAGCTTGAGCTCGCCCAGATCGACGCCGAATTCTTCGTAGAGGCGGCACATGTTGACCAGGGCTCCGTGGAGATAGATCGGCGCGTGATGCCCGGCGGCACGCAGTTCGGCGATTACCCGCTGCGCCTTGCCCAAAGCGTACGCGCCAACCAGCACGCAGCGGTCGGGATGCGCTGCCAGGCGGCCCAGCAGCTTGGCCATCTCCTCGCCGATCGGCGGGTGGCAAAACAGGGGCAGGCCGAAGGTCGCCTCGGTGATGAAGATATCGCACGGAGTGACTTCGAACGGTGGGCAGGTGGGGTCCGGCCGCCGCTTGTAATCGCCGGTCACCACTACTCGCTCGCCGGCATGCTCGAGCAGGATTTGCGCGCTGCCGAGGACGTGTCCGGCCGGCACGTAGGTCGCGTCGACTCCGCCGGGCAGGCGGATGGTTTCGCCATAAGCGACCGGGGTGGCGCCATCGCGCGTGGCATAGCGCAGGTCCATGATCGCCAGTGTCTCAGGGGTCGCGACGGTCTGTCCATGCCCGCCGCGCGCATGATCGGCGTGGCCGTGCGTGACCAGCGCGCGATCGACCGCGCGCGAGGGGTCGATCCACGCATCCGCCGGCACGACATGAATGCCCCACGGTTCGGGCCTGATCCAGGAAAACGGCGGGGGCACGCCCGATTCAAGCGCGGGGGCGCCAACCCGTTCCCGCGCTTCGTATCGGACGGTCTATTCCGTCGTGGGCCGCAGCCGCTCCATCAGCATTTTGAGGCCCGGCTTCTGTCCTTGCGCGAGCAGGCTGGCGCGGAACAGGCGGCCGAGGAAGATCACCTCCAGCGCGATGAACGCGGTCAGCACCACGCCCGCGCCGATCAGCTCGGCGGTGGGAATGCCCATGCCCAGCCGCGCGAGCACCGCGAACGGGGTCCAGATCGGCACCCAGGTCAGGACCTGCACCATTGGCCCTGAATTGCCGGCGATGATCGCCTGCATCAGGAATGTGACCGGCAGCAGGATCGCGAGCAGCACCGGCATCAGGAAACCTTGCGCTTCGCTCATCGTGTCGGCCATCGCGCCGATCGCGACGAACACGATCGAGATCGCGATGTAGCCCGCGATGAAGAAGAAGATCAGCGTGGCGATCGCGCCGGGAGACGTAACCGGGGCGAGCGCGGGGCGGATCAGGTCGGCGATGGCGCCATGGGTGGCGAACGCCACCACCGCGCCGGTGCCCAGCCACACGGCGAGCATCGACAGCCCGATCGCCAGCGCGCCCAGCAGCTTGCCGTACATCAGCTCTTCCGGCGTGATGCACGCGAGGATCGATTCGAGCAGCTTCTTCGACCGTTCCTCGATCGAACCCTGCAGCATCCAGCTGCCCGACAGCATCAGCCCCATCATCAGGATATAGGCGAGCGCCAGCGGCACGATCGAGCGCACCAGCATCGCCTCCTTGCCCCCGCCCCCGGGCGGCGGCGTCGTGACGGCGATCGCCGGCGCTGCGGCCTGCACCGCCGCGGCGGCTTGCGCAGACATCCCGCCATCGGCCAGCAACCGCTGACGCAGATCGGCGGTGAGGGTGTCCTGCAGCGAGGTGACGAAATCGGTATCGGGCCGCTCGTTGGCCCATAACCGGACGGTCGGGTCCGCGGGGTACTGCGATCCCACCAGCACGACCAGGTCGGCGTGGTCGGTAGTGCTGTCGTCAGCCTCCAGCGCGCGGTCCACCGCGGCCTGGAGCTGCGGCCCCTGCGCCGCCACCAGCGAGGCAGGCGGAGCGACGAAGGCATAACGCGGCGGATCGGCCTCGAATGCCGGAGTGTCCTCGGCCTTTACCCGATCGATGCTGGCGATCGCGGCATCCACGCCGCCGGCAGCGCGGAACGCGGCGACGTCGACGGGCGTGTACCACCGGTCGTGCGCCGCCCACGGCGCCTGCGGGTCGGCCTTCTCCAGCCCGTGGCGGCGAACGTAACGCGACAGCGCGGCGAGCACTTCGCGATCATGCTCGACCGCGAACCGCTGCTCCAGCGCGGTGCGCGCGGTGCCGCCGGCGCGGTCGATCATCATCACCTTCATCGGATCGCGGTCTTCCAGCCGCTCGCCCAGGATCGGCCCCAGCGCCAGCGCCGCGGGGATCAGCAGCAGGGTGAGCCAGAAGCTCTTGAGCTGGACGACTTGGTGGAACTCGCGCCCGGCGACGAGCAGGATGTTGCGGATCATTGCGCGCGCTCCCCGGCGGTTTCGTCGGTCCCGCCGACCAGATGGACGAACACGTCGTGCAAGGTCGCGCGGCGTTCCTCGAACCGCCGCAGCGGCAGGCCGCTGGCAGTGCAGCGCTGCAGCACGTCGGCGGCGTCGACCCCGGGATCGAGGTGCAGCGAGTATTCGCTCCAGCCGTTGCCGAGATCGGCCCCCGCGCGCGCTTCCGCCACCCCTTCGATCCCGCTGATGCCGCCGGGCGCAACCGCGTCGATCCGGGCCGGCAAGGTGCCGCGCGCTTCGTCGATCGTGCCTTCAAACCGCTTGCGCCCCTTGCGCAGCAGCAGGATGCGGTCGCACAATCGCTCGGCGTGCTGCATCACGTGGGTGGAAAAGATCACCGCCGCGCCGCCCTTGGCCGCGTTGACGATCTCGTCCTCCAGCAGCTGCTGGTTGACCGGGTCGAGGCCCGAGAACGGCTCGTCCAGGATCAGCAATTGCGGGCGGTTGACGATCGCGGTGGCGAGCTGGACCTTCTGCGCCATGCCTTTCGACATCTCGGAGATCTTCGCTTTCGCCCGGTCGCCCAGGTCGAACCGCTGGAGCAGCTCCAGCCCATGCGCCTTGGCCTCGGCCGCCGGCATCTGCTTCATTCGCCCGAAATAGGTGATCGCGTCGATCGCGCTCATGTTGCCATAGAGCCCGCGCTCTTCGGGGAGGAAGCCGATGGCGGCGGTATTGCGCCGGTCGGGCGCGCCGCCCAGTACTTCGATCCGTCCGCTGGTCGGCCGGATGATGTCGAGCACCATGCGCAAGGTGGTGGTCTTGCCGGCGCCGTTGCCGCCGAGGAAGCCGTAAATCTCCCCCGGTTCGACCGCGAAGCTGAGGTCATCGACCGCCAGCACGTCGGCGAAACGCTTGGTCAGCGCCTCGACCTTCAGAACACTCGTCATCGTCCGACCCCCCACCTGTCAGGTGCAGGGGGTAAAGGATCAGGCGCGACATGCCAATCGCGCCCGACCGCCGGCCGACCTCAGCCGACCGGCGTCATGCGGGATCAGTTGTTCTCGCCGGCCTCTTCGCTGTCGCTGGTCTCGTCAGCGGGCTTGTCCTTGGCGGTGGGATTGCCCTTGCCGGGTTTCGCCTTTGCGGGCTTGGCCTTGGGCGGGGCGGGCGTGAGTTCGAACGCCGGCTGGTTGTCCTTCAGGCTCACGTGCACCTCGCCGCCATCCGACAGCTTGCCGAACAGCAGTTCTTCGGCGAGCGGCTGCTTGATCTTCTCCTGGATCAGGCGCGCCATCGGGCGAGCACCGTAGAGCTTGTCGTACCCCTTGTCGGCCAGCCATGCGCGCGCATCGCTGTCGAACTGGATGTGGACGTTCTGGTCGGCCAGCTGCAGCTCCAGCTGGAGGATGAACTTGTCCACGACCCGCGCCACCGTCTCGCGGCCGAGATAAGTGAACGGCACGATCGCATCGAGGCGGTTGCGGAATTCGGGCGAGAACATCTTCTTCACCGCGTCTTCCTGCGCGTCTTCCTTGCTGACATCGCCGAACCCGATGCCCTGACGCGCCATGTCGGACGCGCCGGCATTGGTGGTCATGATCAGCACCACGTTGCGGAAATCGACCGTCTTGCCGTGGTGATCGGTCAGGCGGCCGTTATCCATCACCTGCAACAGGATGTTGAACAGGTCGGGGTGCGCCTTCTCGATCTCGTCCAGCAGCAGGATGCTGTGCGGCTGCTGGTCGACCGCGTCGGTCAGCAGGCCACCCTGATCGTAGCCGACATAGCCCGGAGGCGCGCCGATCAGGCGGCTGACGCTGTGGCGCTCCATGTATTCCGACATGTCGAACCGCTGCAGCGGGATGCCCATGATACTGGCAAGCTGGCGCGCGACCTCGGTTTTGCCGACGCCGGTGGGACCTGAGAACAGGAACGAGCCGATCGGCTTGTCCGGATCGCGCAGGCCCGCGCGGGACAGCTTCATCGCGGTCGACAGCTTCTTCACCGCGGCGTCCTGGCCATAGACGACCTGCTTCAGGTCGCGCTCCAGATGCTCCAACGCCTTCTTGTCGTCGCTCGACACGCTCTTGGGCGGGATGCGCGCCATCGTCGCGATGACCTGCTCGATCTCGCGCGCGGTGATCTTCTTCTTCCGCTTCGACGGCGGCACCAGCATCTGCATCGCGCCCACTTCGTCGATCACGTCGATCGCCTTGTCGGGCAGCTTGCGGTCGTTGATGTACCGCGCCGACAGCTCGACCGCGGTCTTGATCGCGTCGGGGGTGTAGACGACCTTGTGGTGCTCCTCGAACGCGCTGCGCAGGCCTTTCAGGATCTTGACCGTGTCTTCCACCGTCGGCTCGTTCACGTCGATCTTTTGGAACCGGCGCAACAGCGCGCGATCCTTTTCGAAGTGGTTGCGGAACTCCTTGTAAGTGGTCGAACCGATGCAGCGGATCGTCCCGCCGCTCAGCGCCGGCTTCAACAGGTTGGACGCGTCCATCGCCCCGCCGCTGGTGGCGCCGGCGCCGATCACCGTGTGGATCTCGTCGATGAACAGCACCGCGTGCGGCATCTTTTCCAGTTCATTGACGACCTGCTTCAGCCGCTCCTCGAAATCGCCGCGATAGCGGGTGCCAGCGAGCAGCGCGCCCATGTCGAGGCTGTAGATGACCGCTTCGGCCAGCACCTCGGGCACCTGACCCTCGACGATCTTGCGCGCCAGCCCTTCGGCGATGGCGGTCTTGCCGACGCCGGGATCGCCCACATAGAGCGGGTTGTTCTTCGACCGGCGGCAGAGGATCTGCACCGTGCGGTCGACCTCCGGCCCGCGACCGATCAGCGGATCGACCTTCCCGTTCTTGGCCTTTTCGTTGAGATTGACGGTGAACTGGTCGAGCGCGGAGCCTTCCTTGCCCTTCGCCTCGGCCTTGTCCGCCGCCGGGCTTTCGCCCGCGCCCGACCCCTGCGGCGGCTTTCCGTCGGCCTGCTTGCCCCCCTTCCCGATGCCGTGGCTGATGAAGCTAACCGCGTCGAGCCGGCTCATGTCCTGCTGCTGGAGGAAATAGACCGCGTAGCTGTCGCGTTCGGAAAACAGCGCGACCAGCACGTTGGCGCCGGTGACGGTATCCTTGCCCGACGACTGGACGTGAAGGATCGCGCGCTGAATGACCCGCTGGAACCCGGCGGTGGGCTGGGGATCGCCATCGTCGGCGGTTTCCAGCTTCTGATATTCCTCGTCGAGATAGCGGCGCACCACGTCGCTCAGTTCGGCGACATCGACCCCGCACGCGGCCATCACCTGCGCGGCGTCCTCGTCGTCGATCAGCGCGAGCAACAGGTGCTCGAGCGTCGCGTATTCGTGATGCCGCTCCGCCGCGCCGGCCAGGGCGGCGTGGAGGGTCTTTTCGAGGTTCTGGGCGAAACTGGGCATTCGGGTTCTTTCGCTTGGGACTCGCTAGCCAGGCTGGGCGAGGAAGTATGAGCGGTGATGGTTAACGGCGCTTTTACGCCTTGGACGGTGGTTCGCGCCGCACGGTGCGCCGGGGAAGCGCCTGTCCGCGATATAGGAACGGCCCCGCGCGGTTTCGAGGTCCGGCTGGATCACGTTTTCGGCGATCCGAACAAGGCGTCGGCGGCGCTGCGGTGAGCGGCCGCCCTGTCGCGGTGTGCGCGGATCCGCGCGATTTCCGCCTCCAGCAGCTCGATCCGCTCGGCCAGCTCGTCAAGCGAGGAAGGCGCCAGGTCCTCCTTCGCGAGGAGGCTCGCCGCATCGCCTTTCGGCCGGGGACGGTCGTCTGCGTCCATCACCCGCGCAGCATCGCGCCGCGGCGCGCTTGCTGTCAATGGGCGGCAAGGCTACGCGCACAGCCGCTGCAAGGTGATGTCGCTTTCACGCAACAGCTTTCGCGCAACAGGGGGGCAAGCATGGCCGCAGGGATGCCGCAGACGATGACCGCGATGGGCTTCGACGCGCCCGGCGGGCCGGACGTGTTCCGTGCCGAGGAGCTCCCCGTGCCGCAGCCGGGGCCCGACCAGGTGCTGATCCGGGTCGCCTTTGCCGGGGTCAACCGGCCCGATGTGATCCAGCGGCAAGGCTTCTACCCCCCACCGCCCGGCGCCTCGCCCATACCGGGGCTGGAGATCGCCGGGGAGATCGCCGCCATCGGGCCGAACGTGGGCCGCGAATGGCTGGGCCAGAAAGTGTGCGCGCTGGTCTCGGGCGGGGGTTATGCCGAATACTGCGTGGCGAATTTCGCCCACTGCCTGCCCGTGCCCGAGAAGGTGTCGCTGGCCGAGGCCGCCGCGCTGCCGGAAACGCTGTTCACCGTGTGGCACAACGTGTTCGAACGCGGCTATGCCTGCGAGGGCGAGACTTTGCTGGTCCACGGCGGCACCAGCGGGATCGGCACGATGGCGATCCAGCTCGCCAAGGCGTTCGGGCTGACGGTGATCACCACCGCCGGATCGAGCGGGAAGTGCGATGCGGCGCTGGCGCTCGGCGCCGACCGCGCGATCAATTACCGCGAGGAGGATTTCGTCGCCGAGGTGAAGACCTTCACCGGCGGCAAGGGGGTCAACGTGGTGCTCGACATGGTGTCGGGCGACTACGTGCCGCGCAACCTCGCCTGCCTGGCGGAGGAGGGCCGGCACGTCACGATCGCGGTGCTCGGCGGCTTGCAAGCGACGATCAACATGGCGCAGGTGATGAGCAAGCGCCTGACGCTGACCGGCTCCACCCTGCGCGCCCGGCCCGACGCGTTCAAGGCGCTGCTGGCCGACGAGATCGCCCGCACCGCCTGGCCGCTGGTGGCGGACGGCACCATCCGCCCGGTGATGGACCAGACCTTCCCGCTGACCGAAGCTGCCGCGGCCCATGCGCGAATGGAGGGCGGCGATCACATCGGCAAGATCGTGCTGGAGGTGGCGGGCGGCTGACGCGCAACTGCCATCTTGTCGCACAACTGTCCGATCCGGGCGGTATCGCGGCGGGGGAGATGAGCAGGAGACGTGCGATGCTGCAGGATTGGGCAAAAGGACCGGTCGGCAATACCCCCGCGACCATCGTCGGCGGCGCGAAGCGGGAAACGCTGGCGGAGGTGATGGTGCGCGCCTTGCGGCCCGCCCGCGCGGAGCGGCCGGGCAGGGAGATGACGCGCGCCGCCTAAAGCTTGCGGAGAGCAGCGGCATCGCCTAGATCGGTCCCCACATGGCCGCCCCGCGAGGGGCGGCCCTTTTATTTCAGGACCCGCACATGGCCGACCAACCCACTCCGCTGATGCCCCATGCCACCGCCACCTGGCTGGTCGACAACACCGCGCTCTCGTTCGAACAGATCGCCCAGTTCTGCGGGCTGCACATCCTCGAAGTTCAGGCGATGGCGGACGATCTCGCCGGTTCGAAGTACACCGGCCGCGACCCGGTCCATGCGGGCGAGCTGACCAACGAAGAGATCGAAAAGGGGCAGGCCGACACCGACTACCGCCTCAAGATGCACAAGGCGCCGATCGCCGTCAGCCGCACCAAGGGACCGCGGTATACTCCGGTGTCCAAGCGGCAGGACAAGCCCGACGGCATCGCCTGGATCATCAAGAACCACCCCGAGGTGTCGGATGCGCAGATCTCCAAGCTGATCGGCACCACCCGCAATACGATCACCGCGATTCGCGAGCGGTCGCACTGGAACATCTCGAACATCCAGCCGAAGGATCCGGTGACGCTGGGCCTGTGTTCGCAGCGCGAACTCGACGCGACGGTCGCCAAGGCGGCCAAGAAGGCCGGACTCGAGGAAGACGCGACCACCCGCGACGCGCGCTTTGGCAGCGACCGCGATGCGCTGATCGAGGAACTGCGCGCCGAACGCGACACCAACACCAAGTTGGCTGCCGAAGCCGCGCAGGAAGCCGAAGCCGCCGCCTGGCTCGAAGCCAAGCGCGCCACGGAGGCGGGCGCCGAGTAACCGCCGGGCTCCCCGGGGCCCTGCTTGCCAATCGGGCGCGCTTGCCCCATCCACGCTGACATGGATGTCAGCAACGGCGCGCCCGATCATTCCCCGGCCGACCATCCTGCGCCCGGGCAGTATCGTCACCCATGCGCGTGGGACACGCCGCTCTCCGAACTGACCGTCCCGCAGCTGCTGGAACGCAGCGCGGCGGCGGCACCGGATACGCCGGCGATCGACTTCGTGGGCCGGGTCTATTCCTATGCGCAGGTCTTGGACGAGGCGCGGCGCTTCGCCGCCGGCCTGACCGCGCGCGGCATCGGCAAGGGCGACCGCGTGGGGCTGTTCCTGCCCAACGTGCCGATCTACCTGTCGGCGTATTATGGCGCGATGCTGGCGGGCGCGGTGGTGGTCAATTTCTCGCCGCTCTACAGCGCGGACGAGCTAGCGCATCAGGTGGCCGATTCAGGCACGCGGCTGCTGGTGACCGTCGATGTCGCAAGCCTGCTGCCCACCGCGCTCAAGGTGCTGGACGGGTCTGCGCTGGAAACGCTCGTGGTCGGCTCGCTCGGAGCGATGCTGCCGTGGCCCAAACGGATCGCGCTTAAGCTGCTCGGCCGCAAGAGTCTGGCGACCGTTCCAGACCGTGCCGACGTGCTGCTTTGGGCAGCGATGCTCCGCCCGGCGACCGGCAATCTGCCCCCTGTCGCGCCCACCGACCTTGCCTTGCTGCAATACACCGGCGGCACCACCGGGCGGCCCAAGGGCGCGATGCTGACGCACGCCAACCTCGCAGCTAACGCGCAGCAGGTGATCGCGATCGATCCGTTCGAGGAGCGCGACACGATCCTGGGCGTGCTGCCGCTGTTCCACGTGTTCGCCAACACCTGCGTGCTCAATCGCACGATCCTGAATGGCGGATGCATCGCGATGCTGCCGCGCTTCGTCCCGGGGCAGGCGCTCAAGACGCTCGGCCGCACCAGCGCCAATGCGTTTCCGGGGGTGCCGACGATGTACCAGGCGCTGCTGGACGATCCGGCGATCGGCAGGACCGACTTCTCCTCCCTCCGTGTGTGCATCTCGGGCGGGGCGCCCTTGCCGGCGCCGGTACACGAGAAATGGGAGGCGGCGACCGGATCCCGGCTGGTCGAAGGCTATGGCCTGACCGAAAGCTCGGGCGTGGTGTCCACCAACCCGTATGAAGGCGAGCGCCGGGCCGGCACCATCGGCCAGGTGCTGCCGCACACCCGCGTGCGGCTGCTCGACAAGGAAGACCCCACCCGCAGCGCCCCCGCCGGCGAGCCGGGTGAACTCGTCGTCGCCGGACCGCAGATCATGCAAGGGTACTGGAACAGGCCGGAAGCCGCTGCCGCCGCCTTTGCGGAAATCGACGGTGTCCGCTGGCTGCGCACCGGAGATGTCGCGGTGATCGACGCGGACGGCTTCATCACGATCGTCGACCGGATCAAGGACATGATCGCGGTCGGCGGGTTCAAGGTCTTCCCAAGCCAGGTCGAGGCGGTTTTGCTGCAGCATCCGGCCGTCAAGGAAGCGCTCGTGCTCGGCCTGCCCGATGCGTACCTGGGCGAGATGCCGCGCGCCTACGTGACGCTGGCCGATGACGCGGTTGCTGAGCCGGAGGAGCTGGCCACATGGCTCAATGCCCGCGTCGGCAAGCACGAGCGGGTCAGCAGCGTGGTGATCCGCGACGAACTGCCCAAGACGATGATCGGCAAGCTCGATCGCAAGGCGCTCAGGGCCGAGGTATCGGCCTAGCTCGCCAGCGTCAGCGTCGGCGCGCTACCATCGTCGGCCTTTACGGCCTTGGCTGGCACCCGGTGAGCGAATCGGCCTTCCACTTCGGCGCCCTGCTCGATGGTCAGCGCGTCGTAATGCACGTCGCCGTTGATCCGGGCCGATCGCAGCACGACCAGTTCGCGCGCGGTGATCGAACCGCTGACGGTGCCGGCCAGCCGCGCCGTCTCGGCGGTGATGCCGCCTTCGATGTGGCTGCCTTCACCCTGCACCAGCGACGCGCACTGGATGTCGCCTTCGATCCGGCCATCGACGTGAAGGTCCACACTGGCGGTCACATCGCCCTTGATCACCACATCGCTGCCGATGATCGAGAAGGTCGATCCGCTGGCCGGTCTAGCCACGGGCTGGCTCGTCGGATTGTACTCGTCGGGCTTCTTTGAGAACATGGGGCGCTGCCTCCAGGAAGGGGCGCGGGTTCACCGCGCGGTCGTTGACACGCACTTCGAAATGCAGGTGGGGACCGGTCGAGCGGCCGGTCGAACCGATCGCGCCGATCACGTCGCCGGGAGAAACATCCTGCCCCACGCGCGAGCGAAAGGCGGACATGTGGGCATAACGCGTGACCATGCCGTTACCGTGGGCGATCTCGACCACGTTACCATAGCCCTGTTTCTGGCCGACGAAGCTGACCCGGCCCTTGGCCGCGGCATAGATCGGCGCGCCCAGCGGGCCGCGGAAATCGAGGCCGGAGTGCATCGCCGCCTCGCCGGTGAACGGATCGCGCCGCATGCCATAGCTGGAGGTGAGCATCTCGACATTGGCGGGCCGGTACTGCGGGATTCCCGCCAGGCTGCGGTCGAGCGCCTCCATGCGGGCAAGGCTGGCGCCCAGCCGCTGGAACCGCGGATCGATCGACCCGTCGCTGCTGGTCGACAGCCGCTGCAGCGGACCACCCATCGCGGAGCGTCCGGCGGCGCGAACCATGGCATTGGGGTCAAGCCCCAGTTGCCGGATCGCGCGCGAGGTGCGTTCCGCGCGGCGGTCGGCGTAACGGGTCAGGCGCTCCACGAAGGCGAGCTGGCGCGCTTCGATCCGAGCGAGGGCGCCCGCTTCGGGAATGAGCGCGCTCACCTTGGCGACGGTCTTGTCCGCCTCGCCGGCGGAATCGGTCACCGTTTCGCCGTCGCGCGCATCAGCGGGCAGCGAATCGACCATCTCCTCGATGAAAGCCTGGCGTTTTTCCAGATCGCTGGCGACGGCGCCGATGTCCTGGCGGTACGCACCGACGCGCTCCTCCGCCTGGGCGACGGTGGCCTCGCGCTCCAGCAGCGACAGCCGGTCGGCGGCGGCATGGTATTGCAGCCAGCCCATCACGGCCAGCGACAGGCCCCAGGCCAGCAGTGCAGCCAGCACAATACTGGCGGCGATCATCTGCCCGCGGGCAGTGATCTTGATAAAGCGAACCTGTCCCTGCGACCGCATGATGAACTCGCGGTCGGGAAACCAGGCGCGCAGGCGGGTCAAAGCGCCGCCGGCGACAAAATTCATGTGAGGTACGACCCCTATGTCCCGTTCTTATCCCGACGGGGCCGCTACCCAAGGATTCATCCAGCGTCGAATCGAGACTGCCGGAGTCGGGGCGGAACGGGTGAGTCGTGCGACCAACGGACTCATTCGCCGAAATTTATCCCTCCGTGAGCGGGAACCAAACTCACTATCCATTGTTGCGCCGCCCCTTTTTGCCGACGAGCAACAGCCAATTTGCCGCCTGACAGCACGCCGCCCGCCTGCTAGCTGCGCGCCATGGCTGACGCCGCTCCTTCGCTGTCGTGCGATGCCCTGGTGGCAGCGCTGGCGCATGGCGGACGCGTGGCGCAATCAGCGCTTGCCGGGCTCGACGACAGCGCGCGTGCCGCTGCGCTGGCGGCGGCGGCGGCCGCGCTGCGGCAGGATGAGGCCGAGATCCTCGCCGCCAATGCCGAGGACTGCGCCGCCGGCGAGGCTGCCGGACTGACCGCGGCTCTGCTGGACCGGCTGCGGCTCGATCCTGGGCGGCTCACGGCGATCGCGGACGCGGTCGAGACGGTCGCCGCGCTGCCGTCACCGTTGGGGGAGGTGATCTCGCGCGACACCCGGCCCAATGGGCTGGTGCTGGAACGGGTGCGCATTCCGATCGGGCTGATCGGGATCGTCTACGAAAGCCGCCCCAACGTGACCGTGGACGCCGCCGCGCTGTGCGTGCGCGCGGGCAACGCGGTGCTGCTGCGCGGGGGCAGCGAGGCGGCGCGCTCCAACCGCGCCCTGCACGCCGCGTTCGTGCGCGGGCTGGCGAGCGCTGGGGTGCCGGCTGAGGCAGTGCAGCTGGTGCCGACACAGGACCGCGCGGCGGTGGGCGCGATGCTGGCGGCCGCCGGGCTGATCGACATGATCGTGCCGCGCGGCGGCAAGAGCCTGGTGGCGCGGGTCCAGGCCGATGCGCGGGTGCCGGTGCTCGCGCATCTCGACGGGCTGTGCCACACCTATGTCCACGCCGCCGCCGATCCGGCGAAGGCGCGCAGCATCGCGCTTGACGCCAAGCTGCGCCGCACCGGCATCTGCGGGGCGATGGAGACGCTGCTGGTCGATGCCGCTTACCCCGATACGCCCGCGCTGCTCGGCGCCCTGATCGACGCGGGCTGCGCACTGCGCGGAGACGCCCGGGCCCAGGCCATCGACCCGCGCATCGCGCCGGCCGCGCCCGAAGACTGGGACACCGAATACCTCGACGCTGTGCTGTCGGTGGCGGTGGTCGACGGCCCCGATGACGCCATGGCGCACATCGCGGCGCACGGATCGCATCATACCGATGCCATTGTCACCGAAGACGCGGCCATGGCGGAACGTTTCCTGACCCAGGTCGATTCGGCGATCGTGATGCACAACGCCTCGTCGCAGTTCGCCGATGGGGGCGAATTCGGTCTGGGCGCGGAGATCGGCATCGCCACGGGGCGGCTCCACGCCCGCGGCCCGGTCGCGCTGGAAGGGCTGACGACCTACAAATGGCTGGTCCGCGGCGACGGACAGATACGCGGCTGACCGGCCGAGCAAACAGGAGAGCACCGATGCGCTACAACCGACTTGGATCCACCGGCCTGATCGTGTCGGAACTGTGCCTCGGCGCGATGACCTTCGGCACCGACCCGGGCATGTTCGCTGCGATCGCCGGGCTCGATCAGGACGCCTCCACCGCGCTGGTCAAGCAGTCGCTCGATGCCGGGATCAACTTCATCGACACCGCCAACGTCTATACCCGCGGGCAGTCGGAACGGTTCGTCGGCGGGGCGCTCAAGGATCTGGGCGTCAAGCGGTCCGACGTGGTGATCGCGACCAAGGCGATGGGTTCGATGGGCGAAGGACCCAACGACGCAGGCACCAGCCGCTATCACCTGCTGCACCAGATCGACGCCAGCCTGGAGCGGCTGGGGACCGACCACGTCGACCTTTACCAGATTCACGGGTGGGATTCGCAAACCCCGATGGAGGAGGCGCTGCGGGCGCTGGATGACATCGTGCGCACCGGCCGTGCGCGCTATATCGGCGTGTCGAACTGGGCCGCGTGGCAGATCATGAAGGCGCTGGGGATCAGCGAGCGGCTGGGGCTGGAGCGGTTCGCCTCGCTGCAGGCGTACTATACCATCGCCGGCCGCGACCTGGAGCGGGAGATCGTGCCGATGCTGCAGTCCGAAGGCGTCGGCCTGATGGTCTGGTCGCCGCTCGCCGGCGGGCTGCTGTCGGGCAAGTATACCCGGGGAGATGACGACAAGAGCGAAGGGGAGGGCCGCCGGGCAGTATTCGACTTCCCGGTCGTCGATACCGACCGCGCTTGGGACGTGATCGACGCCTTGCGCGCGATGGCGGACGCCAAGGGCAAGACGGTGGCGCAGCTGGCGCTCAGCTGGCTGCTCTATCAGCCGGCGGTCTCCACTGTGATCGTCGGCGCCAAGCGGGCCGACCAGCTGGCCGACAACATCGGCGCGTGCGACGTCGAGTTCACCGCCGACGAGCTGAAGCAGCTCGAAAAGCTCAGCCGCCTGCCGCGCGAGTACCCCGGCTGGATGCTCGCCCGCCAGGGCAGCTACCGCGACGAAAAGGTGTCGCCGCGCCGCCAGCCCACCTGAGGATGCGCCAGGGCAGGGCCGCGACCGGCCTTCTCGGGGGCAGCTTCAACCCCGCGCACCGGGCGCATCGGCGGATCAGCCTCGCCGCCATCGACGCGCTGGCGCTGGACGAGGTGTGGTGGTTGGTGTCGCCCGGAAATCCGCTCAAGCCCGCCGCCGGGATGGCCCCCCTCAAGGCGCGGGTCGCCTCGGCGCGGGCGGCGGCGCGGCGCGCGCCGATCCGGGTGACCGCGATCGAGCGTCAGCTCGGCACGCGCTTTACGGTCGACACCTTGCGCGCGCTGACCCGCCGCTATCCGCGCCGGCGGTTCGTGTGGATCATGGGAGCGGACAACCTCGCGCAGTTCCACCGGTGGAGACACTGGCGCGAGATCGCGCGCACCATGCCGATCGTGGTATTCGCGCGTCCCGGCTACGGCGCGGCTGCGTTCGAGGGGCCGGCGATGGCGTGGCTGCGGCGTGACCGGGTGCCGGCTCACCGGCTGGCCGCAGCGCCGGCGCCGGCGCTCGCGTGGATCGCGTTCGATCCCGACACGATTTCCGCCAGCGCGATCCGCCAGGCCGACCCGGCGTGGGCGGACCGCTATGCGTCGGCCCGGCCGCGCGACGGCGTCACCGGCCGGCTTATCGGTTAAGCAGCGGCCGCCACCAGGCTTCGTTGGTGAGATACCAGGTAAGCGTCTGCGCCAGCCCTTCATGTCCGAGATAAAGGCCCGCCTCGCCGGGCGGCCTTGCGCAACCGCGCTGACGCTGCCCGACAGCGCGATTGCAGCGCGCGCCGGCACAGGCTATGCTCCCTGCGCCGCGACGAGCCTCGCCGCGGCCCGGTAGGTCGCCGGTTTTCGACCTGGGCGAATGGAGCGCACCGGCCCTGGCATATCGGCAACTCGAACCCGCTGTCAGGGCTTTGCAAGCCGCCTTGCGCGATCGCTGCGCACGTACCATTTCGGCCGCCAGGGAAACTTCCGCGCGATGATGCGCGTTGGTTCCTTCATGCACTTCGCCCTTCATCACGGGAGCACGATCACCGCCTATGCATCAGGCGCAACCGCTGTCGGCAGCTGCCGGCGCAAGTCCGGGCCGCATGGCTCAAGCTGACACCTCCTCATCGGGCGGGGCAGGCGACCGCCTGCTCGAACTCGTGCTGAGCCAGCTCGACGACGATCAGGCGCAGGATCTCGTGGCGATTCCGCTCGCCGGCAAGTCGAGCATTGCCGATCACATGATCATCGCCTCGGGCCGGTCGACACGTCAGGTCGCGGCGATGGCGCAGAAGCTCGCTGAAAAGATCAAGCAGGGCGGCTTCGGCAACGCCCGGGTCGAAGGCCTGCCGGCCGCCGACTGGGTATTGATCGACGCGGGCGACGTGATCGTTCACCTGTTCCGTCCCGAAGTGCGCAGCTTCTACAACCTCGAACGCATGTGGGGCTTCGGCGACGAGAAGACCGGCGCCGCCTGATCCCGCAGCGAGCGGCTTGCGGCCGGGCGGTCGCAGGCCGTAATCGGCAACTTCCATGCTGTTGCACATCATCGCTCGGGGAAAGATCGGCCGCTCGCCCGAAGCGGAGTTGGTCGCGCGGTACGAGAAGCGCATCGCGTGGCCGTTCAAGCATAGCGAACTGCCCGAAACCGGCGGCAAGTCGCCCGATCCGCTGACCCCCACCCGCACCGTGCTGCTCGACGAGCGCGGCAAGCATCTGACGTCGGATGATTTCGCCGCCATCCTGGGCCGCTGGCGCGACGAAGGGGTCCGCGAAGCCCGGTTCGTGCTGGGCGCGGCGGACGGGCACTCGCACCAGGAACGCCAGCGCGCCGACCTGCTGCTGGCATTCGGGGCGATGACCTGGCCGCACCTGCTCGCCCGCGCGATGCTGGCCGAACAGCTGTACCGCGCCACCACCATCCTCGCCGGCCATCCCTATCATCGCAGCGGCGACACGCGCTAAGAGCGGGGCCGTGACACCGCGCCGTGCCTTGCCTGTCCTGCTCGCCATCGCCGCGCTGGCGGGCGGGGCCTATTCGGTCGGCGCGCAGCAGGGTGCGTATTACGGGAGTGTCGCGGATACTCGCGCCGCACTGGTGCGGGCGCAAGCCCAGGCGCGCGCGGCCGCGGGGCGGGCGAGCCGGCTGGAAGTGGAGGCAGCGGGCGTGCGCGCCTCCGCCGACAAGACCGCGCGCGAGGCCGCCGCGCTGGCCGCGCGGATCCAGGAAGCCGAAGCCGGCATCGCCGCCGCCGATGCGCGCATGGCGTTGGCCCGGAATGAACGCGCCGCGCTCGACCAGCGGCTGGCCGAGCGGCGCGAACCGCTGATCCGGCTGACCGCGGGCTTGCAGAAACTCGCCCGCCGGCCGCTGGCGGTCGCGGTGCTGCGGCCCGGGTCCTTGCGCGAAA
Source organism: Parafrankia sp. BMG5.11 (assembly GCF_004337455.1). Lineage (NCBI taxonomy): Bacteria > Bacillati > Actinomycetota > Actinomycetes > Frankiales > Frankiaceae > Parafrankia > Parafrankia sp. BMG5.11. The sequence continues at coordinate 4,061 of NZ_SJXI01000001.1, read as the reverse complement.
CGGTGTACATGCGGGCGATGCTGGAAAGCACCCTGCCCGAAGTGCGCCGCCGCACCGCCGCCCTGCGCGCCGAACTGGCCCGCGGCCAACAGATCGAACGGGAGGCGCAGTCTGCGCTGGCCGCGATGCAGGCGTCGGGCCGCACCCTGGCCCAACGGCGACAGGCGCTGGCGACGCTCGAATCGCGCCAGCGACTCGCGCTGCGCGCCGCCAGCGGGGCCGCCGCGCGCGAGGCCGAGCGCGCGCTGGCTCTGGCCGAGGAAGCGCGCGACCTTGACGGACTGGTCGGCACCCTGGGCAAGGCCGGCGAATTGCGGCGCCAGCTCGCGGCATTGCCGGGGCCGCTGCTGCGCCCGCCGCGGCCCGGTGCGAGCACGGTGATCGAGCCTGCGCCCGTCTCCAGCCCGGCCACGCGCCCGGCGTCGTCCTTCCAGCTGCCGGTGGCCGGACGCACGGTGGCAGGGTTCGGCGAATCCGGTGCCAGCGGCGCCGGGGTGAACGGGCTGTCGCTGGCTCCCGCGCCAGGCGCGCAAGTGGTCGCGCCGGGGGCCGGCCGCGTCGCCTTTGCGGGGCCGTTCCGCGGCTTCGACCGGATCGTGATCATCGAGCATCCCGGCGGGTTCACCAGCCTGGTAACCGGCCTTGCCCGCAGAGACGTGACGGTGGGCGAGGACGTGCTCGCCGGCGCCCCGCTGGGTGTGGCCGCGCCGGTGCGTCCGGTGATCGGGTTCGAACTGCGCCGCGGCAGCCAGCCGGTCAATCCGCTGGAATTCGTCCGCTGAACCGTCAACGCTTGTCGTCGGGCGCCGCGCCCTCATCTGGTATTCACCCGGCCTAGGCGATAGAACGCTTATCCGATCACACGTTCAGGAAACACCCGCGCCATGAAGGTTGCCGCTCTCGTCCGCTCCGCCGCTCTGGTCAGCGCCGTCGCGCTGCTGCCGGCGACCACCGCTGGCCTCGCCCAGGTCGATGGCCGTACCGGGCCGGAGTTTGCCAAGCTGTTCGCAGTCTACCAGCGGGTCAAGGCGAGCTATGTCGAGCCGGTCGATGACGACAAGCTGATTCGCGGCGCGATCGACGGCATGCTGGCCAGCCTCGACCCGCACTCCGCCTATCTCGATGGCGGCGATCTTCAGCGGCTGGAGACGATGATCGACGGCAACTATTCGGGCCTCGGCCTGTCGGTCGTGCTCGATGACGGCGCGGTGAAGGTCGTCTCGCCGTTCAAGGGCAGCCCGGCGGACAAGATGGGCATCAAGGCGGGCGATTATATCACCCACCTCGACGGCACGCTGGTGGTCGGCGGCGAACTGGACGATGCGGTGGCCAAGATGCGCGGGCCGGCAGGCACCTCGATCCGGCTGACGATCTTCCGCCCGGGCAGCGACGATCCGTTCGATGTCACGGTCACCCGCGGCACGATCGACCTGGAACCGGTCACCAGCAAGCTGGAAGCGGGCAACATCGGCTACATCTCGGTCAACGAATTCAGCCGCGATGTCGGTTCGGATGTGTTCGCCCAGTGGCAGAAGCTGAAGCGCGATGCGGGCGGAAGCCTGGCTGGCCTGGTGCTCGACCTGCGGCAGAACCCGGGCGGCTCGCTCGACGAAGCGGTCGCCCTGTCCGACCTGTTCCTCGACAAGGGGCAGATCGTTTCCCAGCGCGGCCGCGCGCGGGGCGAATCGCTGGTCTATGATGCCGAGAGCGTGTTCAAGGGCGACATGGCCGCCGGGGTTCCGGTGGTGGTGCTGATCGATGCCGGCTCCGCCTCCGCCAGCGAGATCGTCGCCGGCGCGCTGCAGGATCACGGCCGGGCGGTGGTGATGGGCGAACGCAGCTTCGGCAAGGGCAGCGTGCAGACGCTGCTGCCGCTGGGGCAGACCGCCGCGTTGAAGCTGACCACCGCGCGCTATTTCACGCCCAAGGGCCACTCGGTGCAGGAGGGCGGGATCGATCCCGACATCGCGGTGCCGCAGCTCAGCGATCCCGACCGCGCCAAGCGCGAGAAGTTCCGCCTGCGCGAATCCGACCTGCGCGGCCACCTGGTCAACGAAGCCGCCCTGAAGGACAAGGATCTGGAAAAGGACCGCAAGGACGATCCGCGCTTCCAGGCCACCGCCGAAGAGCTGAAGGCCAAGGGGATCGAGGACTTCCAGCTCAGCTACGCGCTCGACACGCTGCGCCGCACTTCGCCCGCGGCCCTCGCCCGGAACGCCGCATCCCAGACCGGCGCGAAGAAGCGCTGATGGTGCTGACACCGCGAGAAAAGCTCGCTCAACGGCTGGCGCTCGGCGTGCCCGCGCTGCTGCTGGGCGGCGCGTACGTGTCCGAATACGGCTTCGGCCTGCATCCGTGCGAAATGTGCTGGTGGCAACGCTATCCGCACTTTGCCGCCATCGCGCTCGCCCTGCTGTCGACCGTCGCTGCCCCCCGGCGGGTGTGGATCGCGCTCGCTGCGGTGGCGCTTCTGGTGACGGGCGCGATCGGCGCGTTTCACGCGGGCGTCGAATACGGCTGGTGGGAAGGGCTGACGACCTGCAGCACGCCGAGCCTGGGTGGCGGCGATCCGCTGGAAGCGATCATGAATGCGCCGCTAGTCCGCTGCGATGAAGTGCAATGGAGCCTCGCCGGAATTTCGCTAGCCGGGTGGAATTTCCTGATCTCAACCGTTGCCGGAATAGCGATCCTGCTGTTGCTGCGCCGGAAGGACTCATGACCGAAACCTCCATCGACCGGATGATCCGGGTCGACCAGGCCGGCGAATACGGCGCCACCCGCATCTATGCCGGGCAGCTGGCGGTAATGGGCAACCGCGCGCCTCACGCGGGCGAGATCGCCGCGATGGCGCGGGCCGAAGCGGTCCACAAGGCGCGCTTCGATGCGATGATGATCGAGCGCGGGGTGCGGCCGACGGCGCTCCAGCCGTTCTGGTCGATCGCCGGGTTCGCGCTCGGCGCCGCGACCGCGCTGATCGGCCCCAAGGCGGCGATGGCCTGCACCGCGGCGGTCGAGGAGGAAATCGACAAGCACTATTCCGACCAGCTCGACGAACTGGAACGCGCCGGCGACGATCCGGAACTCACCGCCATGGTGGCCGAATTCCGCGACGACGAGCGGGAGCATCACGCCGCCGCGATCGCGGCCGGGGCGGAGAGCGCGCCGGGGTATCCATTGCTGTCGGGCGCGATCCGGCTGGGTTGCCGGGTGGCGATCCGGCTGGCGGAACGGATTTGAGGAACCGCGCCGCGGCTCCGGTCGCTTCAGTACCTGTTCAGTGCAGGTTGAACCATTTGTGCGCCAAGCAAACCAGGACAAGCACCATGATCCGCAAGCTCGCTCTTCCCCTCCTCGCCTTTGCGGCGTTGTCCGCCCCGGCCGCCGCGCAAGACACCGCAGGCGACAAGGTCCGCATGGTGATCGTATACGGCGACGATGAAGTGTCCCCGCCGCAGGGTGACGAGATCGTGGTCATCGCCCGCCTGCCTGAAGCCGACCGCTACCGCATTCCTGAAACGCTGCGTTTCTCCGATGATCCGGCCAACATGGCCTGGGCACGGCGGGTGGAACGGCTCGACATGGTCGGCGCATTCGGGACCATGTCGTGCTCGCCGGTTGGGCTGGGCGGCTTCACCGGCTGCACCCAGCAGCTGATCAACGCCGCCGCCGCCGACCGCCGCGATGGCAGCGAAGCGCGCTTTTCCGAACTCATCGCCGCCGCTCGGGCGGAGCGCCTGTCGACCATCGATGCCGATGCCGCGGCCGAACAGGCGCGGGTGGAAAGCCTGGAGAAGCAGTACATGGAAAAGCTGGAGCGCGAGCGCGACGGCGCCCTTCCGGGTGAGGATGCTTCTGCCAACGCATCTATTCCGCCAGCGCAACCACAAAAGGACTAGAATCTCTTCGGTTGATTCCTAGTTGGCGCGCGGCGCGGTTGGATTAGCCGCGCCCGATGCTCGAATACGCGAACCCGGCCGAGCGGACGTCTTCCGGGCGGTAGATATTGCGCAGGTCCACCAGCACAGGCGCCTTGGCGATTTGCTTGATCCGCGCGAAGTCGA